>JBAUTF010000059.1:0-12001 GCA_049582065.1 Candidatus Dormiibacterota bacterium | reverse complement strand
CCCGCTCCTTTCTGATGCGTGTCGAGGCGGTCCGGCGGAGTTGGTGTCTCGGGTCGCTTACGCTTGCCGCTCATGCCGTTCCCCCTTCGCTGTTCGGTGTAATCGAGTCCTCCTCCGTCGGCTCGAGACTCGCGATGTAGTCGGCAATCTCCATCTCCGGCGCGCCGGCGGCGAGCAGCTCGCGGACGTGCTCGCGGGCATCCTTTCGCAGACTCGCCACGAAAGCGTCGAGCTGCTCTTCGGTGGCTCCTTCGGGCGGAATCAGGTTGATCATGGATGTCGTCTCCTTTGAGTCAAGTGTCAAGGGCCAGGAGGATGCCGGACAGGGCCGAAATGCTTGAACTTGGAGTGACCTTCGACTGAGGCTTCATACGTCGAACAGGACTCGAGCCACCCAGTAGCCACGGGACTTTCGCAGCTCGAAGCCATGCCGGGTCACCGCCTTCACCGCAGGGCCAGTCGTCTCCGATCCGTCACCGAATCTCGGGCCGCGAGCGGAGCCCTTCATCCGCTGTTTCGACACCTGGGTGACCGTGAACTCGTGCAGGGCCAGACCCTTGACCTCGGATTGGTACAGGAGCTCCTCGAGCCAGGTCAACAGGAGCTCACCGACGCCGTCAGCCTCGACGTCAACGTCAACCGCCTGCATCGACGTGGTGAGGCCGATGGGCGCTGTGAAGCAGGCGAACATGCCTGCGGCCGCGCGCGCGAAGCAGCCTTCCAGCGATCGAGCCCGCACCTCGATCGCCGCGTCCGCGGTGTGCTCCAGGAAACGAACCCCGACCGGGGCTCGATCGGGCAGGACCCGGGATCGCTGCGCCCGCTCGCTAACGGCTCGCCACCGGCTCAGAGACGCGGTCGTCCACCCATCTGTCGGCGAAGCGCTCGATCAGGCTGGGCATGGTCGTGTATTCGAGCTCGTCCAGCCCGGCGCGGTGCGGTTCAAACGGTCCCATGCGGCGCAGGTAATCGGCGATCTCGTTGGCCTGCTGCCGGGCCCGGTCGAAGCCTGGGTCGGCGAACATGTCGCGCGGCCCGGTGAGCTTGCCGTCTTTGAGCTGGAAACCGAGGCAGACGATGCGAGGCGGACCGTCGAAGCGGCTTGGCGTCGCGTCGACGACGGAGCAGGGCATGAGAGGGCCGAAATGCGACCCCCGCATCCAGCCTCCGACCAGGTGCGGATACGCGAACGGTTCGAGCACCTCGCCCACCGCCGGCAGGCCGCTCTGCGTTCGCACGATCATGACCGGGTCGTCCTTGCCCACGTATCGCCCGGCGATCAACGAGAGGCGCTGCGTGGAGCTGGCGGCTCCGATCTCTCCCAGCTGCCGCGAGCGTACCGTGCGTACAACGTACCGGTGCACCGCGCCGATCAGCATCAACAGGTCGTAGAACTCGGCCGGCACCTTGAAGACGATGGCGCGTGACTGCTTCAGGTCCAGCACCTCGAAGTCGAAGCCGGCATGCATCTTGCTGTCGATGACGAGCCCCGCAGTGTTGAAGGCGTCGCCGAACATCTTGGAGAGGGGGAGGTTGAAGGCGCCCGGCTCGGTCTTGTCCGCGAGGAAAACGAGGATCGGCTCACTGGGTCGTTCGGTGAACGTCATCTCGGCGTAGCCCGGGCCCATGCCGCGGAGGTTGCCGCTGAACGACTCCTTGAGGATGTCCTGGCCGGCGCCGTAGAGCCCGAGCTCTTTGGCGATCTTGGTGGTCTCCTTGAAGACCTCCCACGCCAACCCGTGCACCGCCGGGTGCTCGACTCCCTTGGTGTGGGTCATGATCAAGGCCAGGTCATCGCCCACGCGGTTGACGTGGAAGTCGATCAGCAACCCATCGCGCGCCGCCGTCGCCAGCCTGGCCTGAGCCAGCTCCAGCATTCTCGGGTGGACGTCGGTGTGGCCGACGTATCCCCCGGTGTCGGCTTTGATGACCGAAAGGGTCGTTTCCATCTCGCGCCTCCATCGGGCAGCGCTAAAAGCGCCACCTCTGCAGCAATGTTCGCTAGGGGGCCACCGCCTGGACAGGGCCGATCGACCATCCGCCAGCGTGTCCAGTGGTCCCGGATTCCGGCAGCCCTTCGACCCTGACCAGGCCGGACGCTCCGGGCCATGCTTCGGTTGATGCCAACAGACGATCTGCGGTCGAGTTCGATGATGGCCCACCTCATGGGCGCGCTGGATGAGGGCAAGGATATCGGCCATTACGGCCGGCTCGTGTTCGCCATCGTTGCGCGCTACTTCCTCCCGCGGGACGAGGTCATGCGCTACCTGATGAAGAACCCCGATTTCTCCGAGGACGAGGCGGCAAGCCTCATCCACCAGGTCAGCACTCACGACTACAGCCCTCCGACCCGCACCCGGATCCTGGAGTGGCAGCGCCACCAGGACTTCCCGATCTGCTCCAACCCGGGCGACCCGGACGGCTGCAACGTCTACAGGGATCTCGTGTTTCCGGACGAGGTCTACGAGCGAATCGAGGAGTACCACATGCAAAAGGTGCGGCCGGGGATCTGATCCGCAGCCGGGCCTCGGCGACGCGCGTCAGGGGTGCGCTTTGACCCTTTCCTTCAGCTGATCGACCTCGTGTGCGATCTTGATCATCGCCAGGTCGAACGTGATGCGCGGGTCGTGGCCTGTCGCGCCGGCCCGGAGGCCGGGCAAGCGGTGGCCCAGGAGGTGCAGGTTGATCTTCACCACATGGAGCGGTTCCGGCCTCTTCTTCACGTCGCGGATGAACTCGACATCGGCCCCGGCAATCAAGTCGAGGTGGTCGCCAAGGCTCTCTAACCTCTCTTCGACGTAGGCCCGGAGCTCGGACGGTAGGTGGTGGGTGCGGTCGCTGATCTGGACTTGCATATCGTCTCGATCTTCGGAGGAGCGATCGTCAATCGTCAGGGCCATCCGGCCTGCGGGCCGAGGGACCGGCGCGCCGTGAAGTCGCGCCGCTCAGCCCTTGAGCACGCCCAGCGGCCGAAGCCGGGCTACCGGACGTGAGAGCCCCGCCCCCTCGCAGGTCCGGACGACCTCATCGACGTCTTTGTAGGCCTCGGGCGTCTCCTCGGGAAGCGACCTCAGGGAGCGCGTCTCGACGATGACGCCCCTACCTCGGAGGTCGCTCTGAAGCTCGGCGCCGCGCACCATCCGCATGGCCTGGTGCCGGCTCATGGTCCTTCCCGCGCCGTGACAGGTGGAGGCGAAAGCCTGGTTGCCGGGCTCACCGACAAGGACGTACGAGGCAGTGCCCATCGAGCCCGGCACCAGGACGGGCTGGCCGGCGGCACGATAGACGTCCGGCAGGTCGGGATGCCCGGCCGGCAGAGCCCTGGTGGCACCTTTTCGGTGCACGCAGAGCAGTAGCGAGGCGCCATCCACCTCGTGCCTCTCGAGCTTGGCCAGGTTGTGCGAGACGTCGTAGACGACGGTCACGTCATGCTCACCAAGCACGGCGTCGAGCTCCTGACGGACTCCCCAGGTGAGCACCTGGCGGTTCGCCCGCCCGAAGTTGGCGGCCGCAGCCATGGCGTTCATATAGCGACGTCCATGGGGCGAGTCGACGGGGGCCGCCGCCAGTTGCGGATCGGGGAGCTTGATGCGGTACTGGAGCAGCGACTTCAACATTGCGCGGACGTGGTCGCTGCAGACCTGGTGCCCGAGACCGCGCGAGCCGGTGTGAATCATCACGGTCACCTGCCCCTCGCGCAGGCCGAACGCGGCCGCGGCCTTCGCGTCGACGATGCGCTCGACGAGCTGCACCTCGATGAAGTGGTTGCCCGACCCGAGGCTTCCGAGCTGTCCCAAGCCGCGGTCCAGCGCGTGGCGGCTGACGCTGGATACGTCCTCCACCGGCAAGCCACCCATGTCCTCGCAACGTTCGAGGTCTTCCTGGGTGCCGTATCCGGCTTCCACGGCGGCGCGCGCTCCTGATCTCAGTACCTTCTCGATGCCGTTTTCGTCGACTCTCCAGATGCCGGTTCCGCCCAGCCCTGCCGGCACGCGATGGCCCAGCGCGGTCATCAACTCCTCCATGCGCGGTCGCACGTGGTCGACATCCATCGAGGTCGCCAGGAGGCGGACGCCGCAGGAGATGTCGAAGCCGACTCCACCCGGCGAGACAACCCCTCCCTGCGCCACGTCGGTAGCGGCCACCCCGCCGATCGGGAACCCGTAACCCCAATGGATGTCGGGCATGGCAAAGCTTGCCTTGACGATTCCAGGCAGGGTCGCGACGTTGATCAGCTGCTCGATCGACCGGTCGCCTAGGACTGCCGGCAGCAGCGCCTGGGAGGCAAAGACGACTCCCGGCACTCGCATGGCGCCGCGGCGCGGGATGACCCATCGGTACGGCGTCTCGGCGACGAGGTCGCGGATGGAAGGTGTCTCGAGCAGGGCGCGCTGTGCCACCACCCCGACCTTGCGGGCGCGGCCACCTCCCGGTCAAGAGCCGAACGTCCCGCCGGTTCGGGGCGCCGGGTCCTGGTGGAGGCAGCCGACCGGGATGCCTCCAGGGGGCCGTTAGGCCCTGGCTGGGCCCGCCCAACCGTCTTAACGTGTTGCTCGGCGAGCCATGCCTGGAGACATTGGATCCGGAGCCAGAGCTGTGAGAAACCCGGCCGTCGAGGCGGAGTTGAGCACCGTTTCGATCCCGGCCGGGGACGCTTCGATCGCGGGCGACCTGGTGATCCCGCCGCGTGCCCATGGCATAGTCCTGTTCGCGCACGGCAGCGGGAGCAGCAGGCACAGCCCGCGCAACCGCTTCGTGGCGCAGGAGTTGCAGAAAGCGAGCCTCGCGACCTTGCTGATGGACTTGCTGACGCCGGCCGAAGAGGCGCTCGATGAGGCGACCGGCGGCAGCCTGCGCTTTGACATCGGTCTTTTGTCCGGGCGGCTCGAGACCGCGTCCGATTGGATCAGGGCCAACCCCTCCACCAGCCAGCTGCCTCTGGGCTACTTCGGGGCCAGCACCGGCGCTGCCGCCGCGCTCGTGGCCGCCGCCGCCGGGTGGCGAGGCAAGGTGAGCGCAGTCGTCTCGCGTGGAGGCCGGCCGGACATGGCCCACGACGCCCTCGGCGCCGTGAAGTCCCCGACCCTGCTCATCGTCGGCGGCGACGACGAAGCTGTCATAGCTCTGAACCGGCAGGCGTTGCTCAGGCTCTCGTGTGAGAAGCGGCTGGAGATCGTGCCGGGGGCGACGCATCTTTTCGAGGAACCGGGCACCCTCGAGCAGGTCGCATCGCTGGCCGCGGATTGGTTTGACAGGTACTTGAAGTGACAACCATGACCGGCCTGGCCGCCGACTCGCTGGAGTCTCCGGAACGTTTTCGCGACCGCGAGGACGCGGGCCGTCACCTCGCTCGCCGGCTGTCGGACCTGGCGGGGCGACATGACCTGCTGGTCCTCGGGATTCCGCGCGGTGGCGTGCCGGTCGCATACGAGGTCGCCCGAGCCCTGCTGGCACCGCTCGACGTGATCGTGGTCCGCAAGCTCGGCGTCCCGGGAGCGGAAGAGCTCGCGATGGGCGCAATCGCATCCGGAGGCGTTCGCGTCCTCAACGAGCGCGTGCTCGGCGAGATCGAGGTGCCGGAGCAGGTGATCGACCTCGTGGCCGCCCGTGAGCTGGAGGAGCTGGAACGGCGGGAGCGCGTGTTTCGGGGCGGCCGGCCTCCGGTCGACCCGCGTGGACGAACAGTGGTCGTGGTGGACGATGGCCTTGCCACCGGATCGACGATGCGAGCTGCCGTCACTGCCCTGGGACGGCGCCAACCGGCATCGATCGTGGTCGCCGTGCCGGTGGGCGCCACGTCGACCTGCAGGTCGCTCGCTCATCTGGTGGACCGGCTCGAATGCGTGATCGAGTCACCGGAATTCTTCGCCGTCGGTGAGTGGTACGACGAGTTCCGTCAGACCACCGACGAGGAGGTGCGACAGCTGCTCGAACAGGTCACATGGACCACGCAGCCGAAAGCAAGGACCGGCTAGAGCGAGCGATCATCGGTTCATGCCGCCGCGACCGCCTGCGATTCTGACCTGGGCCTCCTTCGTTCGCTTCACCTCCGGCTTCTCGCGCGACCCATGCCTGCTCTGTCTCTCGAGCCGGCCGGCTGACCCGTGGACGGAGATGCTCTACCCCGTTGAGCCGGTTGCCGAAGGTTGACCGGGCTCTTCTCGTCCGAGCACCTGGTCACGCTCGCCGTGTTGGCCCTGTCGGTGCTTGGCGCCGTCGTCTCCGCCCGGCGGTTTCCAGGCCTGTGGATCGAGGCCGGCTGCCGAACACTGGCCATCGTGCTCGTCGCCGCCGAATTGGGTTGGTGGGCCTACCTTCTGTCACGGGGCATCCGCGCGTTTGACCTCGCCGACGCGCTGCCCCTCCAGATCTGCGACATCACGGTTCTGATCGCCGCTCTCGCCCTCTGGCTCCGCCGGCCCGTGCTTGTCGAGCTCACCTACTTCTGGGCTTTGGCCGGCAGCGCACAGGCGTTGCTCACGCCGGACCTGCCGCAGCATTTCCCGACCTTTCTGTTCTTTCAGTACTACGTCGTGCACGGTGGAGAGGTGATGGCCGCGCTCGTGCTCGTCATAGGCCTGAGGCAGCCGCCGAGACGTCTTGCGATTGTTCGAGTGGCGATGATCACGATTGGATACACGGCGCTGGTCGGGCTCGTCGACGCAGTGACCGGCGCCAACTACATGTACCTGAGGGCCAAGCCCCCCAGCCCCACCCCGCTCGACCTCCTCGGAGCATGGCCGTGGTACCTGGCGCCGGCTGCCGTGATCGGTGCGGTCCTGTTCCTGGTCCTCGACCTGCCCTTCCGACGGCAAGGACGAGCGGAGGATGGGACGGCATGATGGCCCAGAAAAACAACTGGTCCCCGGGTCAGTCGTGGGTTTCCGGTTCAAGCATCCCTCCCTTCATGGGGGTCAGCCCCGACCGTCGCCCATCAACTCCCAGGGACCAGTCTCAGCGTCGCTCATCGGGCAGCAGACAGCCAGGGCCATTGGTCATGCGTTGGCCGGGACCCACCGGATCCAGAACCGTCCGGTACGGTTTGCGTTCGGCGAGTTCGGGCGCGACGGTCAGGTTTTCAGATTGCCCGTTCGATGACCATGAGGACGAAGCTTGCTCGTCAGCTCTCGTCGCGTCTCGGCCGACAGCTGCCGCAGCTCCGGCGAGAAACGCACCGAGGGCGGTTGGGGCGAGCGCAGATCACGCGCGGCGACGGGCAGGATGGAGAGGTCCTCCTCGAAGCGCCGGCGGGACTCGGCGACCGCGGCGTGCGCGTTCGACCTCCGCCCGCCGATCATCAGGGGCTCCAGTAGCGGCTGATGTCTCGCGGGCGCCGCCTCGTCGAACAGACCGACCATGTCTCCGAAAGGCCGCCGCCGTCGAAAGACCTGCTTGCGGCCTGGGAAAGTGACCTTTCCGCGCGATAGCTTCATGACCGGCCGGTCCGCATAACGGACGAGCTTGTAAGCAGTGTCAAGGTACGGGTGGTCGGCTGACACGCCCATCCTGGTGCCGATCCCAAATGCGTCTATGGGCGCGCCGGCCCGCACCAGGTCGTCGATCTCCAGCTCGTCCAACCCACCGCTCGCAAGGATGCGTACATGCGGTAGGCCGGCGCGGTCGAGCAACCTTCGACTTAGTCGAGCCAGGTCGTCCAGGTTGCCGCTGTCAAGCCGGATGCCGAGGCCGCCGGCCAGGCCGAGCTCCTTGATCACTGCGATCGCGTCTTTGACGCCGCCGATGGTGTCGTAGGTGTCGACCAGGAAAGTCGCACGGCCGGGAAAGTCTTGAGCAAATGCCCGGAAAGCATCGGCCTGGCTCGAGAAGGCTTCGACGTATGAGTGCGCCATGGTGCCGGCCGCCAGCAGTCCGAACCGGCGCGCCGCCTCAACGTTGCTGGTGGCGCCGAATCCAACCATCGCCGAGAGCCGGGCCACGTCGAGCCCCGCCTCTATGCCTTGCGTGCGGCGGAACGAAAAGTCGACCAGGTCCCGTCCGGCGGCGGCGATGACGCACCTCGCTGCCTTGCTCGCTATCGTCGTTTCGAAAGTCACCTGGTTGAGCAGGTAGGTCTCGATCAGCTGGGCTTCGGGCAGCGGGGCGGTGACCTCGACCAGCGGCTCGCCCGCAAACGCGATGCGTCCTTCGGGGATCGCCCATACGTCGCCCGTGAAGCGCAAACGCCGGAACGCATCGAGGTCGGCTGCCTTGAATCCGAGCTGGTCGCGCAGGTAGTGAAGGTCGCGCTCCTCGAACCGCAGGCCTTCCAGGAAGTCGAGGCACGACTCGACCCCCGCGGCGACGAGAAAGCCGCGGCTCTCAGGCAGCCTTCGGACGACGAGGCTGAAAGTCGCCGGCTTGTTCATGCCACGGCGCATGTAGCTGGCGACCATGTTCAGCTCATACAGGTCGGTGAGCAGCGCGTTCATGCTCGCATGCCATGAGCGTGGCACATCGCCGCGGGCCGCGAGCTCACGTCTGGCACTGAGCAGGTGAGGCGAACGACTCTAGCTTCGGAGAGACCGACGCGACACAGTTGCATTGAGTGGCGGTCGCGATGATCGCCCCAGTCCGTTTGACAAGGAGGACCTCATGGCAACCAAAGTCGCAAAGCGACCCATCCGTCACAAGGCAGTCGTCAAGAAGATCAAGACTCAGCGGTCCCCGGCGGCTGCAATCTCTGCCGCTTACGAGCTCGCCGAACGTTTCGTCGAAACCCAGCGCGACCTGCTGCGCGGCCTGATCGAGAACTTGACTGAGCAGCTCGCACGCCACGCACCGAAGCGCGTGACCGTCACCAAGGCCACGCACGCACACCGCACGACGCGCAAGCATGTTGCGGCGCGACGGCCCGCGAAGCACGCCGCTTAGAGCCGCTTGAATCCCTATGACGGTTCGCTGATGGCCGGCGCCGTCAGCGAACCCGCCTGAGCGCGTGATTAGACCTCTTGAATCGAGGCGGCCTGTCTTCATTCTCCCAAACCACGCGCGGTGGTCGGCGCCGGGCCACGCGGCTTTAGCCCCGGCAAATGCCGGGCCAGTAGGCAGTGCGGGACGAGATCAGGCGGTGGTGATCTTGGGCTTGCGCGCGCCCTGGCTCCTGCGCCCTAACCTGGACCCGACAGTCCATCGGGAAGCGAACCTCTCCACCGTCTGAAGTGTCGGCGTGAGCTCCCAGCGCTCCACCGGAAGCCGGGGTCGCACCGGAAGACGTTTGAAGAAGAGGTTCTTGCCGAGCTCCACGAGCGTCAGGTAGATCACCACCATCAAGCCCAGGATGGCCAGGAAGCTGCCGGGAAGCGCCGTGAAGCCGAACAGGGAAGCAAGCGGCGTGAACGGAAGCGCGACGGCGACCGCCACCGACCCCAGCGTGCCGGCTGTCAGCGCTAGGCCGGGCCGGCTGCGGAAGAAGGGAACGCGTCTTGTCCTGATCGCGAATATGACCAGGCTTTGAGTCGCGAGCGACTCGGTGAACCAGGCTGTCTGGAACAGGCTGCCGCGCGCATGAAAGATGAACAGCATCACGCCGAAGGTGGCGAAATCGAAGATCGAGCTGATGGGTCCGAAGAAGATCATGAACCGGCGAATCATGCGGATGTCCCATTGCGCCGGCCGCTCCAGGAGCTCGGCATCGACTGTGTCGGTGGGGATCGTCATCTCGCCAGCGTCGTAGATCAGGTTGTTGAGCAGAACCTGCGTTGGCGTCATGGGTAGGAAGTTGAGGAGCAGCGAACCACCCGCGGCGCTGAACATGTTGCCGAAGTTCGACGACGTACCCATCAAGACGTACTTCATGGTGTTGGAGAAGATTCGGCGGCCTTCAAGGACGCCACCGGCGAGGATGCCGAGGTCTTTGCCGAGCAGGACGATGTCTGCGGCGTCCTTGGCAACCTCGCTGCCGGTGTCCACGGAGATGCCCACGTCGGCGTCCCGAAGCGCGACGGCGTCATTGACCCCGTCGCCGAGAAATCCCACGTCCCTGCCGAGGCTGCGCTGGGCGGTGATGATCCTGGACTTCTGGTCCGGTGACACGCGGGCGAAGATGCCGGTACGAGGAAGACGTTCGAGGAGCTTCTGGTCGCTGAGCTGGTCGAGCTCGGGCCCCGTGATGCTTTCGCCGTGGTCAAGGCCGAGAAGGCGGCAGACCGTCTGAGCCACGACCGGGTTGTCCCCGGTCACGATCTTGACCTCGACACCGAGCCGCTTCAGCTGGTCGAGCGCCTCGGCGGCATCGGCTTTGGGTGCGTCGAGGAAAGTGAGGAATCCCTTCAGCTCGAGGTCGCGTTCGTCGGTGAGGGAGCACTGCGGCGCTCCCTGCCAGGCCCTGGTCGCCACGGCGATCACCCGCGCCCCGGCTGAGAACTGCCCCTCCAGGGTCGAGTGGCTCGTGGCGGCAGGCGGGCCGCAGCGTTCGAGGACGGATTCCGGCGCGCCCTTGGTGATCAGCGTCATCGAACCGTCAGGCGCAGCGACGAGGGCCGACATCATGCGGCGCTCGTGGTCGAATGGGAGGTTGTCCAGGTGCCGGTACTCGGGGGCCGCGACCCCGGCCTCGAGCAGCGCGGCATCGAGCGTGTTCCCTGAAGCGGCCGGGTCGACATTAGCTCCTGCCGCGCACAGCAGGCCGAGCTTGAGCACCTCGGCGTCCGGCTCTCCGCCTGGGTCGATGGCCTTCTGAAAGGTGATCCGGCCTTCGGTCAGGGTGCCGGTCTTGTCAGTGAAGAGGACCTCGATGTTGCCCAGGTCCTCGATGCTGATCAGCCGCTTGACCACAACTCTCTTGCGCGCGAGGTTTCGCGCGCCGGAGGCGAGGCTCACCGAGACGATGGCGGGGAGCAGCTGCGGGGTCAATCCCACAGCGATCGCGAGAGAGAACAGGGCGGATTCGAGGACCGGGCGACCGAGCAATGAGTTGGCGATGAAGATGCCTCCAGCGAGAAAGCCGGTTACCCAGACCAGGAGGATTGAGAAGCTGCGGAGCCCTCGCTGAAACGCGGTTTCCGGCTGCCGCTCGCCGAGCCTGAGCGCGATCTTGCCGAAAACTGTGGCGGGTCCGCTCGACACCACCACGCCGGAGCCTGCCCCGCCACGTACGGTGGTTCCCATGTAGGCGGCACAGCGAAGGCCCAGCTCGCCCACGGATGGATCTGATTCCGGCTCCGAGCCTTTGGACTTGGGCATCGGTTCGCCCGTGAGCACCGCCTGGTCGCACTCGAGCTCACGAGCATCGATCAGCCTCAAGTCCGCGGGCACGAGGTCGCCGGGGCGCAGCAGCACGACATCGCCTGGGACCAGCTCGGTCACATCGACGGCCATCGACTGACCGCCTCTCATGACCAGCGATCGATGGCGAATGCTCGCGTGCAACGCTTCGATCACACGCTCCGAGCGGTACTCGTTGAAGAAACCGAGTCCGACGCTCAGGCCGACGATCGCGAGGATGATGATCGCGTCGGTGTGCTCACCCACCAGAAAAGAGATGAGCGTAGCCCCGCCCAACAGGATGAGAAGCGGATTGCGAAGCTGACGTCCGAGGATCGCGAGCGCTCGGACGTCATGGCTGCGGATTGCGTTCGGACCGACGACGGTCAGACGGTGCGCTGCTTCTGCAGGCGACAGCCCTTCGACCGAGCTGCCCAGGCGGGAAAGCACCTCGCCGGCCGGCAGGCTTGCCGCCTCGAGCAAGGTGGGGGCCGGTTCACCGGATTTCACCGGCACAACGGACATGTCCGAAGAATCCTCCACAATACCCGCCTATCACAGGGCCTTATGCCGGACCATTGCTGCGACTTCTTGCCCTGGACTTGCGACTGTCACTCGACACGCAGGACGAACGGCACTGGCCATGGTGATTGCTTGGCTACACAGTTGAGTTGATCGTGGTCCAACAACGGCCGCGAAAGAGATTGGCAAGGAGAAATTCCAATGGCAAACAGAACCCCAAAGCGTCGAATTACGAACACCTGGTCTGAGATCGCGAAAGAGGAGGCGACCTTCATCG
>JBAUTF010000058.1:0-1761 GCA_049582065.1 Candidatus Dormiibacterota bacterium | reverse complement strand
GCGACGCGAACGGCAAGGTCGGGCCCGGCGCGAACCCGAACGGGTCGCTGCACAACATCGCCGGCATCGTCAACGCGCGCGGCAACGTGCTGGGCATGATGCCGCACCCCGAGCGGTGTGCTGAGCCGGAGCTCGGCGGAACGGATGGCCTCAAGCTCTTCCGATCCGTCGCGGAGAACGCGCTGAAGGTCCTGGTTTCTTGAGTCTCGAGATGATCGACGAGCGGCGGCTGCGGGAGGTCGCGCTCACCCCCGACGAGTATCGGGCCATCGTTGAGCAGCTGAAGAGACCGCCCAACGAGGTCGAGCTCGGCATGCTCGGAGTCCTGTGGTCGGAGCACTGCTCGTACAAGAGCTCCAAGACGCTGCTCCGCCGGCTCCCTTCGACCGGCCCGGCCGTGCTTCAGGGGCCGGGCGAGAACGCCGGGGCCGTGAGCATCGGCGAAGGCTGGGCCGCCGTCTTCAAGATCGAGTCGCACAACCATCCTTCGGCCATCGAGCCGTACCAGGGCGCAGCCACCGGGGTGGGCGGGATCATCCGGGACGTCATTGCGATGGGGGCGCGGCCGTTCGCCCTGCTCGACTCGCTGCGTTTCGGGCCGCTGCCCGAGTCGCGCCACCACTTTGAAGGAGTCATTGCCGGCATCGGCGGCTACGGGAACTGCATCGGGATCCCGACCGTTGGCGGCGAGGTGTACTTCGACGACTGCTACGCGCAGAACCCGCTCGTCAACGCGATGTGCGTCGGTTTGGTGAGGGTCGACCGGCTGATGCACGCGCGGGCCGAGGGCACCGGCAACAGCCTCATGCTCGTCGGAGCCGATACCGGCCGCGACGGCATCCACGGCGCATCCTTCGCGTCGCTCGAGCTCGATGAGAGCAGCTCCGAGCGCCGGCCTGCGGTCCAGGTCGGCAACCCGTTCCTCGAAAAGTGCCTGCTCGAGGCCTGCATGGACCTGGCGCACACGAGCGCGGTGGTGGCCATCCAGGACCTCGGCGCGGCCGGTCTGACCTCCTCGGTCGCCGAATGCGCGGCTAGGGTGCCCGGGGCCGGCGCGCGCATCGACGTGTCGCAGGTGCCCATGCGCGAGCGCGGCATGAAGCCGTACGACGTGATGCTGTCGGAGTCGCAGGAGCGCATGCTCATCGTGGTCGAGCGGGGCCGTGAGGCCGAGGTCGAGAGCATCTTCCAGGCCTGGGACCTCACTTCGGCCGTGATCGGCGAAGTGACCGATGACGGGTGCCTGACCGTGATGGACGGCAAGCGCGAGGTCGCCCGTCTGCCCGTCGACCTGCTCACCGACGGCGCGCCGCCCCGCCGCCTGGTCGGCGTCACACCCAAGCTGTGGCGGGCCCTCGACGTCGACTCGCTGACCCCGATGGTCGACCCGGGCGCTGCGCTGCTGCGCCTGCTGGCCAGCCCGAACCTCATGAGCCGCCGCGGGATCTACCGCCGCTACGACCACATGGTCGGCGACGCGACGGTCATTCCGCCCGGCGGTGACGCGGCCATGCTGCGGGTCAAGGGCACCCGCCTCGGCCTGGCCATGACCACGGACTGCAACTCGCGCTACTGCCACCTCGATCCTCACCTCGGCGCTCAGCTGGCGGTCGCCGAGGCGGCGCGGAACATCGTCGCCACGGGGGCCCGGCCGCTGGCGGTCACGGACTGCCTCAACCTCGCCAACCCGGATCGCCCGGAGGTTTACTGGGAGCTCGAGGAGACGGTCGCCGGGCTGGCCCAGGCCTGCCGGGCGCTCGA
>JBAUTF010000057.1:0-8632 GCA_049582065.1 Candidatus Dormiibacterota bacterium | reverse complement strand
CGGCCGTCCGCCCCCAGGCACCAGCTCAGGAAACCGGCTCCCTTCGGGGCGGGTCGCACGACCGCCGCCCCGGCGCCGTCACCGAAGATGACGGCGGTGCCGCGGTTCGAGTAGTCGAGCATCCGCGATAGGACCTCGGCGCCCACCACGAGCACGTTGTCGGCTCGCTCGGTGGCGATGAACGAGTCGGCGATGGACAGCCCGTACATGAAGCTGGTGCAGGCCGCCAGCGTGTCCCAGGCCACCGCGCCCGGCGCGTCCAGCTCATCCTGGATCCGAGCCGCGATGGATGGGAAAGGACCGTCCGGCGACGAGGTGCCGACCAGGATCATGTCGAGGTCTTCGGCTTTGATGCCCGCGGCGTCGAGGGCGGCTCGCGCCGCCTTGGTGGCCAGCTCGAGCGTGGTCGTCCCCGGCTCGGCGATGTGGCGCCGGTGGATGCCGGTGCGCTCCCTGATCCACTGGTCCGAGGTGTCCATCATCTTCTCGAGGTCGAAGTTGGTGATCACCTTCTCGGGCGCGTAAACCCCGACGCCGGCGATGGCGCTGGGCCGGCCCTTGGCCTTGAACGAGCGAAGCGGCACCGCGCCCGACCGCGTGCGGTATGCGTTGGTTATCGCCATGTCAGCTCAGGCCTCGAGCCGCTCGGCGGTCTTCTGCTCCAGGAACTTCCAGAGATCGCCGATGGTTTTCATTTTCTCGAGCTCCTCTTCAGGCAGCTCGACGTCGTATTTGTCCTCGACGGCGGCGATCAGCTCGACGAGGTCGAGCGAATCCGCCGCGAGGTCCTTGGCGAAGCTCTTGTCGAGCTGCACCTGGTCGGCGTCGACGCCCAGGATCTCACCGGCGAGGTCCTGCAGCTCCTTGAAAACGAGTTGGGTTGCCATTGCGCTAACTCCTGCTTAGTTGATGCCCTTCGGGCCTTTGATGACGAGGGTCGCGTTGTGGCCGCCGAAGCCGAACGAGTTCGACATGGCCACCTTGATGTCTGCCTTGCGCGCCTTGTTGGGCACGTAGTCGAGGTCGCACTCCGGATCCGGGGTGTCCAGGTTGATGGTGGGCGGCAGAAGGCCCCGGTCGAGGGCGAGGATGCACGCGGCGGCCTCGATGGCGCCGGCGGCTCCGAGCAGGTGACCGTGGACCGACTTGGTCGAGCTGACCGCCAGTTTGTGCGCGTGGTCGCCGAACACCGCCTTGACGGCTTTGGTCTCGGCGCTGTCGCCGAGCTTGGTCGAGGTGCCGTGAGCGTTGATGTAGCCGACGTCGGTGAGCTCCACGCCACTCTTCTCCAGCGCGCGGCGCATGGCGCGGATCGCGCCTTTGCCTTCCGGCTGTGGAGCGGTGAAGTGGTACATGTCAGCGCTCGCGCCGTAGCCTGCGATCTCGGCGAAGATCTTGGCTCCGCGCTTTTTCGCGTGCTCCATCTCTTCCAGCACGAGCATCACCGAGCCCTCGCTCATGACGAATCCGTCGCGGTTGAGGTCGAACGGGCGGCATGCTTTCTCGGGCTCGTCGTTACGTTCGCTGACGGCCTTGATCTGGCTGAATGCGCCCATCGTCAGGGGTGTGATCGTCGCTTCCGAACCGCCCGCGAGCATGGCGACCGCGTCTCCGCGCTTGATGATCTCCGAGGCCTCACCGATGCCATGAGAGCCCGACGCGCAGGCGCTGACGATGGCGTAGTTCGGACCGCCGGCGTGCGTGTGAATGGCAACGATCCCCGCCGCCATGTCCGCGATCATCATCGGGACGGTGAACGGGCTGATCCGTCTGGGGCCGCGTTCCATGAGCTGCGTGTGGCTCTTCTCGATCTCCTCCATGCCGCCGATGCCCGAACTGACGATCACACCGACGTCGTCGGGATCCATCTCGCCCGGGACGAGGCCGGACTGGGCGAGAGCCTGCTTGGAGGCCGCCAGCGCGAACTGGCAGTAACGCCCGATGTGGCGGGCGGTCTTGCGGTCCATGTATTCCTCGGGGTTGAAGCCCTTGACCTCGCCCGCGATCTTGCAGTCGAAGACGCTGGTGTCGAAGTGCGTGATCCGGCCGATGCCCGAGACGCCTTCGACCATGTTCGACCAGACGGTTTCGAGGTCGTTGCCGATCGGGGTGACGAAGCCCATGCCGGTGACGGCCACGCGGCGACCGTTGGGGCTGGATGCCATACTCACAGCATACGGACGTCAGGGCCAATCCACACTGGCCGTCGGTGCTAATTCAGGCGTATATATTGGGACGTGATGTCCTAAAACGACTTCTAAAGCAGTTTTTGCAGGTCCAGCGCCAGCTGCAGCCGCCATCGGGCGGGGGGCGAGTCGAGGTCCCCGCCCAGCAGCTCGCGCAGCTTGTCCAACCGATAGAGCACGGTGTGGCGGTGCAGATCGAGCTCGGCTGCGGCGTCTTTCACCGAGCCCCGCCCGAGGTAAGCATCCAATGTTTCCAGCAGCGCCTCGCGGTGGCGCACCTTGGGGTCCAGCAGGCGACCCAGGGTGTGCACGACGAAGCGCTCCGCCAGCCGAGGGTTCTGGGCGAGGACGAGGTGAGGAATCACCTCGTCGTGTCCGTGCACGATCGCCTCGGGGCGGAGCTTGCGGCCCGCCTCGATCGCCTGTTGGGCTTCGAGATAGGAGCGCGAGATCCCGCGCAGCCCGGCATGGTAGCCGCCGATCCCTGCGCGCAGGCGGGCGCGGGCCGTGCCGGAGCGCCGCGCAACCTCGTCCTGGAGCTGGAGCGCAAACTGCCGGCTCTCGTCGACGCCGGCCCCGGAGTCGGCGGGCCACAGCACGACAAGCGTGCTCGGGTCGGTCGTGTGCTGGATGGCGCCACGCGGGAGCTCGAGCGACGAGGCCACCTCGGCCAGCACCTGGCCGCCGCGCTCGTTGTCGCGGCTGCCGGTGATCAGCTTGCAGACCACCGAGACGTAGCCCGTGGCCGCGATCGGCATGTTGAGCGCGAGCGCCTGCTTTTGCAGCTCGAGCTCCGAGTCGAAGCTGTCGCTGATCAGCGCATGAAACAGCCGCTCCTGCGCGCGGGTGCCTCGCTGCATGTGCTGCTCACGCGCGTGGAGGTATGTCTTCGTCACCTCGGCCGCGACCTGGTCCAGCGCGGCGAAGACATAGTTGGCCGTGACCATGATCGCCTCGGGCGTCGCCTCGGGATGGTCGCGCCAGGAGCGCAGGATCTCGTCCCAGGCGACGCGTGCCGCGATTCGATAGGCCGCCAGGATCGGCTCGACCGACTGGCTGCTGCGCGCCTGCAGGATGCCCAGCTGGGCGACCCGCCGCAGCTCCTCGTTAGTGGCGGGCCGGGCCTCGCGGGCGGTGGCGAGGAACAGGTCGAGGCCGGCTTCGCACGCGCGTACGATCGCCGAGCGCTGAGGCGGCACCCCGGTGGAGTCGTCCCAGCTCACCAGGCCGACGACGGCGCGGGCCATGTGCCGGGCCATCCCGGCGCGGCGTCGCTCCAGGGCTGCAATCAGCCCATCTGGAAGAGGGGGTGCCGTGCGGGCGCTCAGCTTGGCCTTGACGGCCACTTTAGCCACGGGCTTGACTATACGAGCGGTCCGGCTTTAGGACTTCAGGTCGAAGAAGTCAGCTTTCCTTCTTGATGAAGGCGAGCATGCGGCGCCAAGCGTCATCACAGGCGTCCTTCCACTCCGCGAAGGTCCTGTCGAAGAAGCTGTGTGGGGCGCCCTCGTAAATGTGCATCTCGTGCGGCACACCGGCCTCCGTGAGCTTCTTGTCGAAGTCGTGGAATGCCTCCTGCGGCGTGAAGTCCGCGCCCGCGATGAGCATCAACAGGGGAGCCTTCATCTTCGACATGAACGTTTCGCTGCGCTCCGGCCGGCCGTAAAAGCCGATGCAGCCCTTGAGCCCGTGACCGCCGGCCGACTGGTTCCAGGAGTTCGAGCCGCCAAAGCAAAAGCCGACAGTGAAGACCGACTTGACCGCGCCTCCGTCTTTCGATTTCAGATAGGTGACCGCGGCGGCGACGTCCTCGCTGATTTTCTCCGGCGTCGTCTTTTCGACATGAGGCCGGTATTCGAAATCTTCGCCTCGCTCACCCATGCCGGCGGTGCGGCCGAAATAGTCGATCGCGACTGAGTCGATGCCGGCCTCGGCGAACCGCTGCGCGAGCTCCTTGTAGAAGTGGTGCAAACCTCGCACGTCGGGCATGATCACCATCCCGGCCCCGGTCGGTTTGGAAGCCCGGGCGAAGTGGGCCGCGAACCTGGTGCCGTCCGCGGATGTCAGCTCGAAATCACCCTGGTCTGCGGCGCCGCCGCTGATGGGAGGCAGAGGAACCCTTGCGTCGTCTGAGTAGCACATGAGTCGAATTGTCCACTAGATTGGGACGCAATGAAAATAGAGAGCACGACGTTCACCCCTGCCGACGTCCAGGGATTCATGGACGAGTTCCTGGACCACGAGCGCGAGCTGCTGGCCGACAGGCTCGAAGAAGCGTCGGCGCGGCTCGCGGAGCTGGGCCCCCGAATCACCTCAGGCCATGGCGACGGCGAGTGGAGCAGCCACGAGGTCCTTGCGCACATCGCCGTGCTGTCGAAGTTCTACGGCGTCCTGGTGCACAAGATCTCGAGTGGCCAGATGACCGAGCTCAACCTGCTGGAGAACGTCAACGTGCGCGACGTCGCAGGAGAGCAGATGGCCAAGCTCGAGCCGGCGGAGCTGCTGCGCATGGCGCAGGCGGACCACCGCCGCTCGATCGAAACGTTGCGCGCGGTCGAACCACGGGCCCTGCGCCGAGCCGCTCGCCTCGAGGATGGGACGATGATGACCGCGGAAGAGATCGCCAGACTGCCCCTGGTGACCCATCTCGAGCTGCACATCGAGCAGCTGGAGAGGTCCCTGGAGTCCTGAGCCTCTAGCTGCTGACCTGCGCGAATCCGAGCCGGCGCAGCTCGCGCCGGATCGCCTCGGCGGCATCATCCATCGATGCGGGGTCTGGATTCGGATCCTGGTTGCCGAAATCGAGGTCGTTCACGCCGCGAATCGGAACGACATGAAAGTGGCAGTGGGGCACCTCGAGACCGGCCAGCATCATCCCGATGCGCGCGGGCTTGAACGCCTCCATCTGCGCGCGCCCGATCGCCTGTGCCGCCTCGGTGAGACGGGCGAGAAGCGTCGATTTCAAATCCAGCCAGTGGTCGACCTCGAGTCGCGGGACCACCAGCGCATGCCCGGGTCGCAGCGGGCGGTTGGAGAGGAACGCCACGCATTCGTCGTCCTTCCAGACGAAGCGCGCGGGCAGCCTCCCTTCGATGATCTGCGTGAAGATCGTCGCCACGTGACTAGGCTAGCCTGTAGCCCGTGGGCGCGCCCGCCGTGCAGCTCGAAAACGTCTCGAAGCGCTATGGTGAGGTGCTGGCCCTCGACCAGGTAACGCTCGCGATCGACCCGGGTGAGGTGGTCGCCATGCTCGGGCCGAACGGCGCGGGCAAGACCACATCGATGAGCCTCATGCTCGGGACCCGCAAGCCGACCTCGGGCAGAGCGCGGCTCTTCGGCCTCAACCCCAGGGACGTCAAGGCTCGCAGCCGCATCGGGGTGATGCTGCAGGAGTCGGGCGTGCCCGGGATGCTCAAGGTCGACGAGCTCGTCGGGCTCTTCGCCTCCTACTACCCGGCGCCTCTTACGGTGTCGGAAGCGGTGGCGATGGCAGGCCTCGAGGAAAAGTCCAAGAGCCTCGTCAAGGACCTCTCGGGCGGCCAGCGCCAGCGCCTTTACCTCGCCCTCGCCGTGTGCGGCAACCCCGACGTGCTGTTCCTGGACGAGCCGACCGTCGGCATGGACGTCGAGGGCCGCCGGCTGTTCCTGCAGCAGATCGGCGAGTTCGCCGCCAAAGGCCGCACCGTCGTGCTGACCACGCACTACCTCGAAGAGGCGGACCAGCTTGCGCGCCGTGTGATCGTGGTCGACCGCGGGCACGTGATCGCCGACTCGACCCCCGCCGAGATCAAGTCGCGGGTCGCGGGCAAGAGGATCACGTTCAACACCTCGCGGCCGATGGGACAGAGTGACTTTGCAGGCCTGCCGCTGAACTCTCAGCAGGTCGCAGACGGCCGGGTGCGCCTGCTGACCAACGAGCCCGAGAGCGTTCTGCGGGAGCTGTTCCGCCGCGGCATAGAGATGACGCAGCTCGAAGTGGCCGGCGCAGACCTGGAAGAGGCCTTTGTCGCGATGACACATCACGAGGGGCCCGCATGAGCGCGGCAGCGGTCAGGCCGGCCACCGCTCCCATCCTGCCCATGCTCGCCAAGCAGTCATGGGCCGAGTTCATCAAGCTCTTTCGTGTCCCTGCTTTCAGCACCACCAGCATCGTGCTGCCCGCGATGTTCTACGCGTTCATCGGGCTCGGGCAGGCCAAGCAGCTGATGGGGCCGCCGGGCAGCGTGACGTTCGGCGAGTACTTCCTGGCTTCGATGGCTCTGTACGGAGTCGCCAACGTCATGGTCCTCGGGTTCGGCATCTCGCTCGCCAACGAGCGAGGGCAGAAACAGGACCTGCTCATGCAGTCGACCCCGTTGCCGCCGATCGTGTTCTTCATCGCCAAGACGATCTCCGCCCTGGTCATCGCGTTCATGGCGCTGATCGTGCTCAGCCTCCTGGCATATTCCGCCGGTGGGGCCCACCTCACTTCTTCGCAGTGGCTCACGCTGTTTCTTCGCTCGATGCTCTGCTCGATCCCATTCGTCGGTCTGGGTTTTGGGCTTGGCTACATCGCCGGTCCAAACTCCGCGCCGGCCGTCACCAACCTGATCTACCTGCCGACCGCGTTCGCGTCAGGGTTGTTCTTTCCTCTCCACCTTCTGCCACAGTTCTTGCAGAACATCGCCCCTTACCTTCCGCTGTATCGCGGCGCGCAGCTGGTCTGGGACTCCGTCGGAGCTCCCACCGAAGGCGGCAGCATCACCACCGACTGGCTGTGGATGGGCGGCTACACGGTCGCGTTCTTCGTCCTCGCGATTTGGGCCTACAGGAGAGACCAGGGCCGCAAGTTCAACTAGCGCCGGGTTTCCTCCAGAACTCCGCAGGCAGGTCCATGCCGAACGCCTCGCGGTAGCGATCGGAGAACGCCTCGTGCTCATAGCCGTGCTCGATCGTGCCGACCTGCTCCACCGCGTAGGTGGCCGCCAGCGATGCGACGCGACCCGCGCGTTCCAGGTCGAGCCCGCGCAGCAGGCCCGCGACCAGCCCGGCCCGATATGCGTCGCCGGCTCCGGTCGGGTCGGCCTCGCGGACCGGGGTGGCGGCCGGGATCTCGACGGTCTTTTCCCGAGTCGCGATGCGCGACCCGTAGCGCCCGAGAGTCGTGACCACGATCTGCGCCAGCTCGAGCAGTCCTTGCACGTCGCGCTCGGTACGCTGCTGGATCAGCTCCAGCTCATAATCGTTCCCGATCACGATCCACGCGCCTCTCGTACTGTCGGTGACGTCGCCGGCGGAAATCATGGGCAGCTGATGGGCAGGGTCGAAGACGAACCGCAGTCCTCGCTCCCGGCACTCGTTGACAAGGCGCTTCATGGCGCCGGGGTCATTGGGCCCGATGATCACCGCTTCCGCGCCCGGCGGCGCGTCGTCCAGGCCGAGCATGGCGGCCCGCCACATGGCACCGCCGTAGTAGCCGGTCAGCTGGTTGTCGTCCAGGTCGGTCGTCGTGAAGCCGGTCGCGCTGATCTCGCCGTCCAGCAGTCGCAAGCCGCGGCAGTCGATGCCTCGGGCGACGAGCCAATCGCGATACTCGGCCGCATCGGTGCCGGCGGTGGCGAGGACTGCCGCCGGATAGCCGAGCAAAGCGAGGTTGTGCGCGTAGTTGCCGGCCACGCCGCCGCGCCTTTTCTGCAGGTCGTCGACCAGAAAGCTCAGGTTGAGGATGTGCGTCTTATCGGGGAGGATATGGTCCTTGAATCGACCTTTGAAGGTGAGGATGTAGTCGTACGCGATCGATCCCGTGCAGACGACCATGTCTTGAGCTGAAGGCTACCCGAAAAGAAAAGGGCGCCCGGTGCGGGCGCCCTTTGGTTGATCGTGTCGTTATGCGGCGTGGCGGCGGACGGTGCGGCGGCGCGGGCGGCTCGTGCGGACCGCCGGCCTGGTGGACGCCGGCCGGTGGGCCGTCAGCTCGCTCGCCTGCTCGAGGTGCGTCGCGGTGCGGGCGATCGTCTTGAACGAGGCGTTGAAGATGCGCAGTGTGCGCTTTGCAACTCCTCCGACGACGTCCTGGCGGCGTGCCTGGAGCTTGACCATCTGCAGGCCCTTGATGGCGAACTTCTCGGGCAGCTTGCCGTCGAGCTCAAGGCCCATGATCGTGACCTTCTCAGGCCGCAGCGCGTTCAGCCGCGCGTTCAGCCGGGCGTTGAACCGGCGGTTGATCCGGCGCACGGTCGGCGTGCCCTGGCGCTCGAAACCCCTGACCTGCTTGCGCGCGGACCCCATGGGGTCTGACGCGACTTTGGCCGCCGCCTTGGCGGCGCCAATAGCGACCTCTTCGACGGTGGTTGCGGTGTCGGAAAACTCGTTGCTCATGATTAAAGCCTCCTTGGGCCTAACTTGACTTTCTTGACGCATTGCATTATAACGCACCGCGTCAAGCGTGTCAAGGCGCCCCCTGGAGC
>JBAUTF010000056.1:0-2095 GCA_049582065.1 Candidatus Dormiibacterota bacterium | reverse complement strand
ACGTCCGACCACGCCGAGTCGGCGGCCGCCAGCACGGCGGGCAGGCCGACGTACGGCCGCCCGGCCGCCACCCGCGCCGCCCAACCGCGATCGGCGAAGCAGCCGTAGAGCGCCCGTAGCGCCTCTTTTTCGGAAAGGGAGTTGAACCGCTCGATCCCATCACTCAATCCCCAGCGGCACCAGCTCGAACCGCCCGACGTCGACCAGCCCGCGGTCGGTGATCTTGAGCTCGGGGATGACCGAGAGGGCGAGGAAGCTCAGCGTCATGAAGGGCGCCGCCATCGAGACGCCCATCGTCGCGAGCCGCCGCTCCATCGACCGCATGCTCTCGTGCACCTCGCCCACCGGCCGGTCGCTCATCAGCCCCGCCACCGGCAGCGGCAGCTCCTCCACCACACGCCCGCCCTCGGCGATCACTATGCCCCCGCCGATCTCCGCGAGGCGCGTCGCGCAGGCTGCCATGTCCGCGTCGTCGACCCCGAGCAGGACGACGTTGTGGGCGTCATGCGCGACGGTCGACGCGAAGGCGCCCCGCTTGAGCCCCAGGTTGGTCGCAAACCCGAGACCGATGCGACCCGTGGCGTGGTGCCTCTCGACGACGGCGATCTTGACGAGGTCGCGAGCCGGGTCCGCGACAAGACATCCGTCGCGCACACAGGGCTCGACCGAATCGGCGCCGGTGAGGAGCTGCGCGGGGATGATGCGGATGACACGGACCTTCTTCGGGCCGGCCGGGATCCGGAACGAGCTCGCGCTTACCGGAGCAAGGTTCACGGTCTGCCGCACCCACTCCGGCGCCTCGAGCTTGATGAAGCGCGGCGGAGCCCCGCGCTTGAGGACCTGCCGCGGGTGAAAGGACTGGAGGTCGTCGAGGATGAGGATGTCAGCCTGGTAGCCGGGCGCTATGGCGCCCAGGTGCCACAGCCGGTGATACGTCGCGGGGTTGATCGTCGCCATGATCACCGCATCTTCTGGAGCAATCCCTTCCTGTACGGCCACTCGCACCATCTGGTTGATGTGGCCCTCCTCGACGATCATGTCCGGCTCGCGGTCGTCGGTGCAGAACATGCACCACTCCGGGCCGTACAGCTTGACCAGGGGAAGCAGGTCGCGAAGGTTGCGCGCGATCGAGGCGTCGCGGAGCATCACCCACATGCCGAGGCGCCGTTTTTCGAGCGCCTCCTCGAATGTGGTCGACTCGTGGTCGGAGCGGATCCCTGCGGCGACGTAGGCGTTGAGCGCGGGGCCGCGAACGCCGGGCGCGTGCCCGTCGACGTGGTCCGTGAGCCCTGTCTCGAGCTTGGCGAGCTCCGTGGCGCTGCCGGCGATGACGCCAGGGAAGTTCATCATCTCCGCCACGCCGATGGTGCGATGCCGCCGAAGCAGGCTCTCGATGTCGCCCGGCGTGAACGGCCTGAGCGGCGATTCGAAACGGGATGCGGGGACACAGGACGGCGCCATCACATAGACGTCGAGGGGCAGATCCGAGCACGAATCCAGCAGCCAGTGGATGCCGTCGGTGCCGAGCACGTTGGCGATCTCGTGCGGGTCGGCGACCACCGCGGTCGTCCCGTGCACGAGGACGGCGCGCGCGAACTCGTCGACGGTGAGCTTCGAGGATTCGATGTGCATGTGGGCGTCGATAAAGCCCGGGACGAGGTAAGCGCCCGAGGCATCGATGCGTTCGCGGCCGTCGTACCGGCCCAGGCCGACCACGTGGCCGTCTTTGACGGCCACGTCGGCTTCGAGCCATTCCTTGGTGAAGACCGAGAGCACGCGACCGCCGGCCAGCACCAGGTCGGCCGGCTCATCGCCACGCGCGACCGCCATCCAGTGTGCGTCGATGACGGTCAAGCTTAAGGCGTCGTCATGCAGCAGACCGAGCATCCAGTCGCCGTGCTGGCTGCGCTCCGAGAGGAGGCCCAGGGGCTGGCTCGACACCTGGCACGCGCCAGGATCGAGGGGCCGGGCCTCCAGTCCTGGGAGGGCGACTTCGCCGGCAACCCGGTCGTGCTGATCCTCACCGGCGTCGGAAAGGTCGCTGCGGCGATGGCCGCCCAGTTCGCCTGCGACATCTACCGGCCCCGGGCCCTCC
>JBAUTF010000055.1:0-7233 GCA_049582065.1 Candidatus Dormiibacterota bacterium | reverse complement strand
GGTCGCGGGCGTTCGCTGCTCGTGCTGGTACCCGCGCCGGAGCGCTTCGCGGACGAGCTGCGGCCCTGGCTCGCCGGGGTTCCGCCGGCCCACGTGTTCGCGGAGGTCGCGGTCTCCTTCCTGGACCGACCGCCGGCCTTCGACGAGGCGGTCAACAAGCGGCTCGAAGCCCTTAGCGCACTGACCCGGGCCGGCGAGGATCCCTGCGTGATCGTCTCCTCGCGCCGCGCCTGCACCCGCCAGACCCTTTCGCCGCGAGACCTAACCGACGGGACTCTTCTCCTGGCCCCCGGCCAGGGGCCGGACCCCATGGCCGTGGCCGCGCGCCTGGTCGAGCTGGGCTACACCCGTGAGCCGCTGGTCGAGGCCCGCGGCCAGTTCTCGCTGCGCGGCGGCATCCTCGACGTCTTTCCCGCCGCCGCCGACTCGCCGGTGCGAGCGGAGTGGTCGGGCGACGTCATCGAAACGCTCCGGCTGTTCGACCCGGAGAACCAGCGGTCGGTCATGGCCGTCCCTCAGGTCTCGATCCGGACCGGGCGGGAGCTCCTGATCGGTCCCGCGCGCGGCGCGGCAGCCGTGCAGCGGCTGCGAGATTCCGTATCGATGCAGAGCCTGCGCGGCGACGTCAGCTCGGAGTGGGAAGACGAGTTGGTGCGGCTCGAGGCGGGTGCCGCCTTCCCGGGGGTCGAGTTCTACGCGGCCTACCTCGACCCGGCGCAGCCATCGCTCCTGGACCACGTGCCGGCCGGTGTCATGGTCGTCGACTTCGAGCCGGAGAAGCAGCTCGCCGACGCAAGGACGGTACAGGAGGAAACCGCGATGCTCGCGGCGGCTGAGTCGGGGGGAGGAGAGCTGCCGAAGGGTTTCACCCTGCCCATCGTCGTCGCCGCCCGCCTGGTCGACCTGTCCGCACACGCCCACCTGATGGTTTCCGCCGGAGAGTCTGACCGTGGTGCGGTCGACCTCGGCTGGGCCCCGGCGGAGCCACTGGTCGGCCGCCCACGCGCGGCGGCGGAGCTTGTGGGCCGGGGCGAGTCGGCAACCGTCGTCTTCGCCACCGAGCAGGGAGAACGGCTGCGCGCGCTGCTCGATGAGGGTGGCGTGAAAGCGCCGCTGAGACAGCTCGACCTCGACCTGGACCTCGAGCTTGCGCCGGCCGTTGCTCACGCCGACATCGACGTCACCGCCGGCACATCGCAGCCTGCGATCGGCTTCCACCTGGCCACCGACGCCGAGCTGTTCGGACGCCTGCGGCGGCCGTCGCGAGGCCGGCGTACGAGCCGGGCCCGCGCCTCGGACCTCACGAGGGAGTTCACCCTCGACTTCGAGCCCGACGAGCTCGTGGTCCATGTCGACCACGGCATCGCGCGCTTCAAGGGCATGCGGCTCATCGAGACGGAGGGCTCCCATCGCGAGTACCTCGAGCTCGAGTACGCGGAGGGCGACCGTCTCTTCATCCCGGTCGAGAACCTCGACCGCGTGCAGAAGTACCTGGGCGGCGAGGGGCAGCCTGCGCTGCACCGGCTGGGGACCTCCGACTGGACGCGTGCCCGCGGACGCGCGCGCAAGGAGGTCCAGGACGTGGCTGAGGAGCTCCTGAAGATCTACTCGATGCGCGAGGCGCGGCCGGGCATCGCCTTTGCGCCCGACAACTCCTGGCAGCAGGAGCTCGAGTCGTCCTTTCCCTATGAGGAGACGCCAGACCAGCTCGCCGCGCTGGCCGAGATCAAGGCCGACATGGAGTCGGACCGGCCGATGGACCGCCTCCTCTGCGGCGATGTGGGATTCGGCAAGACCGAGCTCGCGCTGCGCGCCGCGTTCAAAGCCGCCATGAGCGGAAAGCAGGTCGCGGTCCTGGCGCCGACCACCGTCCTCGCGCAGCAGCACTTCCACGTCTTCCGCGAACGCCTCAAGAACTTCCCTGTGGTGGTCGAGATGCTGTCGCGGTTCGTCGACGACGAGACCCAGACGCGCACCATCGAAGGCATCAAGGCGGGAACCGTGGATATCGTGGTCGGCACCCACCGGCTCCTGCAGCGCGACGTTCGGTTCAAGCGGCTCGGCCTGCTGGTCGTCGACGAGGAGCACCGGTTCGGAGTCATGCAGAAGGAGCGGCTGAAGAAGCTGCGCACCCAGCTAGACGTCTTGTCTTTGTCCGCGACGCCGATCCCTCGCACGCTGCACATGGCGGTCGGGGGCATCCGCGACATGAGCGTGATCCAGACCCCGCCCGAGGAGCGCCAGCCCATCAAGACCTACGTCACCGCTGACGACGACGAGCTGGTTCGGGAGGCGATCATCCGGGAGCTGCAGCGCGGCGGCCAGGTCTACTACGTGCACAACCGCGTGCGCACCATCCAGAAGGCGGCGCAGCGCATCCAGGACCTCGTGCCCCAGGCGCGGGTCGCGGTAGGACACGGCCAGATGGCCGAGGAGGAGCTGGCCCACGTGATGGTCGAGTTCGAGTCCGCCAAGTTCGACGTGCTCGTGTGCACCACGATCATCGAATCGGGGCTCGACATCCCCAACGTCAACACGATCATCGTCGAGCGCTCCGACCGCTTCGGCCTGGCGCAGCTGTACCAGCTGAGAGGTCGTGTCGGGCGCTCGGGCCGCCGCGCATACGCGTACTTCCTCTATGACCCGCGGCGCTCGCTGACCGAGCAGGCCGACAAGCGGCTCGACGTCATCTCGGGCCTTCACGAGCTCGGCCAGGGTTTCAAGATCGCCCTGCGCGACCTCGAGATCCGCGGCGCCGGAAACATGCTTGGCACAGAGCAGCACGGGGCGATCGCGGCGGTCGGCTTCGAGATGTACCTGCAGATGCTGCAGGGAGCCGTGTCGAAGCTGCGCTCCGGGGCGGAGGAAACGGTGGTCGGCGACGTGCTTTCGACCCAGGAGATGAACCTCGACCTGCCGCTCGACCATTTCATCCCGCGGTCCTACATCCGGGACGAGAAGCTGAGGCTCGCCGCCTACCGCCAGCTCGCCGCGACCGAGGACGAGGAGGAGCTCGAGTCGGTACTGCGTTCGCTGGAGGACCGGTACGGCCCGGGCCCGGCGCAGCTCGACAACCTCGCATTCTCGCTGCGCATCAAGTTGAAAGGCCAGCGCATGGGATTGCGCGGCGTGGTCGCGGAGGGTCACGACATCGTGATCCGCGTCGACCCCCAGAGGATCCTGGATGTCGAAGAGCTCATGAAACGGCTGCCGGGGCGCGTCACGGTCGCGCCTAATCGCCTGAAGATGAGACGGCAGGGCGAAGACTGGAAGTCGCCGCTGCTGCAGTTGCTCGACGAGATGGCGGTCCTGTACGAAGCGGGTCGCGCCCTCACGGCGGTGTCCCGGGCATGAAAGGGCGAAAATCAGGCGGCATGGAAAAAGACGCCGAGCGGCCGTATTCGCCAGGCATCGCCGCGATCTTCGAGGTCGTGGCGAGGCTTCGGGCGCCCGGCGGATGCCCCTGGGACCGCGAGCAGACGCACGATTCGCTGCGGCCATACCTCCTCGAGGAGACTTACGAGCTGCTCGAGGCCATCGATGCGCGTGACGACGGGAAGATGATGGAGGAGCTCGGGGACGTTCTCCTGCAGGTGGCGATGCACGCGGAGATCGCGGCCGAGCAGGGGCGGTTCGACGCGACCCGGGTCTCCGAGGCGGTCGCGGCGAAGATGGTGAAGCGACATCCGCATGTCTTTGGCGACGTCTCGGTCGCCAACGCCGACGAGGTCCTTCGCAACTGGGAGCACCAGAAGATCCACGAGGCCCGCCAGGAGGGGCGCGAAGAGTCGGTCGTCGACCGCGTCCCGGCCACCCTTCCGGCGCTGGCGTGGACGCTCGGCCTCCAGAAACGCGCGGCTCGGGTGGGCTTCGATTTCAAGTCGCCGGTCCAGGCCGCGGAATCCGTAGCCGAGGAGGCGCGCGAGCTGGCCGAGTCGCCCGACAAAGAGGGTGCTTTCGACGAGATGGGGGACCTGCTCTTTGCGCTCGTCTCACTGGCGCGCAATCTCAAGGTCAACCCTGAGGACGCGCTCCGCGTCGCGGGCCAGCGGTTCCGGCGTCGATTCGCCGAAGCGGAGGCGTCGCTGCGCAAGGACGGCGTCAGCTTTCGCGACCTCGATGCAAAAGAGATCGCCAGGCGCTGGGACGAAACCCGTTAGCGGAAGTCAACGCGCGTCCCCTTTGCTATAGTCCGAACCGGTCTCCCATTCCAGCCCACGATCCAGCATGAGACAGAGCAAAGCCACCGTTGCCGCGGGCACCTTGCACACGAACGCGTTCGGCGTGCGCCATGCCGTCCTCGCCGCCGCCGTCTGCGTGGCGGTCGTGTGGGCCGGAATCGCGTTCGCGCAGGAGGCCTTCATCGGCCATAAGTTGAGCCAGCAGGTCGCCGACCTGCGCAGCCAGAACGCGCAGCTCGCCGCTCAAAACCAGGGTTATCGCAAGGACGTGCAGGCCATCACCTCGGGCGCCGCCAACGAGGAGGAGGCCAGGCTCAACGGCTATACCCGACCGAACGAGCGCCTTTACCTGGTCGCTCCCGTGCCGACGCCGAGCCCCACGCCGCGTCCTTCGCCGAAACCCTCCGCCGCCACATCTCCTAAAACCCACTGAGCCTGAAAAGTCGGCCTGAGGGCCGGCGGTATAATTCGAGCGCGGAGTGGAGCAGCGGCAGCTCGTCGGGCTCATAACCCGAAGGTCCTTGGTTCGAATCCAAGCTCCGCAACCAACGACCCTCACCACGAAGCCAGGCGCACCTGGGCTTCGCCGCCAGGATTCGGAGCGAGCTTGAACAAAAGAAAGCGAGTGGCGCTTGCGAAGCGTCGGACGAAGAAGCGCAAGACAAAGGCGCGGGCGGCAACCGCTCGCTAGGATTGCTGGCGCCCCCGTTGTGGTGCCGTAGCTCAGGTGGTAGAGCGCGCGACTCATAATCGCGTTGTCGCTGGTTCGAGTCCAGCCGGCACCACCATGCTCAGCCCACAGGTTTTCGACCCGCTGGTCGAGGCCATCCAGCGGTCGGAGCTCGGGGCGCGTCGCTCTCGCGTGCTGGTCGCGGTGTCGGGAGGGCCCGACTCGACGGCGCTTCTGGTGGCGGCTCGCGAATCCGGCGTCGACGTGGTGGCCGCGCATTACGACCATGCGCTGAGGCCAGGATCGGAGGACGTCGCAGGCCAGGTGCGCGCGTTATGCGAGCGGCTTGGCGTCGACCTGCTTGCTGAAAGGCGCACCGAGGCGATGCCGCGCGGTTCGGTGCAGGCCGGAGCTCGACACCTGCGCTACTCGTTCCTGGACCGCGCGGCGAGCGAATCCGGCGCCGGGGCCGTTGCGCTGGCGCACACCGCGGATGACCTGGTCGAAGGCGTCGTGCTGCATATGCAGCGCGGCTGCGGTCTGGCGGGCTTTCGCGGCATGCCCGCGACGCGCGGGCTTTACGTTCGGCCGTGGCTGAATGTCTGGAGGAGCGAGGTGGTCGACTTCCTCCGGCGCCGCGACATCGTCGCGTATGCGGACCCGTCCAACGTCGACCGCAAGCACGCGCGGGTGAGGGCGCGTCTCGACATTCTTCCGGCGCTGGAGCGGGATCGCCCAGGCATCCTCAAGCGCTTTCACTCCGCGGCGCTGCAGGTGTCGCTGCTCTATGACTCGGCGGTCGCGGTGGCGTTGTCGGCCGTCGACCGCGAACCGCTGACCGCGGCGGGTGTGCGGGCTCTTCCCGAGCCAGTCGCCACCGAGCTCCTTGCGCTTCTCTACCGGCGCGCGGGCGGCGCCGAGCCTGGCCTGTCGAGGTCTCACCTGGACTCAATGCTCCGCCTGGTGCGAGGTGGCCGCGGAGGCCGCGGCGTCGATTTACCCCGAGGTCTGCGTTTTCGTATCGTGGGCGACTTGATGCAGATCACGCGATCGGCGGGCGACGCTGCTTTCACGTCCGCGCCGCCGCGCCTCGAGGTCAAGCCATGCGCCGGCTGTTCGGACGATCACGCGGTGCACCTGCGTGACGGCCTGGACCTGAGGTTGGGGTTTCGCACGCCCGGCCTGCGCATGCGACCGGCGGGCGGCCGCGGGACACGCAAGCTGCAGGACGTTTTCGTCGATTCTCGGGTCCCGCGCGAAGAGCGCGACGCGTGGCCGTTGGTGTTCGCGGGCGAGAGGCTGGCCTGGGTTCCCGGCGTCGCGGTGGATGCGGATCACGCAAGCCTCCCGGGCCGGCAAGCGCTGCATGTGAGCGTGGAGCCGATGCCGGTCCGTTTCCCCGCCAAAGTTGCTAGGCTAGAAACCCGGAACAGTCCTCGAGGAGAATCGACTTGAGCCGCTTTCCCCGCTCCAGCCTGTTTTATTTCGCACTGGTCGTCGTGCTCGGCCTGGTGTTCTGGTTCACGTGGCAGTCGCTGCAGAGCGGGCAGAACGCGAGCGACTGGCATTACGCGACTCTGATGAACCAGGCCGCCTCGGGCAACGTCAAATCCCTCGAGATCAACGGCACCGACGGCATCGCGACCGATACCTCCGACAAGAAGCACAACGTCGTGGTGCCGGACCCCGCCGCGGGCACGTGGCTGGCCACGCTCCAGGCTGACACGGTGAGTGGCGGGGGCACGGTGGACGTGTTCTTCGACAAGAACAGCAGCGGCAGCTACCTCGTCAGCGTGCTGCTGCCCAACATCATCCTGGTCATCCTGATCGCCGCCTTCATGTGGTGGGTGCTCAGGCAGACACAGAGCGGAAACAACCAGGCCATGTCGTTTGGGCGCTCGCGGGCGCGCATGATCGCCGGCGATAAGCCGGCCATCACGTTCGCCGACGTGGCAGGCGTCGAGGAGGCCAAACAGGAGCTAACCGAGATCGTCGAGTTCCTCAAGTACCCCGAGAAGTTCGTGGCCCTTGGCGCGCGAATTCCCAAGGGCGTGCTGCTCGTCGGGCCTCCCGGCACCGGCAAGACACTCTTGAGCAAGGCCGTTGCCGGTGAGGCCGGCGTGCCGTTCTTCTCGATCTCCGGTTCCGAGTTCGTCGAGATGTTCGTCGGCGTCGGCGCGAGCCGGGTCCGCGATCTGTTCGACCAGGCCAAGAAGAACTCCCCGTGCATCGTGTTCGTCGACGAGATCGACGCAGTCGGGCGCCAGCGCGGCGCGGGACTTGGTGGCGGTCACGACGAGCGTGAGCAGACCCTCAACCAGCTGCTCGTCGAGATGGACGGCTTCGACACCAACACGCACGTGATCGTGATCGCCGCGACCA
>JBAUTF010000054.1:0-14954 GCA_049582065.1 Candidatus Dormiibacterota bacterium | reverse complement strand
CCCCCAGCCGTGCGAACTCCCGCATCCGGCCCGCGATCTGCTCGGGCATCCCCACAAACCATGCGTCTTTTCTGTGCTCGAGCACCTCGTCTGGCGTCATGCCGCTCAGGTCCGGGATGACCTGGCTGACCAGGGCCGCCCGTTCGCGCAGCTCAGCTTGATCGCGGCCGACGATGTAGCTGGTCATCACCGAGCGGCGGATCGTGCTCGGGTCGCGGCCGATGTCGCGACAGCACTGCTCGAGCACCTCGCGGCGCTGCCGGAACATGTCAGCGTCGAGGCGAGAGAGGTTCCACTCCGCTGCCTCGCGCGCGACCAGCGGAAGGGTGCGCTTGGCGCCCTTTCCGCCCATCAGGAGCGGGATCGGGTTGCGCACCGGCTTGGGGTTTGTCTTGTGCCAGATGTCGCGCATCGTCTTGATGCCTTCCTCCAACCGATCGAATCGCTGCTTCTCGGTGAGGAATGGGATGCCGTAGACGGTGTGCTCGTTCTCGTTCCAGCCGGCTCCGACGCCGAGCAGCAGGCGCCCGCCCGAAAGCGTGTCGACGCTGGCTGCGATCTTGGCCAGGACCGACGGGTTGCGAAAGGTCATCGGGCTGACCATTGGTCCGAATTCGATCCGCTTCGTCCACTCGGCCGCAAGCCCGAGCGAGGTCCAGCACTCGATGCAGTCGCGCTCGGGCGACCTCATCAGCGAGATGAGGTGGTCGCTGCGGCGCAGCGATGCGAAGCCCAGCGTGTCGGCGTCGTGGCAGATGCGTCGCCACCTGTCCCAGCTGAGTCCTTCCTGGCCCTCGATCATGATCCCGACTTTCGCCACGAACCGAGATGCTAAGCCCTCTCAGGGTTCAGGTTCGGTGTTCTCCATGGCGGCCTGGATGCGGTCGGCGGTGACGCCGGCGTCCTTCAGCGCGTGCGCCGCGATCCCCTGACCCTCAGACGCCAGCGCCAGCAATATGTGGCCGGTGCCCACGCGTGGATCACCCGCGGCACCGCACAGCTTGAACGCCAGCTCGATCACTTTCTTCACGCGAGAGGTCGGAATGATCCTCGGGTTGGCGGTTGGCTCCTTGGTGTGCAGCATCCTCTCCAACGCCGAGCGGACGGTGTCCTCGCGCACGCCTAGCGAGGCCAGGATGAGTGCCGAATGCGAAGTCGCGTCCGCGAACGCCCCCAGGAGTAGGTGCTCCGTTCCGATGTACCGGAAGCCGCTCTTTTTGGCCTCGGCGTTTGCCGCGGTCAGCATGTTCTGCGCAGCGTTCGTGAAGCGCGCGAACGGATAAAGAGGTTGCGTGCGCCCGGCAACCGCTTCGACGACCGCCCTCTGGATCGTCGCCCACCGGGGTGGCACGCCGAAGGGCAGTCCTTCTGTCGAGGGAAGCTCCACGCCCATCGCGGGCTGGGACGGCACGGGCGTGTGGCGCTGCATCCACTCGAGGCACGCGGCGATGACGATCGAGTTGACGGGCATGCCGGTTCGCGCCGATGCCTGGTCGAGCCGGGCGAATATCTCGTCCGTGAATCTGACCGTGGTCGCCTTCGCCATCGGGCCAATATGACGTCATTTTGCAATCATTGTCAAGTCTTCGAGCGCCCGGAAGTTGAGGATCCGGTCCTGCGGGATGCCGGCGCGGCGCGCCATCCACATGGCCATCGGGACGTAGACGAACTCGGCGGGCGAGTGCGCGTCCGCGTCGAGGGTGAAGTTGCAGCCGCACTCAAAGGCGAGCCGGGCCATCTCCGGGGACAGGTCCATACGCGCCGGGTCGCAGTCGATCTCGAGCGCGACGTGGTGGCGGGCCGCCTCTTTGAACACGGCCTCGAAGTCGTAGCTCGCGCCTTCACGAGAGCCAGGGCGGCGACCCGTCGGATGGCCGATCACGTCTACGTGTGGATGCGACGCCGCGCGAAGCATGCGCTCGGTCATCGCGGCCGGGTCCTGGCGCAGCTTGACGTGAGGCGAGGCGATGACGATGTCGAGGAGCTCGAGCACTGCGTCGGGCAGGTCGAGCGCGCCGTCCTCCAGGATGTCGACCTCGATGCCCTGTAGCAAGGTCACCCCCGGCACCTGCTTCTGCACCTCGGCCATCTGGACGGATTGCGCGAGAAGCCGCTCGGCGTTCAGCCCATGAACGACGGTGATGCGGGGCGAGTGGTCGGTGACGCCGAGGTACCGATAGCCCATCGCTTCGGAGCCTTTGGCCATCTCGAGCATCGTCGCCTTGCCGTCGCTCCAATCGGAATGCGAGTGCACGTCGCCCTGGTACCGGGAGAAGTCGAGAGCCGATTCGTCGTCGCGGGCCGGCTGCTTCATCTGCTCGCGCAGCCGTTCGAGATAGCGGCTGTGCCCGTTGTCGATCAGGTCGGAGAGCACCTTCGCAATTCCCGCGCCGACGCCTTCGAGCGTGGTCAACTCGTCACGACGGTGCAGCGCGGCGAGGTCCGGCCGCTGGATCGCGAGCGACCAGGCGGCGCCCGAGAAAGCCTTGGCCCGGAACTTCTCGTCAGGGTCCTGCCGGAGCAGGTAGCCGATCTCTGACAAGGCCTGCGCGGCGGCGATCGCATCCACCACTCAATTGTGTGAGCATTCAGCGCATGGCCAAGCCGAAGCTCAAAGCCGGTGACCATATTCCGGCCCTGGTCGAGTCTCTCCTCGAGGAGCTGGGTGAGGACCCGGATCGAGCGGGCCTCAAGGCCACGCCGGCCCGCGTATCACGCGCGCTGCGCGAGCTCACCGACGGGTATCGGGCGCGGCCGGAGGACGTCATCGCGGGCGCGGTCTTCGACCAGGACTACGACGAGATGGTCGTGGTCAAGGACATCCCGTTCTACAGCCTCTGCGAGCACCACATGCTCCCATTCTTCGGCGCCTGCCACGTCGGCTATCTGCCGAGGGGCAAGGTGGTCGGGTTGAGCAAGATCCCGCGCCTGGTCGGCGTGTTCGCGCACCGGCTTCAGCTGCAGGAGAAGATGACGAAGGAGATCGCCGAGGCGCTCAACGGCGCGCTCGCTCCAAAGGGCGTTGGCGTCGTGATCGAGGCGCGCCACCTGTGCATGGAGATGCGCGGTGTGCAGAAGCCCGGCGGCCAGATGATCACGTCCTGCATGCTCGGCACGTTCCGCAAGGACCCGCGCACCCGCGCGGAGTTCCTGGACCTGGTCCGCCGACCCTAGCGCCCGACGGCGTCCTCGCGCGTCTGGTCGCACAATCCACACATAACGCACCCTTTATGCGTTAGACTTCTATAAAGCAACCTTTATGTTTCTCCAGAACCCGCGCCACGAGCTGCCGGACCATTTCCTGGCCCTTGCCAACCCCACGCGCCTCCGCATCCTGCAGCGCCTGGGACAGGTCGGGGAGGAGAGCGTCAACGACCTCGCCGCGCACCTGCGCATGAGCCAGCCGCGCATCTCGTGGCACCTGCGCATGCTTCGCGGGGGCGGGGTCATCAGGACGCGCCGGGACGGCCGGCAGGTCTACTGCTCCCTGGACGTCGACACCATCGCGCGCGAGAGAGCGCAGCTGGACCAGTTGCTTGGAATTACCGGAAGAGTGAAAGTCAGTGAGGAGGTCGGAGCTTGATCAGCAACCAGAAGAACGGACATAAAAACGGTCACAAGAACGGCAAGGTTCGGGTCGCCATCGTCGGGGTCGGCAACTGCGCCTCCGCGTTGGTACAGGGCGTGCACTACTACCGCAACGCTTCCCCCAAGGACTCCGTGCCGGGCCTGATGCACGTCGACCTCGGCGGCTATCACATCAGCGACATCGAGTTCGTCGCGGCGTTCGACATCGACAAGACGAAGGTCGGCCTCGACCTCTCGGAGGCGATCTACGCGGGCCCCAACAACACGGTGAAGTTCGACACCGTCCCCAAGCTCGGGGTCAAGGTCCACCGCGGCATGACGCACGACGGGATCGGCAAGTACCTGGCGGACGTCGTGCACAAAGCCCCGGGTGAGACCGCCGACGTGGTCGGCATCCTCCGCAAGACGAAGGCGGACGTGCTGGTCAGCTACCTCCCGGTCGGTTCCGAGGAGGCGACCAAGTGGTACATCGAGCAGGCCCTGACGGCGGGCGTAGGAGTTGTCAACTGCATCCCGGTCTTCATCGCCCGCGAGCCGTACTGGCAGAAGAGATTCGAGGAGAAGGGCCTCCCGATCATCGGCGACGACATCAAGTCGCAGGTCGGGGCGACCATCATCCACCGCGTGCTGACCCGTCTCTTCCGCGACCGCGGCGTCAAGCTCGAGCGCACATACCAGCTCAACTTCGGCGGCAACACCGACTTCCTGAACATGCTGGAGCGCGAGCGGCTGATGTCGAAGAAGATCTCCAAGACGCGCTCGGTCACGTCACAGATGGACTACGACATCGGAGCGGAAAACGTGCATATCGGACCTTCGGACTACGTGCCCTGGCTGCACGACCGCAAGTGGGCGTACATCCGGCTCGAGGGTCGCTCTTTCGGGGACGTCCCCCTCAATGTCGAGCTGAAGCTCGAGGTCGTCGACTCGCCCAACTCCGCGGGTATCGTGATCGACGCCGTGCGGTGTGCCAAGCTGGCGCTCGACCGCGGCATCGCAGGCGCGCTGGAGGGGCCGAGCTCCTACTTCATGAAGTCCCCGCCGGTGCAGTACACCGACAACGAGGCCAGGAAACTGGTGGAGGATTTCATCGCAGGTGGTCAGGCGACATCCAAGGTTCCAGACAAAGCCGCAAGCAATGGCCGCGCACGCACCGCCGGGCGCGCCAAGACCTCGACTGCAGCTGCTCGCCACTAGCTACGCCGCCGGCGCTCGTGCCGTAAGGGCCCTGCCTGCCCGAGTGCGCCACGCCGCCGCGGCGCCGGGTGGGACCGCGTGGTTCTGGCTCAGCCCTGCCCAGCGGCGCGCGGCGCTGGACAACTATGCCGTCGCGCTCGGCCGCGACCGCTCCGACCCGGAGGTGGCGCGAGTCGCAAGGCGCGCGTTTCAGAATTATGGGCGCATGCTCATGGACTTCCTGCTCATGGGGAGCCTTTCGCGCGAGGAGGTCGTCGGGCGCGTGAGCGTCGAGGGGCGCGACAACCTTGATGCCGCGCTCGCGCATGGCAGGGGGGTGATCATGGCCGTCCCTCACATGGGCTCGTGGGACATGGCCGGCTCGTACGCGGGTGCGTTGGGCTATCGCATCTCAGCGGTCGCGGAAACGTTTCCGGGCTCACTCAACGAGGCCGTGGTGCGGACGCGCCAGCGGTTCGGGCTCAACGTCATTACACTTGGCCGCTCTGCGGTCCGAGCGATCACGCAGGCGCTGGCCGACAACCACATCGTGGCGCTGCTGTGCGACCTCGAGCAGGGACCCGGCGTGAACGTGCGGTTCTTTGGACGTAAGGCAGTGGTGCCCGGAGGGCCGGCCGCGATCGCCATCAAGACCGGGGCCGCGCTGCTGCCGGCATGCCAGTACATGACCGTTCCCGGCCGCCATCGCGTCCACCTCGACCCCGCGCTTTCCTGGTCGCCCGGCGAGACGAAAGAGGGTCTGATGCAGCGAGTAGTCAACCGTTTCGAGGACTTCATCAAGGAGCACCCTGACCAGTGGTACGCGTTTCGCCCTATGTTTGCCGCCGACTGAGTGTGGCGGTACCGCGCGTTCAAGGCCGTGCAGTCGGTCGTGGAGAGGCTGCCTCGACCCTGGGCCTACGCGCTCGCGGTGGGCGCGGCCCGGTTTGCATGGTGGTTCTCGCCCCTGGCGCGGCCGCGCCTCGAGTTCAATCTCAAGGTCGCGTGCCCGGAGCTGGTCAACGACCCGGCTGCCCTGCGGCGAATGTCCTGGCTCAACTTTCGCAACCACGCCAAGGCTTACGTCGACCTCATGATGCTGCCGACAGCCTCGATCGAGGCTATGCGGCCGCTTCTGAAGGTGGAAGGTTGGGAGTACCTGGAGGAAGCCCGCTCGCTCGGCAAGGGGGTGCTGGTGGTCTCATGCCACATGGGCTCGTACGAGGTGGTCGCGGCGATCTGGTCAGCGACCCTCGCCCCGGTGAGCTTCTTCGCCGAAGAGCTCGAACCGCGTGCTTTGTTCGAGTGGTACCGCGACACGCGGGCCCGCCTCGGCATCAGCGTCCTGACCCTCGACCACGGAGGCATCCGGAGGGTGCTGCAGGCCTTGAGGGACCAGGAGATGGTGATCACCGCGATCGACCGCGACATCACCGGCACAGGTTACCTGATGCCTTTTTTTGGACGGCTGGCGCCGATCCCGCTGGGCCCGGCGGCGATCGCTCTGCGCCTCGGCGTCCCTCTCTTCCCGGTACACGCCTACCGGCTGCCGGACGATTCGTACCAGGCCGAAGGCGCCCCGCTGGTCTTCGCCAGGGACACAGGCGACCCAAGGAGGGACCAGGTGCGGGCCACCGAGGAGCTGCTGAGGCACATCGAGGGCTTCATCCGCCGCCATCCCGAGCAGTGGCACGTCCCGCACCGCATCTGGGAGGGCTCACCATGAAAAGGCGTGGGGGGATCAGGATCCCCCCACGGACCCCCCTCTCCAGGCGACGCTTGGGTGGCGCCTGGAATGAGAACGCTAGGGTGACGGCCGGAGTGAATCCGGCCTACACGCCATGCGGGAAATCCGAGCGCGGGGGGATCAGGATCCCCCTCTCCTGGCGACGATTGGGTCGCGCCTGGAATGAGAACGGCAACAGCCGTGTCTGGTGAGGTGAGCACGTGAGGGTTGGGCTAGTTTCGCCGTACGACTTCGCGTCGCCGGGCGGCGTCAACGACCACGTGCGCAACCTGGCTCGCCGTTTGCGCCAGCTGGGCCATGAGGCCCGGATCTTCGCGCCGTCGAGCCGGGCTGACATCGATTTCGACTCCGCTCGCTTCTACCGGATCGGAAGCCCGATCTCGATTCCAGTCAATGACTCGGTCGCGCGCATCACGTTGAGCTTCCACCTCGCCAACCGGGTCGCGGCGATCATGGAGGAGGAGCGATTCGACGTGGTCCACTTCCACGAGCCCCTGATGCCCGCGCTCCCGATGACGATGCTGCGCATGTCGACCACCGCCAACGTCGGCACGTTTCACGCGTTCGCGCGCTCCAATGTCGGCTATTACTACGGCAGGCCGCTGCTGCAGCCTTACCTCCAGCACCTGCACCGCGGGATCGCCGTCAGCGAGCCGGCGCGCGCTTTCGTGAATCGCTACTTCCCGAACTATTCACTGCGCGTCATCCCGAACGGCATCGACATCGAGGCCTTCAGGCCGGGCCTGGCTCCAATCCGCCACCTGAAAGATGACAACGTCAACATCCTCTTTGTCGGGCGGCTCGAGAAGCGCAAAGGCGTGGGCGACCTCCTGCGCGCATTCCAGTTCATGCAATCGCGCGTGCCCAAAGTCCGGCTCATCATCGTGGGAGACGGCCCGCTTCGCGGCAGGGTCGAGTCGTACGTCTCGCGGCACCGTCTTCCCAACGTAGTGCTCGCCGGCTACGTCCCCGAGACCGTCAAGCCGCGCTACTACGACAGCGCGGACATCTTTTGCGCCCCGGCCACGGGCGCTGAGAGCTTCGGCATCGTGCTGCTCGAGGCGATGGCGTCAGGCCTGCCGGTGGTGGCCACAGAGATCCCTGGCTACATGTCGGTGGTCGAGCCGGGCCGTGACAGCATCACCGTCCAGCCGGACAACTGGCGGGAGCTCGGTGCATCGCTGGTCGTCCTGGCAAGGGACGCTGAGCTGCGCGCTCGCATGGGCGCCTACGCGCACGAGAAGGCCCGTCGTTACTCGTGGGACGCGGTGGCGTCGGAGGTGATCGACGTCTACCGGGAAGCGATAGATGTAGCCGCCGCGCAACCGGCGAGAACGATCGAGGTGGCGAATGTTCACAACGTGGTTTGAGGCCTGGGTCCGGCGCCGCGCCGAGGCGTTGATGTCGGCGGCCGGGCGGGTGCCGTTGACCCCGAACCAGGTCACGGTGGTCGGTTTCTGCCTGACCGTCCTGGCATCGGGCCTCGTTGCATTCGGCCAGCTCCGATGGGCCGGCGTCGTCCTGATCTTCGCCGGCACGTGCGACATCCTTGACGGAGCTCTTGCACGCTCGACCAAGGCCGGCTATCCGTACGGAGCATTTCTCGATTCCACGCTTGACCGGTACTCAGAGGGTGCGATCTATGTCGGACTGGCCGCCTACTTCGTCACGATGACGGGGCCGCTGCAGCGTTGGCTCGTGCTAGCCACCATGGCGGCCCTCGCCGGATCGTTCCTCGTGAGTTATGTGCGCGCCCGCGCGCAGAGCCTCGGCTTCTCCTGCGAGACCGGGATCTTCGCCCGGCCCGAACGCGTGGTGGTGACGGTGATCGGCCTGCTTTTCGGCACAGCCTTCGGCGGCGTCGTTCTCTACGCGGTCATCTTCCTGCTGGCGGTCCTAACCAACCTGACCGCATTGCAGCGCATCCGCGAGGTCTGGCTCCAGGGCCGCGCGCAACGCCTCGAGAGAGAACGTGAGACGAAAGCGAGGCGAGCGGCGCCCCCGCAGGTCCCATGACGGATCCGTTCGCCGGGATCGCGGGCCACAACCAGGCCCTGGACCAGCTGCGCTCGCAAGTCGAGTCCGACCGCCTGGCGCACTCGTACCTGTTCATCGGTGAGTCCGGGCTGGGCAAGTCGACCGCCGCGCGCTCTCTCGCAGCGGCTCTCCTGCCCGAGGCGTCCCTGGCCCGGCATCCCGATTACTGGGAGGACGACCGCGTCAAGCCCTTATCGATCAACGAGATCCGACTCCTCCCGGAAAAGCCGCCTGAGCTCCACGAGCTCACGTTGCAGGCTTTTCTCAACCTCAAGCCCGCGATCGGATCACGCCGCGTCGCGCTCCTGGTCAACGTCGGGCGACTCCGCGACCAGGACCAGGGCGTTCTGCTGAAGACGCTGGAAGAGCCCCACCCGCACCGCGTCATCGTCCTGACCACACCGAGCCTCAACCCGTTCGTCGTGCTTCCCACCGTCGTGTCGCGCTGCCAGCGCCTGTTCTTCCATCCGGTGCCGGCGCATGAGATCGAGAAGCTGCTCGTGGCGCATGGTGTCGAACCGGCGCGCGCGGGCCTGGTGGCCGAGCTCGCGGGTGGGCGTCCCGGCTGGGCGATGCGGCGCGCCAAGGACCCGGCCGTCGTGGAGCTGCACCAGGCTTGGACCCGCCGGCTCGAGGAGGTCTTCGGCGCGCCGGCCGACGTGCCGCTGCAGGTCGCGTCGGAACTCGACTCGGCCCAGATGGGCTGGCGGCGCAGCGAAGGCGACGAGGAGGATCCGGCGCTTTTCGCGATGGCGAGCTGGCAGGTCGAGCTGCGCCGCCGCATGGTGGCGAGCCGCGGTCCGGAGCAGGGGCGCTGGGCGAGGCTCCTCGAGCTCTCCTATGACACGCTCGGCTTCCTGGAGCAGAACGTCAGCCCGCGCCTCGCCTTTGAGACGTTTCTCCTCGAATGCCGAAAAGCATCCTGAGGAAGGGCCTCGAAGGCTTCCAGCCGTACATCCCGGGCGAGCAACCGCCCGACGGCGAGGGGTGGGTCAAGCTCAACACCAACGAGTCGCCGCTGCCTCCCTCGCCTCGCGTGGTCGCGGCGATCAAGAAGGCGGCCGGCGACTCGCTGAGGTTGTATCCGAGCCCGACCGCCGCGCCCGCGCGACGCGCGATCGCCAAGCGCTTCGGTCTCGACCCGGCGCAGGTGACGGTCGCCAACGGCGGCGACGAGCTCATCGAGATGTGCTTTCGCGCATTCGCCGACGCGGGCGACCGGGTCGCGTACCCGACACCGACCTACCCGCTGCTCGAGCCCCTCTGCCGGATTCACGGGGCGATCCCCTCGACGCACCCGAGCGAGCTGCCGTGGGAGCTCCCGCCGAGCCTCGCCTCAGACCCGGCGCCACTGAAATTCATCGTCAACCCCAACTCGCCCACGGGCGCCCTCTTCGCCCAGGCCGCCATCGAAGCGGCGGTCGCGAATTCGCCGGGAGTCGTGGCGATCGATGAGGCGTACGTCGATTTCGCGCCTCGTTCGTGCCTGGCCCTCCTGGGCTCGCACGACAATCTCGTGCTGCTCCGCACCTTCTCCAAGTCGTACGGGCTGGCCGGGCTTCGCATTGGCTTCGCGCTGGGCGACCCGGCCGTGATCGCCGCTCTCGACTCGGTCAAGGATTCCTACAACGTCGACCGGCTTGCGATCGTGGCTGCGGTGGCTGCGATCGAGGATGACCGCTACCACCAGAAGCTCGTGGACGAGGTCGTCGCGAACCGAGCTGCGCTGAGCACTGCGCTGGAGGACATGGGTTTCGAGCTCGTTCCGTCGGCGGCCAACTTCGTGTTCGTCAAGCCTCCAGGTCCCGCAGCCGAGGTCGCCGCCGCCCTCCGGGAGCGCAAGATCCTGGTGCGCCATTACGATCGTGAGCCGATCGCGGGTTGGTTCCGGATCACGATCGGGACATCCGAACAGCACGAGAAGCTGCTGGCTGCTCTCAAGGAGATATTGCAGTGACGCCGACTCGAGACGAGGCATGGGAGCTCGTCACATCGATGACGAAGACCGACCAGCTACGCCGCCACATGCGCAGCGTCGAGGCAGCGATGCGCGCCTACGCGAAGCGATTCGGCGAGGACGAGGAGCGATGGGCGGTGCTTGGCCTCATCCACGACTGGGATTACGAGTCGGGCCCGACCCTCGACCTCCATCCGATGCGCGGGATCTCGCTGCTGCGCGAGAAAGGCTGGCCCGAGGACATCCTCGGTGACATCGCCTCCCACGCCGACTACCTGAACGTCCCACGCGACACCAACGCGCGCAAGGCCCTTTATGCGGTGGACGAGATGTGCGGGTTCATCATTGCGTGCGCGCTGGTCAAGCCAGACAAGTCGTTGACCTCGGTCGAGCCCAGTACGGTGCGCAAGAAGATGAAGGACAAGGCATTCGCTCGCGGAGTGCACCGGGAGGAGCTCGTCGCGGGCGCGGAGCTTCTCGGTATACCCTTCGACGAGCACGTGGAGCTCGTCCGCGATGCCCTGAAGCCGATTGCACCGGAGCTGGGACTGAATCCATGAGCACAGGCGGCAAGCCACGAGTCCTTCTGATGCACCCGATCCTCGACCCGGGCCCGGCCATACTGGCCGAAGCCGCGGACGTCATCGCCTACCCAGCGGGCCGTCCGCTTGACGAAGCCAGCATCCGCCAGGCGGCCGAGGGATGCGTCGGCATCGTGAGCCAGCTCATGGACCCGATTCGCGAGACGGTGCTGTCGAGCCCGGGGCTGAAGATCGTCAGCAACGTCGCCGTCGGCTTCGACAACATCGACGTCCCTACCGCAACCGCGCACCAGGTGATGGTCACCAACACGCCGGGCGTGCTGGACGACTCCACGGCGGATTTCGCGTTCACGCTCCTGATGTGCGCGGCGCGCCGGGTCGTGGAGGGCGACAATTTCACGAGGGCCGGCAAGTATCGCGGCTGGGCGATCGACATGATGCTGGGGACCGACATTTTCGGCGCCACGCTCGGCATCGTCGGCATCGGGCGCATCGGGCGGGGCGTGGCACACCGGGCGAAGGGGTTCAACATGCGCGTCCTCTATTACGACCCCCACCCGCTGCCGCCCGACGCGGAAGAGCAGCTGGGCGCCACGCGCGTCGACCTCGGGCGTCTGCTCGCGGAATCAGACTTCGTGACGGTCCACACGCCGCTTACCAAAGAGACGCTTCACCTCTTGAGCACCGCGCAGTTCAACCAGATGAAGCGCAGCGCGATCCTCATCAACACCTCGCGCGGCCCGGTGGTCGACGAGGCCGCGCTGGTCGAAGCTCTGACGGCGAGGAAGATCGCCGGCGCGGCGCTGGACGTCTATGAGCGCGAGCCGGCCGTGCATCCCGGCCTCATCGCGATGCCGAACGTCGTGCTCGCGCCGCATATCGCCAGTGCCACTGTTCGCACCCGCTCCGAGATGTCGGCGATGGCCGCGCGCAACATGGTGACTGCGCTGCGTGGTTTGAGGCCACCAAACCTCTTGAACCCCGAAGTCAAGAAGTAGAGTTGGGTTCGATCGCCACCCGGTACCGCTTGCTGGCCCTGGACCTCGATGGCACGATCCTGGACTTCAAGCTCAGCCTCGACCCTCGGGACGTGCAGGCTCTGCATCGGATCGTCGCGGGCGGCGTCACCGTGGTGGCGTGCACAGGGCGTCCCTTCCCGGGCGCACTGCCGTGGGTCCAGCGTCTCGGCCTCGACGGCCCGATCGTTTGCTACCAGGGCGCGGAGGTCAGGACGCCGGACGGCGGGGTACTCCTCGACCACGGCGTCGCGCACGACCTGGCGATGGAGGTGATCCGGTACTCGCGCGAGCGCGACCTGCACGTGCAGGCGTATCGGGACGACATGTTGATCGTGGAGCGCGACCGGCCTGAGGCCCACGAGTACGCCGACCACGCGGGGATGGAGATCCATGTGGTCCCAGACCTCGATGCGGCGATGGGCCCGACGACGCCGAAGCTGGTCATCGTCGCCACAGCAGAAAGGCTCGAGGAGGTCCTGCCCGACGCGCGCAAGGGCTGGGAGGGCAAACTTAACGTCGCCACCTCGATGCCGACCTACCTGGAGTTCACCAGCGTCGAAAGCGACAAGGCGTCGGCTCTCAGCTTTCTCTGCGAGAGGCTGGGCGTCTCCCGCGAGCATTCGGTCGCGGTGGGCGACGGGCGCAACGATGCCTCGATGATCGCCTGGGCCGGCCTCGGGGTCGCGATCGAGGGCTCGGACGCGGAGGTGGTCGACGCCGCGGATCGCACGATACCGGGCCCGGGGCACGGTGGAATCCAGCAGCTCGCTGACCTGTTGGTCGGATAGATGGGTACGCTGCTGCTGGTCCACGCGCATCCCGACGACGAGGCGATCTCGACCGGAGGTGTGATGATGAAGGCGAAGGCGCACGGCCACCGCGTGGTCCTCGTCACGGCCACGCGAGGGGAGGTCGGCGAGATCCACAACATGGACGAGGCGGCCTCGCGACCAAGGCTTGGAGAGATCCGGACCGCCGAGCTCAAGGCGGCCGCGGACATCCTGGGCGTGGACCGGGTCGAGATCCTCGGCTACCGGGACTCCGGGATGGTCGACACGGTCGACAACAAGGACCCCCGTTCTTTCCACGAGGCGCGCCTGGAAGAAGCGGCGGGCAAGCTGGCGGCGGTGATTCGCGACGAGCGACCTGACGTGGTCGTCACTTACGCCGAGGACGGCGTGTACGGACATCCCGACCACATCAAGGCCCACCATGTCACGAACGCCGCCCTGGACCTGCTGCAGCGCGAGGGCTGGTCGCCCGCAAAGCTCTACTACACGGCGATCCCGCGCTCGATGATGGAAGAGTTCATGCGCCAGATGCCGGCCGAGGCGCAGCCACAGAACCAGAACATGCGCATCACCGGCACCCCTGACGAGCTCGTCACCGCTCGTGTCGACGTCCATGATTACGTGGAACGGAAGCGCCAGGCATTTGCGGCCCACGTGAGCCAGAACGACCCGAACTCGTGGTTTGCGACCATGGCGAGCCAGATCTACGAGCTTGCGTTCGGAACCGAGTACTACCAGCTGGCGCGCGGCAAGCCGGGGTCATCGCTCCCCGAGGCCGACCTGTTCGCTGGACTGCCCCGCTAGCGGAGAACTCCCCGGCGCAGCCGGGGCATGGGGTTGTCACTTCCCCGCTTCCTCTGGGGCCCCCGCGCCCCCGGCGCGGGAGAGCCCGCCGAAGGCCGGGGGATGGTGACGAGCACCTGCCAAGGGCGTCCCTGGACGCCTCACGTAAAGTGGTTCCGGAGATGCAGGTCGTCAAGATCACCCCGCGGGGGTACTGCCACGGCGTGGTGGACGCGTTTCGGATCGCCAAGCGGGTGCGCGAGGAGACCGACGGGCCGGTCCACATGCTCGGCATGCTGGTCCACAACACCCACGCGACCGACGACCTGCAGCAGCAGGGGATCGCGCTGATCGACCAGCCCGACCGGCTGGCGGGGCTGAGCCACATCCGCGAAGGGACCGTCATCTTCACCGCCCACGGCGTGTCACCACTGGTCAAGCAGCGGGCGCTGGAGCTGGGACTGACGCCTGTCGACGCCACCTGCTCCGACGTCGTGCGCACGCACGAGCTGGTGAAGGACCTTGCGCTGAAGGGCTATGAGGTCGTCTACATCGGCCGTAAAGGCCACCCCGAGCCGGAGGGGGTCGTGGGCGAGGCTCCCGGCAGGGTGCACCTGGTCCAGGAGCCCGATGACATCGACGCGCTCGACCTCAAGGGAGACCGCATCGCGGTCACCTGCCAGACGACGCTCTCGGTGTGGGACACGGAGGACCTGATCGGCCGGGTCAAGTCACGCTATCCGCAGGCCGAGGTGCACAACGAGATCTGCCGCGCGACGCAGGAGAGGCAGGAAGCGGCCGTCGAGGCGGCCAAGGACGTCGACCTGGTCATCGTCGTCGGCAGCCCGAGGTCATCGAACTCGCTGCGCCTCGTCGAGGTCGTCAAAAAGCTCGGCCACAAGCCGGCCTACCTGGTCGACAATCTCGAGGACATGGATTTGAGCTGGTTCAAGGGAGCCAGGAAAGTCGGCGTCACCAGCGGCGCTTCGACCCCCACCCAGCTGACCCGGCGGGTCATCGAGTACCTCGAGGCGCTGGAGGCCCCGGTCTAGTGGTCCACTAGTCGCAGCCCCTACGTCCGGCGCAGGCGTCCGATCACTCGGCTCAGCGGGCTCTTCTGGTGCTCGGCAGGCGCGGGGGCTGGATCAGGCCGGCCCGTGGGCGGCTCCGAAGCGGTCGCGGCGGGAGATCCACGGTCGCCTTCGTTCGCGCTCGACGCCGACGCGGGCCGCCTGCGCCGCCTCCGTCGGGGAGCCGTGCTCGACTTCTCGGCCGGCTTGACCGCCGCCGGAGCGGTCACGGTCGCCACGACGG
>JBAUTF010000053.1:0-16870 GCA_049582065.1 Candidatus Dormiibacterota bacterium | reverse complement strand
TCGCATATAAGAAGGAAGGCGTGGCAAAAACTATCGATCTCGAACTGACTCGGGCCGAGGTGGAGGTCATGGAGCTGGAAGCCCGGCTCCGGGTGGTCCCCATGAACGACACCCAGCTGTCGGACGCCCTCAAGATCGCCCTGGCGGCCAAGAAAGAGCGGCTGGCCAGGCTCCGGACGCTTCACGCCGCCGCCGGGCGGGTCAAGACCAGCGACAAGGAGGGCGACGCCAACCCTCTTCATGCTGGCCGCAGGCCGCCCCTCAAGCGGACGGTCCCGCAGCGCCCGCAGGCGAAAACCAGCAAGTAGCGCCCCTGGGCGCCTCGCCCCGGGTCGCCCGCGCACCCTATCGCGGGCTCGAACGTTATCTTTGGTCGAGTTGGCTAACCAACAGAGAGCGTCCGGGGCACTGGGTGTAGACCCGCTGTTCGGGTCGGCCTGGGCCGCGGCGGGAATACCTCGGCGCATGCGTTCCTGGAGCCTGACCGCGATCAACGGGGTGGCCGCCCTCGCCATCATCGCGGCCGTCGCCTACCGCCTGGCCCAGGCCCACGCCTCGGCGAGCGTCCTGCGCGATGAGCTGGCCCTGATCGCGGCCGGGGTCGTCCTGGCCGCCCTCGCGGTGGCTTTCCGGGCATCTCCCTCCTCTGGCCGGCTGCGAGTCCAGGTGGGGCTGATGATCGCTTCCGCGACGCTGGCCGACCTCGTGCTGGGAGTGGCCGGCCGCTCACTGGGCGAGGACCTCCCGCCCTTTGCCGCCATCAGCTTCGCGGCCATCCTGCTGCACTTCGACCTGGGGCTGCAATCGCGCAAGTTCGGCTACGTCTTCGGGGTCGCCGTGGTGGGGCTGGGGGCCCTGTGGGTATATGCGGTCACCGAGCTGACGGTCTCGGTCGGAACGATCGCGATCTGGACGCTCGTGCTTCTCGGGCTTGGCCTGCTCGCCTACCTGACGAGCCGGGCGGTGGAGCGAGACCTGAGCATCCACGTCGAGCGACAGGCGTCCATGCTCGCTGCCCTCAGCGAGCTGGGCGAGGGCCTCCTCCTCACCGAGGACGGCAAGTTCGTCGCGGGCAACCAGGCGTACCTGAACCTCACCGGCTACTCGCGCCAGGAGCTCTCCTCGTTTCCCACCTTGATCGACCTGGCGGCCCCCGAGGAGCGCGCCGAGCTCGCGGCGAACCTCGCGCGAAGGCTCGCCGGCGGCGAGTCCCCGCTCCGCTACAGCTCGACGATGATCGCCAAGGGCGGCCGCCGGGTCGCCGTCGAGGTGGCCATCCACCGCCTCACCGCGACAGGAAGCGACCTCCTGCTGACGCTTGTGAACGATGTCACGGAGCGCACGCGCGCCGAGGCTGCGGAGCGGGAGACCGAGACGCGGTTCCGAACTCTCTTCGAGCAGGCCCAGGCCGGCATGGCCTTCACCGGCCTGGACGGCCACATCACCACCGTGAACCCGGCGTTCTGCCAGCTCGTCGGCTACGACGAGACCCAGCTGCGAAGCCTCTCCCTGCTGGACATCACGCATCCCGACGACTCCCCAACCCTGCAGGAGGCGATGCGCCGGATGCTGGCGGGCGAGGAGGAGGGCGTGCACATCGAAAAGCGCTACACGCGCCACGACGGTGAGCCGGTGTGGGTCGACCTGACGATGCGCCTGGTGCGAGATTCCGACCGCAAGCCGATGTACTTCCAGACCGTGGCGGTCAACATCCGCGACCGCAAGCGGGCCGAGGTGCTGCAGGCGGCGCGGTTTGCCGTCACCCAGGCCCTGGTCACCTCGCCCGGGTGGGAGAAGGCTGCGCCGGGGGTGCTCGAAGGCCTGTGCCGCTCGCTCGATTGGGAGCTCGCCGAGTACTGGGAGGTCGACCCGGAGCGCGAGGCGATGCACTTCGGAGCATCGTGGAAGAGGCCAGGGCGCGACACGTCCCTTTACGAAGCGACCGCCTCGCAGGTCAGCTACCGGCGCGGCGAAGGGCTGGCCGGTCAGGTCTGGGAGTCTGGCGCTCCGGTAGCGATGCCTAACCTCGGGAGCGACAGCTCGCCGCGGTCGGCGGCCGCGCTCGCGGCCGGGCTTCACGGCATCGTGGGCTTCCCGGTCCGCAGCGGCCGGCGCGTGGTCGGGATGATCTCGCTGCACAGCTGGGCGCCCCGCGACCTCGACGAGGGGCTGGTCGCAGTGATGAACGACGTTGGGTCGCAGATCGGCGAGTTCGTCGAGCGCAAGCGCGCCGAAGTCGCACTTCGGGAGAGCGAGAAGCGCATGAGGTCGGTGCTGGACAACGTGTCCGACGGGCTCACCACCGTCGACAGCTCGGGCCTCATCGAGTCTGCCAACCCGGCGGTCGCGAAACTGTTCGGCTACGCCGAGGAGGAGCTGGTCGGCCAGCACACCGACATGCTCATCGCCACCACCCATCGCAGCGCGTTCGACAACTACCTCCAGCGCCGCCTCAAGCTCGACATCCCGGTGAGCGGCGCCCACGAGACTATGGGCAAGCGCAAGAACGGGAGCCTGTTCCCGCTCGAGTTTGTCGTCAGCTCAATGCAGGTCGGCTCGCGGCATATGTTCATCGCCACGCTGCGCGACATCTCGGAGCGCAAGGCGCACACCGATGCCCTCGAGTACCAGGCTCTGCACGACGCGTTGACCGGGCTGCCCAACCGCAGCCTGTTCGGGGACCGCCTGCGCCAGGCCCTGCTCGCCGCGCGCCGCAACCAGAAGATGTTCGGGGTCCTGCTCCTGGACCTCGACCGGTTCAAGGACATCAACGACTCGCTCGGCCACGACCGTGGAGACAGCCTGCTGCAGGAGGTTACGGCGCGCCTGCGCGGGGTGCTGCGCGCCACGGACACCATCGCGAGGCTGGGCGGCGACGAGTTCGCGGTGCTGACCATCGACGCGCGACATCCCGACGACGTGGTCGCGACCGCGAAGAAGATCCTCGCTTCGCTCGAGGGGCCTTTCGCCATCGCCGACCAGAGTGTCGAGACCGGCGCATCGATCGGCATCGCGATGTACCCGGTGCACGGCGATGACCCCAGCACGCTGCTGCGCCGCGCGGACGTCGCGATGTACGTGGCCAAGCGCGCGGGGGGCGGCCACGCCGTGTATGCGCCGGAGCAGGAAGCTCAGACCCTGCGCCGCTCGGGCCTGGCCGGCGAGCTGCGCCGCTCCATTCCGCAGGGCGAGCTCGTGCTGCACTACCAGCCGCAGGTGACTCTCGCGACTGGTGCCATCCACTCGGTCGAGGCCCTGGTTCGCTGGAACCACCCGCGCGAGGGGCTCATGCCGCCCGACCGGTTCATCTCGATGGCGGAAGAGACGGGGATCATCCACCCGCTGACGGCCTGGGTGATCGATTCGGCCCTGACCCAGATGTGCAAATGGCTGGCGGATGGCCTCGACGTGTCAGTCTCGCTCAATGTGTCGCCGCGCAACATCGAAGACCACTCCCTGGAGGAGATGGTCGCCCGCGCGCTCGAGAACTTCAAGGTCGAGCCGCACCGGTTGACGCTCGAGATCACCGAGGGTGTCGCGATGGCCGCGGCCGCTGCCAAGGCCCTCCACCGGCTCAACGAGATGGGCGTGCGGCTGGCCCTGGACGATTTCGGGACGGGCTACTCGTCGCTGCTCTATCTCATGCGCCTGCCGGTCAACGAGATCAAGATCGACCGCTCGTTCGTCTCGGCGCTGGCGTCGGACCCGGACTCGGGAGCCATCGTCCGCTCCGCGGTCGGCCTCGGCCACAACCTGGGATTGAGGGTGGTCGCCGAAGGCCTGCAGGACCGCATGGCCGAGGCGGTGCTCGTGGAGGCCGGCTGCGACGCGGCGCAGGGTTTCCTCATCGGAAGGCCGGTCGCAGAGCGGGAGATGACCGCGCTGTTGCTCGCCCACTCAGGGCTGGCCAAGCAGCTCGATTGAACGATCGCGACGGCGCCGGGTGAAGGCGCTCGTCTTCGGCGCTGCGGGGCAGCTCGGCTCGGAGATCGTCCGCCTGCTGGGCGAGGAGACCGCCGTGACCCACCGCCAGGTGTCGATCGGAGACGCTGCGGCGGTCGACGAGCTGCTGAATGGGCGCCGTCCCGAGGTCGTGTTCAACTGCGCCGCCTACAACGCGGTCGACCGCGCCGAGACCGAGGTCGAGCTGGCGCGCGAGGTCAACTCGACCGGGCCGGCCAACCTCGCCGCAGCCTGCCTACGCCAAGGCGCGCGCTTCGTGCATTTTTCGACCAACTTCGTCTTCGACGGCCGGCTCGATCGGCCCTACGTGGAATCCGATGAGCCGTCCCCTCTCGGCGCGTACGCCCGCTCGAAGCTGGATGGGGAGCGCCGGGTTCTCGAGGTCATGCCGGCGGCGCTCGTGATCCGGACCGCCGGCGTTTTCGGGGGCGCGGGCGGGCAGAGCTTTCCTGAAAGGATCGCGGAGCGGGCCAGGCAGGGCGGGCGGCTGCGGGTGGTCGCGGACCAGTCAGTCAACCCGACCTTCACGGGCGACCTGGCCCCGGCGGCGCTGCGGCTGGCCGGCGAGGGCCTCGAGGGGGTCATGCACGTGGTCGCGGAAGGCTGCTGCTCATGGGACGAGTACGCGAGGGCCGTGCTGGCCGAGCTCGGGTTGAGCTCCGAGGTCGATTCGATCTCGACGGATGAGTTCGCGGCGCCTGCTCGGCGACCGCTCAACGGCTGCCTCGCGTCGACCAGGGTGGAACCGCTGCGCCCCTGGCGTGAGGCCCTGTACGTCTGGGGTCAGGGACGCAAGAACCCCTAAAAAAGGCTCGGGCCGGGCGATTTCTCGACACCGGCTCCGAGCTTGGCTGCGGGGGGTGAGGTTCTAACTGATGATGATTACGCCCTTGTTCGTTTCCTTTCTGAAGGTCCGCGCTCGAACCGGCACGAAACAAATTTTAGGCGCGGAATCCTCGAGCGACGCCGTCAAATTATGAACATTTTCGACGACGAAATGCCTGCCCCGCTAGTGGATTCCCAAGGCCCTGAGTTCTTAGGGGATCCCGCCTTGCTTATCATGCGTTGCTCCAGCAAACGTCTTGCAAGATTTGATCAGTTCGAAAGATGCAGCACGTCGCCTTGGCGTCAGCCAGGCGACTGTTTTGCGTTGTGCCGCGAGGGGGCTCCTCAAGCCCGTCCTCGTCACCCCGGGCGGACATCGCCGCTTCAGCCTCCAGGAGGTCGAGGCGTTCGCTGCCACCCTGGATATCGACCCGCTGCATTCGAGCCTGATCACCACCGGTGAGGCGGCCCGCCTGCTCGGAGTCAGCCAGCCGACCCTGAACCGCGCCGTCCGCGCCGGCCGGCTGCGCCCGGCGCTGGTGACGCCTGGCGGTCACCGCCGCTTCGACGGCGCGGAGCTCACCGCATCCCTGTCGTTCGACGCCCGCGATTTGGAGGGCTGCTGATGAGCGCGCAGGGCGCCCCCGGCGCGGACGGCCGGCCGGCGAAGGCAGGCAGCCGGCTCTTCTGGAGCGCCGTTCTCAACACCATCCTGGTCGCCGCATTCGTCGTCGGAGCGATTCCCGTCGTGGCGATCGTTCGCGGATTTGCAGACATGGTCGCCCAGTCGAAGATCCGCAGCGGGGCCGACTGGATCGCCTATGGCCTCGCCTTCACGGGACTGTTCCTTGGCGCGATCTTCTTCGCGTACGCCATCAAGTACTACCTGAGCACGGTGATGGTCCTGCTGACCACGCTCGTCACCGTGCATCCCCGCAACGGGAATCACAACGGCCGGACGCAGGCCGGCCCGACCAACGGCACGGGTCTCACGCGGATCAACGGCGACGGCAACGGGAACGGGAACGGGAACGGGAACGGGAACGGCTACCACCTCGACCTTGGATACCACCCGTTCGTCTCGGTGCACGTGGCGGCTTACAACGAAAAGCGCGTCATCGAGCGACTGCTGACCGCTCTCGACCAGTTGGATTATCCCGAGTACGAGGTGGTCGTCGTCGACGACTCGACCGACGAGTCGGTGCAGATCCTCCAGCGCTGGCAGGCCAACCACCGGTTCAAGATCCTGCACCGCACCAGCCGCGAGGGTTACAAGGGCGGCGCGCTTCGCGAGGCGCTGAAAGTGACCGATTCCAGGGCCGAATACGTGGTTGTCTTCGACGCGGACTCGGTCCCGTTTCCTGACTCGATCGAGAGGCTGCTGCCCCTTTTCTACCGGGTCGGCGACGGCACCGCGAACCGGCGGATGGAGGCTGCGTTCGGGCGCATCGAGCCGCCGTCGGAACCAGGCCAGATCAAAAAGCGCGCCGAGGTGGCGGCCGTGCAGAGCTACCAGTGGCACGTTTTGAACAAGTCCGAGAGCTGGCTGACCGAGGCGGTCCGCGCCGAGTACGCCGGCAGCTACATGGTCGAGCGGCCCTTCCAGGACGCGGTGGGCGCCCTCAAGATGATCGCGGGCACGGCTTACATGATCCGCGCCGACGTGCTGCGCGATGTCGGTTGGGGCACGAGCATCACCGAGGACTGGGAGCTGACGCTCAAGCTCTATACGCGCGGCTACAAGGTGGTGTACACGCCTTGGGCCGAGACGCCGGCGGAGTGCGTCAGCACGTTCGCGCGGCTCGCGCGCCAGCGAATGCGGTGGGCAGAGGGGCACACCCACAACGTCCGCAAGTGGTTCCTGCCGATCATGGGATCGCCCTTCGTCACGCCGCTCGAGAAGATCGAGTTCCTGTTCGACTCCACCTACTACCTCCAGGCTGGGCTCTTCGTGATCGGCTCGTTGAGCTGGCTCGTATCGGAGGTCGTGTTCCACGCCCACGTCCCGGGCTGGACGGCACTGCTGGGATGGTCGCTGCTCTTCTCCAACATCTTCGCCCTGCCCCTGATGAACCTCGGCGGTTTGATCCTGGAGGAGGCCCCGCTGCGGGACATGCAGGGCGTCTTTGGAGCACTGGTGCTGTCTTTCGCGCTGGTGCCCTTCCAGGGCTGGGCGGCATTCAAAGGTTTGATCAGCAAGGGCGAGGGGCCGTGGTTCCGGACCCCCAAGACCGGGCACGTCACGGACCAGGTGCATCACCTGCGCCGACTTCAGCTGCTGCGGCGATGGATGCTCCGCCGGGGCCAGCCCGGCCGCAAGGCGGCGTCGCCGTCGCGCCCGGCGAACGAGCCCGCCCGCAGCAGAAGGGTCTCGATGCCGGCGCGCTGGCTCGGTTGGCTGGTCGCCGGCGGCCTGCTACTCGCGTTCGGCGGACTGGCATGGATGGGAAGCCGGGCACCGATCGTGGACGCGGCCGGCAACCCTCTCTACCTGCACGGCACCGGGACCGCGCCCGCTTGCGTGGCCTCTACGTTCAATCAGGCGATTGGCACTCGCACCACCAACTGCAGGATCCGGTCCACGTCAGGCGGCATCACGACCGTCTGGGCCTTCACGAACCTCCCGGCGCAGACTGTCGCGGCCGGCCTGTGGACGTTCACGATGGTCTGGACCGGCGGGTCGGCCACCACGAAGGACACCGTGACCATCGCCGCGGGCGTCTCGGCGACCGCGAGCTGCGCCGGTTTCGCCGCGCAGGTTCCCAACGGCGGTTCGACCTGGACCGCCCCGTACGGCGCTGCCACGGTGAACAAGACCAGCCCTCTCACGGTGAGCACAAGTGCGAGCCAGGCTTCGCTGGTCATCCCCGCCGGCGGGTCGCTCTGTGTCAGCGTGACCCTGACCCACACCACAGGTGGTAGGCCGTCTATGAACTATGACGGCCAGGCTGGAACCGGCGACACTCGAATCGTCCCGCCCAGCATCGTCGTGCCGGAATCCCTGGCCGGATTCGTGGGCCTCGCCGTGCTGATCCCGCTCATCACCTCACGACGTCGCGTCCTGGCTTTCGTATGGAGGCGGTCATGAGGACTCGCGACTCCGAGCGCGTCAACATGACGCTGATCGCACTGGCGTGTGCGCTGTTGATGCTGCTGCCGCTCGTGACGACGTTCAACGACCTCCTCACCACGTGGGCCATGGGCCTGGGCGCGAACAACCCGCTGCAGGAGATCGTCCCCGTTGAAGCCCGCATGGTGGTGGCGCTGGTTGGGCTGCTCGGGATCCACGCCGCCGCCTCCGGGAGCTATCTGGTGGTGTGGGACGGCTCGGGTGTGATGCACACGCTTTACATCTCCTGGAACTGCATCGGCTGGCAGAGCCTGGTCCTGTTCGGGATCAGCCTGGTCTCGGGGCTGCGCGGTGGGCATTCGACCGAAGCGCGCATCCAGGTCGTGAGCATCGGGGTCGCCGGCACCATGCTGCTGAACCTGCTGCGCGTCGCCGCGGTGGCCGCGATCGCCGCCACGATCGGCGTCACGCCCGCGATCCTTTTCCACGACTATGGCGGCACGTTGCTGGTGATCGGGTTCCTGTTCGCCTTCTGGCTCTTTGTTCAGCGCTGGATACTTGAACCGCACACGCCCGGTGAGCTCGAGGCCGGCGCGTGAACCGCTGGCTCCGGCTCGCGCTGCAGACCGCGTTCGGCTTGCTGCTGCTCTGGCTGTGGCTGCGCACCGTTTCCTTGAGCGACGTGCTCAGCCATGCGCACATCCACAGCTGGCCGCCAGTGGCACTGATGATCTTCCTGTTCCTGGTGACGAGCTTGATCAGGGCTCGCCGCTGGCTGCTGCTCCTGCGGCCCGTGGCCCCGGTCGGCATGGTGAGGGCTTTCGCCATGAACGCGGCGGGCGGGCTCCTCAACTACGTGCTTCCAATTCGCTCCGGCGACGCGGCGCGTGTGTGGTGGCTGTGGCGCCGCCACCGCATGCCGGCGGGGTCCGCCCTCGCCACGATCGTGATCGACAAGGCATGCGACCTCGCGGCCGTGGCCCTCGTGCTCGCGATCTTGGAAGGCATCGCGCTGACCGGCGTGGTGAGTGCGCCGCGCGGGTTGCTGGGGGCCGCTGCTCTCGCCATCGCGCTGCTCGCGGCGGTGCTCGGAACGGCGCTGATGGGTCCTCGGCTCGCGCGATCGCGGCTGGCCCGACGCCTGTTACCCGCACGCTTTGCATCCGCCATCGCCGGCCAGGCATTCGCATTCCGCGCCGGTGCCCGCGGCCTTTGGACTCCCGCGCTCGCCGGCCGGCTGGCCGCGCTGACCGGGCTTGCCTTGCTCATCGATTCGTTCAACTTCACGCTGCTGTTCGTGGCAGTCGGCGTGTCCGTCCCGCCGCTCAAGGCGATGGCCGCTTACCCGGCGCTGTTGCTTGCCTTCGCGGTGCCGGCCGGGCCCGGGTACCTCGGGAACCTCGAGGTGGCCGGCGCTCTGGTCCTGGGCGGCGGCCTTGGTTTGTCTGCCGTGGTGGCCGCGGGGGCGATCGTCGTCTACCACGCGTTGACCGCCGCCAACGCCCTGGTGCTGGGCCTGTTGAGCTTTCTTTTGGTCGGCGGTCGCCGCCGTGCTCACCTGGGCGGTCCCCGCCGCATCGCGGTGTTCCATTGCGGGTTCACCTATTCCGGAGGCGGGGAGCGCATCGTCATCGAGGAGGTCCTTGGCCTGCGCCGGCGTGGCTACGAGGTCGAGTGCTACGCGCCGACGGTCGACGCATCGCGCTGCTATCCCGACCTGATAGGCGAGGTCCGGGTTCGGACCTTCCTGCCTCAGCTGCCGCGCTGGTTCCCATACCGCGAAGCGGCGCAAATGGCTGCGACGTCGCTGCTCATGCCGCTTTACGCGTGGCGCTTCCGCGGGGTCGATGCGATCGTAGGATGCAACCAGCCGAGCGCCTGGATCGCCTGGTGGGCGGCGCGGTTGATGGACGTCCCGTACGTGGTCTACCTGAACCAGCCGAACCGCCTCGTGTACCCGCGCAACATCGACCGCCAGACCGGGTGGGTGTCCAATGCCGATTACCGGCTGCTCGCCGCGATCGTCTTACGCGCCACGCGCTTTGTCGCGTGGGCCGATCGCCGCTCGGTGCAAGAGGCCGATGAGCTGCTGGTCAATGGCGACTACATCGGCGACATCATCCGCAAGACCTACCATCGCCCAGCGGTCGATTGTCCGGCCGGCTGCCACGTCGCCGCGTCGGGCTTTCCCTTGCCTGTCGAAGCGCGCTTTACCGGCGGCCTCACCATCAACGGCTATCCGATTCGCCGCCCGTACGTCCTCCTGACCAACCGCCACTACCCGCAGAAGCGGTTCGACCTGGCGATCCGAGCGATGGTCGAGGTCCGCAATCGTCACCCCCGCTTACAGCTGGTCATTCCGGGGCCGGCGACTTCTCACACCGCGTCGCTGAAGACGCTCGTGTCTGAGCTCGGGCTGGGCGACCACGTCATCCTTCTCGGCGCCATCACCGAGGAGGAGCTGCAAACCCTGTATGAAGGCGCGGCCGTGTACGTGTACCCCGCGCCAGAGGAGGATTTCGGCATGGGCGTGATCGAGTCGATGGCCAAAGGCATTCCCGTCGTGGCGTGGAACCAGGCCGGGCCAACCGTCACGGTCGGGCCGGAGACCGGGCATCTCGCCGAACCGCTCGAGGTCAGCGACTACGCGTCGGGAATCACCCGGCTGCTCGACAGCCCGGCCGAGAACCAGGCCACGGGTGAGCGCGCCTTCCACTGGGCGCGACGGTTCGATTGGGAAAGACACCTCGACGTGCTCGAGCGCTGCGTCCTCGAGGTAGCGCGTTCGCACGAGCAGGTCGCCGCTCAAGCCGAAAGCGCTTGAAGCTGCTGCCACGGATCCTCGCCGACGAGGACGAGCTCGACCGGGGACCGGAGGCCAGTCAAGCGATCGCGGCGCACGCAGAGGCCGAGCCCCCTCAGCCACCCTGGACCTGGACCGCGGCCGTCGCGGCCCTGGCCGCCGCTCCCCGGCTGTTCTACCTCTTCATTGTCAGTGATCCGGAAAACGCGGGACAGGGGTTCACCGACGCATACCACCACTGGCAGATTGCATATCTGACCAAGGAGATCGGCCTGTCGCACGGACCCCGTCTATGGGACCTGCGAGGCGTGGAGTACTTCTGGGGCTTGATGCATCCACTCCTGATGAATGTGCTGTTCTTCGCCACCGGGTCGCCCGACATCGTGCTGGCGCGCCTGCTGAGCCTTGTATTCGGTTCGTTGGCGGTCGTCCTGATATTCCTCCTTTGCCACCGCTACTGGGGGATGCCAGTGGCCGTGGGGGCAGCGGCGTTTGCGGCGCTGTCACAGGCCAGTGTCTTCAACGACGACGCGGGCATGGTCGAGCCGATCGCCATCGCCCTAGTACTGCTCGGTATCTGGTTGACGCCTAAGCGCGGCTTCTGGGCGGGCGTGGCCTGGGGGTGCGCCGCGCTAGCGCGTGTGGAGGCCTGGCTGTTCTCGGCCGGCCTGGTCGTGGCGTGGCTGTTGGGGCATCGCTCCACTCAATCGAGGTTGCCCCTGGCCGTCGGCTGGGTCCTTGTCATGGGTTTCTACCTCAAGCTCCTGCTCGATCAGACCGGGAACGCCATCTATCCCCTCTACTGGAACTTTCAGGTCGTCGCTCTCGGATCCGCCGAGACCAGCTCCAGCCTGACCTCGGAGCAGCAGCTGCTGCGGATCCCGTTGGGCGCGATCGTGATCGCTGCCGCAGCGGGCCTGGCATGGTCTCTGTGGAAGCGGCCACCTTCCTACCTGCTCCTCACATATGGCTTCGGCTACTGGGTGTTCCAGGCCGGCGCCTTGGGTTTTACCGCACTGCTCAGGCACTCATCCGAATGGATGGAGCGCCGCTTCGAGTTTCCCCTGGACTTCGCCGCCATTCTGGTCGCCGTGCTCCTTCTGAAGGTGCTCCCCGAACACCTGCATCGGTTCCGGGGGCTGGGATGGCCGGTGGCGGTCGCTGGGTTGATCGCCGTCCAGGTGTTCTGGGTCCCGATCCAGAGTGCATATGCGGCAACCGAGCCCGGGTATCAGGACCAGGTTCGGCTCGGGCGCATCATCGGCGAGGTGTACAACCGACCCGATTTCAAGGGCGCGGTGCTGGCCGTTCCCGGCAATGCGCCGACCCTCGTCTACACCATGGTGCGCGACGGTGGGGTGCGGGGCGATCGGATTACGAGCGAGTTCTATGACCCCTTCTACTATCTGCCTGCTGGCTACCGCTACGCCGACCACAAGGGCGTGGTCGGTCCGCTATTGCAGTGCTGGTTGGCGAAGACAGGAACACGTCTCCTGCTCGTGCCGCCCTTTAGCGCCTTCAATTATTCGGTGAACGATTACCAAGCGTTCATGGCCGACCACCCAAATTGGTTCAGCGATACGAATGCTCAGCTGGGAGATGGCTGGGCACTGATCGCTGTCCAGGTACCCGTACCTACTCCCAGCGAGTGCGCACAGGCGGCGCGTGACTCTCCCCACTAACCCCGTGGGTGATCGGGCGCCCGCGCCGGCACCCGCATTCGACTACGAGTCCAAGCGCTGGGGCGCGGCCGAGCTACGTGCGCGGCCCTGGTACATGAACGGGCTCAAGCTTCGCTACCTCCTGGACGACCTGTCGGGCATCCACGGTCGGGTGCTCGACGTCGGCTGCGGAGCGGGGTCCGTCGCCAAGGCTGTCAAATGCGAGCGACCCGACCTGGAGGTTCTTGGCTGCGATTTGAGCGAGTCCGCGCTGCAAATGGCACGGGCGTCACCGGAAGGTGTCGACTTCAGGCTCGCCACCGCGGAGCGACTGCCGTTCGCAGACGGCGAGTTGGACTTCGTCTGGATCTTCGACGTGCTCGAGCATGTGGATTCACCCGAGACAGTGCTGTGGGAGATCGCGCGCGTGCTGCGTCCCGGTGGCGGCTTTCACATCGTGCTGCCGCTTGAAGGACAGCCGCGAACGCTGTACCGCATGATCGGTTGCGGCAGCCGCTGGAAGGCGAAGGTGCGGCACGGCGGCCACATTCAGATCTTCTCGGCGGCACGTTTCGAGTCGATGGCTGCGGCCTGCGGCCTGCCCGTGGTCCGGACGAGGTGGAGCTACCACGTGCTGCTCCAGGTGCTCGACGTCCTCTATTTCTCCTGGCTCGACGTGCGCGGGCCGGTGACCGGCTCGGTCGAGGACATGGCCGCCGGCAGAAAGGGCGTGCTCGGATCGCTTATGAGGGCGGCCGCCATGTGCGTGGCCTCGACAGCATGGTTCGAGGCCCGGCTGCTGCGCGCGCTACCGGGTGGTTGCGGTCATTTCACGTGCGAGCGGAAGGTCGCTAGCTCAGCGACGCCGCCCACCGGATGAGGTCGTCGAGGCCCCGGTCGAACGGGATCTCCGGTCTCCATCCCAGCTTGTTCTTCGCCTTGGTAATGTCGCTCACGTAGTACGCCTGGTCGCCCTCGCGCCACCCGGCAAAGCTGTACTGAGGCTTGGTGTTGGTCAGCTCGCCGATCTGGTCGATAACCTCCAGCAGGTTGCGCTGGTTCTCGGGCCCGCCGCCCACGTTGTAGATCTCCCCGCGCGTCTGGTCGATCTTCTCGACGGCCAACTCATACAGGGCGCTGAGGTCCCGCGCATCCAGAAGGTCGCGGACCTGGGTTCCGTCTCCGTAGATGGTCAGCGCCCGGCCGTTGAGGATCGAATGGACGAAATGCGCCACCCAACCCTGGTCTTCGGTTCCGTACTGGTGCGCGCCGTAGATGCAGCTCTGCCTCAACACCACGGTGTTCATGTGGAAACATCGCGCGTAGTCCCTGACGTACTGGTCGGCGGCGCCCTTGCTGCAGCCGTACGGGCTGTGGAAGTCGATCGGCTGCGTCTCCTTACAGGCACCGTTGTTGTGCTCGAGCTTCCCGTAGACCTTGTTGGTCGACGCGAACACCAAGGGCGCGTCGCGGTTGTGCAGCCTCACCGCCTCCAGGACGTTGAGCGTGCCGCGCGCGTTGACGTCGAAGTCCGTGTTGGGATCGACGAGCGAGGTCGTCACCGCGACCTGGCCGGCCAGGTGGAGAATCGCGTCCTGGTCCTTGACATGCTCGGCCAGGGCGCCGGCGTTCCGCACGTCCTCTTTTATGAAAGTCGCGTCGGCGGGGTGGCGGGCGAGCAGCCACTTCAGGTTCCGTTCAGTGCCCGGCCGGCTGAGGTTGTCGAGCAGCGTCACGTGCCATTCCTTCTCGATGAAATGGACGGCGGCATTGACGCCGAGGAACCCCGCGCCGCCCGTGATCAGCAATCGCCGCCTCGCGCGTTCGCGCCTGGAGCCCGATCGCCCCTGCGGTTTGGTCCCGGCGGCCGGAATGGTGGGATCCATCTGGGGTCCCTACGTTAAGACAGCGGGGCGGGAATGCGACCTCAGCCGGTGAAGATGCCCCGAATGAAGGCGATGCTCACGACCCACGCGGCACCGGCGAGGATCACCGTCTCCCGCCGCTGGCTGCCACCGTGCGCGTAGAGATATGCGCCCGGTAGGAACAGGACGGCGAAGACCCCGTACACGATGTGGAGCAGCTCGGTCGGTCGCTGGCCGAGCGCGAGCGTCACAAGACCGATCAGGCCCTGCAGCGCGGTCAGCCCAGCCATGATCAGGTAGCTCGAGCGAAATCCACCGCTGAGCTTCTGGTTGCGGAAGTACGCGTAGGTGCCCCAGATGCCCAGGACCACGGCGAAGGCGACCAGCGCGCGAGCCCCGTATCCATGAAGGAAGACGAGCGCGCCCGTCACGCCGATTTCACCGCTTCCCGGAAGTAGTCCACCGTCAGGCTGAGGCCCTCCTCGAGCGAAACCTGCGGTTCCCAGCCGAGCCCTTCTTTGGCCCTCGCGTTGTCAAGCGCGATCCGGTACACGTCGCCCTTGCGCGCGGGGCCGAACTTCGGCTCCAGCCGGTAATCGGTGAGCAGCGCGAGCTTGCGGTACAGGTCGTTGATCGTGACCGCGACCCCGGTGCTGATGTGGAACGTCCCGCCCTCGCCTCTGTCGAGCGCGGCGAGGTTCGCAGTCGCCACGTCGCCGACGTGAAGCATGTCGCGTGACTGTTCGCCGTCGCCGTCCACGATGACGGGCCGCCCCTCGAGCATGCGGCTCGCAAAGATCGCGACGACCCGGCCTTCCTCCGCCGCGAAGTCCTGGCGCGCCCCGTAGATGTTGGCGTAACGCAGAACGGTGTAGGGGAGGCCGAAGGTCCTCTGGAAGGTGCCGAGGTACTGCTCGAACGCGAACTTGCTCGTCCCGTACGGCGAAAGCGGCCGTACCGGGTGATCCTCGGCGGCGGGGACGATGTCCGGCTCCCCGTAGAGCGCGCCGCCCGTCGAGCTGAAGATCACCTTCTTCACGCCCTGGTCGACGCACGCCTTGAGCAGGTTCAAGCCGCCGATGATGTTGACGTGCGCGTCATACGCCGGGTCGGCCACGGATTTCGGCACCTCCGACTGAGCTGCATGGTGGTTGACGATGTCGGGCCGGAATGCGGCCACCGCCTTGTGCACCTCCGGCTGATCGCGAAGGTCGACGCGGTGGACCTGCGCGTCGCTGTTCACGTTCTCCAGCCGGCCGGTGCTGAAGTTGTCCAGCACCGCGACCTCGTGCCCGGCGGCGAGGTACGCGTCGACGACGTTGGAACCGATGAAACCGGCGCCGCCGGTGACAAGAATCCGCACCGAGCGAGACTGTAGCGGGTTTACTTGCATCGAGTGGCTGACCCGTCAGCGTTGCAAGTCGAAGTGTTCAAGGCGGTGCGCGCCGCCGCGCCGCCCGCATTCATACGGCAGGTGCTGGCTCGGGCGGCGACAGTTCCCGAAGTCGCGGCGCGCCTGCTGAACGGCCCCTCAACGGTCGCTGTCAGGCTCACGACGGATCTCGAGCTGAGGCGGCTGAACCGCTCTTACGCGGGTGAGGACCACGCCACGGACGTGCTGTCGTTCGCCGGGTCGGGCGACCACCTCGGGGACATCGCCGTCTCGTGGCCGGCGGTCGTTCGCCAAGCGGGCGAGCATCGGCATCCGGAGACCACGGAGCTGGCGCTCCTCTGCGTGCACGGGCTGCTCCACCTGCTCGGGTGGGACCACGCTTCGGCCAGTGAGCGCAAGGAGATGTCGCGGCTCACCGTCGAGGCCCTGAAGCTGTCGCGGCTGCGGCTTGCTTCGGGACGCCTCTGACTGGGTAGACTCGACCCCGGAGGCATCGCCTCCATGGTCTGCGGCACTCGCCGCGGGCCTTATTGCGTCTACCCGGGATGTGGAGCGAATGGACCAGGAAGCGATAGGAGCGGAGCGGCTGATCGTCGGCCTCGGCAACCCCGACGCCGAGTACGCCGACACGCGCCACAACCTGGGCTTCGCTTGCCTCCGGGAGCTGGCGCGCCGCCTGGGGGTGAAGGTCGATCGCAAGCGCTGGCAGTCGCTGGTCGGCCGCTCGGAGGAGAAGAAGCTGTGGCTGGTGATGCCGCAGACGTACATGAACCTTTCCGGCCAGGCCGTGGCGAAGGCGGTGCGCGACATCGGGGTCGCGCCGGAGCAGGTGTGGGTCGTGTACGACGAGCTCGACCTGCCCCTGTGCCGGATGCGCATCAGGCGTGGTGGCTCGGGCGCCGGGCACAACGGCGTGCTGTCGGTCATCGGTTCGCTGGGCACGGACGATTTCGTCCGTTTTCGAGTAGGCATCGGAAAGCCCGCGCGCAAGGGCTCCCAGCCCGGGCGCCATTACGTGCTGGGCCGCTTCACGAAGGCTGAGGCTGAGCGGCTGCCCAACGTGATCGACGGGGTGGCAACCGCGCTCGAGGTTGCGCTGGAGGCAGGGATCGAGCGGGCGATGGACCGTTTCAACCGCCCGGGCGCGCTGGGCTGCGAGGAGTTGCCGTGAGCACTTTATGGCAGAGCACGATCGACGCCTCGCCCCGGCTGCGACGGTGGTTGGAGGGTCCGAGTGGCGCCGAGCTGCGCGTCGCGAGGCTGCCGCGCGCGGCGTGGCCGGTCGTGGCT
>JBAUTF010000052.1:0-1605 GCA_049582065.1 Candidatus Dormiibacterota bacterium | reverse complement strand
GCAACGGGCAGGTCATGGGCTCCAACGAGTATTTCGTCATGGGCGACAACCGCAACCGCTCGCAGGATTCACGCATCTTCGGCCCGATCACGATTGACCGGATCGACGGCCGCGCCTGGTTTCGCATCTGGCCCCTGTCGAGCTTCGGCAACATCTATGCGCAGGTGCCGACGCTGGAGACCTCGACGACGTTCGCGGGCTGAGCCCGTGCGACCTCAGGCGCCTAGCGCGAGCCTGAACCCGCGGTCGCGCGCGAAGGGACCGATCACCGCCATCTGGGCGGCCCCGTTGAGAACCTGGCCGGCTACCCTTCTGACGTCGGCTGCTGTGACGGCGTCGACCAGCGCCAGCTCCTCCTCTATGGTCTTGATCTCGCCGAACAGCAGCTCCTGGTAGGTCAGCCAGAAGGCGACGCCGTTGGTGGTCTCGAGCTCGAGTCGAAGCCGGCCCTTGGTGAACTCCTTGGCCCGGGCGATCTCGTCGGGTGCGACTTCGCGATCGCACAACGCGCGCAGCTCGGCCATCACGGCGTTTACGGCATCGACCGCCTTCTTCGGCTCAACACCGATATACACGCCGAGATAGCCGGTGTCGCGGTGCTTCTGCGTGAAGCTGTGCACGTCGTACGCCAGTGCAAGTTTTTCCCGGATGTTCAAGAACAGGCGTGAGCTCATGCCTTCGCCGAGCACCGTGTTGAGCAGGTCGAGCGCATAGCGGTCCGGATCTCGGTAGCTCATGGCCCGCATCCCCAGGCAGATATGAGCCTGTTCAGTCTGCCTGCGACGAACCAGGACGCGTGGGCCGCTCAAAGGCGCCGGCGTGGCTGATATGAAATCGCCGTCCGCATCGGGGTTCAGGGTCAGGCGCGGATCAATGGCCGCGCGCGCTGCATTCTCGTCCACGACACCAGCGACCCCGATTACGAGGTTCGGCAATCGGTAGTGAGAGTCGGCGTATTCGAGGATGTCGTCACGGGTGAGCTGAGCGACGGACTGCTCCGTGCCGGCGATGTCCCGGCCGAGTGGATGTCCCGGCCAGATCAGCTCTTCGAACAGGTTCTGCACGAAATCCTGCGGCTGGTCCTGGTACATCCTCAGCTCTTCGAGAATCACCGTCCGCTCTCGCTCCAGGTCGTCGGGGTCGAGCTTCGAGTTCGAAACGATGTCGAACAGCACGTCCAGCCCCAGCTCGAGGTGCTCGGAAGGCACGCGCGCCCAGTAGGCGGTCAGCTCCTTGTCGGTCGATGCGTTGATGAAGCCGCCGACACCCTCGATCGCGTCCGCGATCTCCTTTGAGGAGGCGCGCCTTTTGGTGCCCTTGAAGTAGAGGTGTTCGATGAAGTGTGAGACGCCCGCGAGCCGGTCGTCTTCGAGCCGCGAGCCACCGCCGAACATGAGGACCGCGCTCGCCGACAGCCGCTCCGGCATAGGCGCCGTGACCAGCTTCGCTCCTCCAGCCAGGTCGTGGACTCTGTGAAAGGAGCGCATGGGACGGCCAGTATAGGACCGGCCGATCGCTCGGGCCCCGCGCCAGCCTCAGGTCCCGGAAGGGCCTTCGCGCAGCGCACCGAGCGCCGCGTACAGGGTCATCGCGACAAAGTCGGCC
>JBAUTF010000051.1:0-6762 GCA_049582065.1 Candidatus Dormiibacterota bacterium | reverse complement strand
GCCTCGCCATCGCACGCGGACTGGTCGTGATGCAGGGAGGGGACATCGGGGTCGACTCCGTGCCCGGCCAGGGCAGCACGTTCTGGTTCACAGTGCCGACGTTCGATCAGCGCTCGAAGTCTCCCGGCGCTCGTAAACGCCTCTAGCGAGCCCCCTGCCCGCTGTGCGCATCGTGGATGCAGCCAGCAGGTCGGCCAGCTTTCGGAGGTCGGCGACCAGCGTGTCGTCCGGATCTGAAACCACGAGCGGCTGACCCGCATTGGCCGCCCGGTCCAGGCTCTCAGACCTCTTGACCGCGAAATCAGGGTGACGGCCGAGAACGCCCCCGACGACATCGAGCCCCATCGCGTGAGCCGTGCTGTCGTTGAGGGTCAAGAGCACTTTGTCATCCGCGACTCCGAGCTTCTTGAACAAGTCGAGGCAAGCCCTGGTCGCCCTGAGCGAGGGCAGCGACGCAGACGTCACGAGGCAGATCAGGTCACTTGCGTCAAGCGCGGTCAACGTTCGCTCGGTGAACGACGCAGGGGCGTCGATCAGCACGTACTCGCACGTGGCGCTGAGGCGATCAATGGCGAGGTGGATCGCAGGCAGAGTCACGAGCGCGGCGCGCTCGGGGAGGTCGGAGCCCACGACCAGGCGGATACTTCCAGACTCCGTCACGAAGCCCTCGAACTGGGCCTCGTCGACGAGAGAGGCGGGGGACGACTTCAGATCGGCCAGCGTGAGATTGGGATGCAGGTTCAAGTAGACGGCCGAGTCTCCGAACTCGACGTCGAGATCAAGGAGCCCAACCGGCCTCGGCGATCTCTCGGCCAGCAGCACTGCGGTGTTGACCGCAAGCGACGTCGTCCCCACGCCTCCCTTCGCGTGCGCAAACAGGATGACGCACCCCCTGCTTCCGGCACGGGCCGCGGCCGAGCGGCGCAGCAGCGACAGGACCTTGGCCTCGAGGATCGCGAGCTCGAACGGCTTGGGCAGGTAGTCGTCGGCACCGACGGCGTACCCCGCGAGCGCATCCTCCACCTCGCCCATCTCGGAGAACATCAGGATGGGCACGCCCGCCGTTCGATGGCCTCCACGCAACCGGGCAGTGAGCTCGATCCCGTTCAGCTCTGGCATGCGCACGTCGGTGATGACCAGCCCGGGCAGGTGCTCCTGCACCAGGCGGAGCGCCTCGATTCCGTCGGCCGCGGTGCGCACGCGATAGCCTCTTCGCTCGAGGAAACCGCCGACCATCTTCTGGATCACACGGTCGTCGTCCACCAGGAGGATTTCTTCGGCCGCCATCATTCGACTCCGGTCCCCGTCAGCTTAGAGGCGATCGCACGCGCAAGGTCACGCCGCGTATAACCGCCGAGCCCGGTCATGTCTTCGCTGCCTTCACCCCTGACCATGGCCAGGCCGGCCGCACCGAATGAACGCCGAGCTTCGCGGCGGTCGCCGGCCATCTCGAGGGCCGCTCCCAGCTGGAAATAGGCGATCGCCAGGTTAGGGTCGAGGTAGGTCGCCTGCCGGAATGCGCGGATGGCCGCCTGCACATCACCGCCGGCTGCCGCGCGGTCACCTTCGGCCAGCAGCCCCGGCAGGTCGGGAGGCGGGCGAACGTCGTGAGTGAGCGTCGGCTGGTCGCGAGGTGTTCGGGGAGCGTGCGTGGCGCCTGGCGCTAGACGCCGGTAGCAGTGGACGCCCGCCACCTGGACCGGCTCGAAATAGGGAGTCATCAGTCCCGGCGAATCCGAGTGCCCGAGGAAAAGGAGTGCGCCAGGGGGCATGCGATGTGCGAGGCGCTGAATGCAGGCGTACGACTCTTCCTGCCCGAAGTACATGAGGACGTTGCGGCAGAAGACCGCATCACACCATGGAACCAGGCCGTCGGCGTACGTGCGCGCGAGGTTGTGGTGCGCGATCCGCACATGGCGGCGGAGGTGCGAGGCGACCTCGTGGCCGCCGCGGACGGGCACCATGTACTTCGCCCGTCGCTCGGCCGATACTCCTCTGACCTCGCTCTTCGTGTATCGAGCCCGCTCGGTGCGTGCCAGCGCGCGGAATGAGACGTCGGTCGCGACCACGTGCCAACGGTCATGCCGCACTTCGTCCAGGAGCATCGCGAGGCTGTAGGGCTCCTGGCCGTTCCCACAGCCGGCGCTCCACACGGTGAATGGAGCAGCGCTCGCCCGAACCGCCACCTCGGCCAGGGCGTCGAACTGCGCAGGGTCTCGGAAGAACGCGCTGTGCTGGACGGTGACCCGGTCCAGCAGTTCGTCGAACGCCGCCGGCTGGGTGTCGACCATGTTGACGTACGACTGCATGGGGATCCCCGCATGGCCCGCGCCTTCGTGGAGCAACCTCTCGAGCCTGGCGCGGTTGGCGGGCTCGGGCTTGAGACCCGCGCGAGAGCGCAGGAGCACGGCCGCACGGTCGAGAGGGCTGACGTCCATCATGGCGCCACCGCCTCTGGAGCCGGCGCCCCCGCGCCGTGCAAGGCGCCGGACCTGGTGCGGCGGAGCGTCGCGGCGCCGGTCCCGACCAACAGGCCGGAGACCGCCGACAGCAGGCCCGCTTCGTCAAACGAGGTCTTGACGATATAGGCGTCCGCGCCTGCATCGAGGCCCTTGAGATGGTCTTCCTGGCTGACGTGCGAGGAGACGATGAGGACTGGAATGTTCGCGAGCTGGGCATTGGCGCGGATGCTGCGCGTCAGAACGAACCCGTCCATGTTCGGCATCTCGAGATCGGTGACGACCAGGTCGGCCGGCTCGTGAGTCAGCATCTCGAGCGCTGCCGTGCCGTCGCTGGCTGTTCGCACCGCATAGCCGGCCCGCTCGAGCATCGAACGTTGCAGCTCGCGCACCATCAGCGCGTCGTCGACCACGAGCACCGACAGCTGCCTGGCCGGTTTCGAGCCCTTGCTCCCCACCGTGGTTGAAGGTTCGACGGCCACGAGGCTTCGCGCGATCAGGTTGGGGACATCGAGCACCAGCAAGATCGAGCCACTCGGCTCGACTGACGCCCCTGCGACGGCCTCGAGGTCGCGCAGACGCCCGGTCAGTCCGCGGACGACCAAGTCGCGTTTCGAAAGCACCGCATCGACCTGGAAGGCGCTCTGGTCGGAGGCCGTCCCGAGCAAGAGCCACGTCCCGGATTCGACCGGCGCCAGACCAACGAGCGAAGCTATCGTGGAAACGGTCACGGCGCGGCCGTCGATGACGGCGCGCTTTCGCCCGCTCACGACCTCGACAGGCTGCTCGTCGACCACCCGCAGGACCCGATGCAGGGGCACCGCGAAGGGTTGGCCGGCGATCGATACGATCAGGCACGGAATGACCGTCAGCGTGATGGGCACGACGATCCGGAACTCGACGCCCTGGCCTGGGTGGTTCACCGCTTCGACCGTCCCGTGGATCGAGGCGACGGCATTGGCGACGACGTCGAGTCCCACGCCGCGACCTGAGTCCTCGGTGAGGACCTTGGCGGTCGAGATCCCCGCACCGAAGATGAGATGCAGCGATTCGGCCTCGTTGAGGTGGCTTACATCGACACCTGTCTTCGCGGCTGCGGCGCGAACAGCGTCCACGTCGATCCCTGCGCCGTCGTCGCTGATCTCGATCACGACCTTGGATCCGACCTGCGACGCATGGAAGCGGATCACCGCCTGCTGAGGCTTCCCCGCGGCCAGGCGTTGTTGAGGCATCTCGACGCCGTGGCCCACAGAGTTCCTGACGATGTGCACCAGCGGGGAGACGAGCTCTTCGAGGACACCTCGGTCGACCTCGATCTCCAGCCCCAAGGCTTCCCATCGCACGTCTTTGCCGGCCGCGCGGGCCGTGTCGCGCGCGGTGCGGTGGAGGATCGGCTCCAGAGTCCCCACGGGAACCATGCGCGTGCGCTCGGTCGCCTCCTGGAGCTGGTTGATCACCTTCGTGAGATCCCGGTACTCGGTCACCGCATCCGGATCGACGTGGAGCTGGGACCCAAACGCGCTGCCCATCCTGAGCTGCGCGGCCGAGGCTTCGCCGACCAGCCGGTTGAGCTCGTCGATCCGCGCCATCGGCACCTCGAGTGTGGGAGACGCAACGCGAGGCGGTGGTGCATGGGGTATCAGGCTCGCGACCTCGTTCAAAGCAGCCGGCGGCGCCGCGGGCGGAGGGGGCGCCGGTGGCGCGGGATTCGAGGCCGGCTTTGCGGGTTCGGGTTGTGGCTCCAGGGCCACGGATGTGGAGATGATCTCGGCCATCGGGGCCGGCTCGGGGTGCGAGCGCAGGGTTGGGAGGAGTCGTTCCAACGCGGCCTCGTCGCTTGCGTCCTGGTTGCCTGCGGATGCGCTCGTGATGAGGCGGCCCATACCGTCGACGACGAGGAGCATCGCATCGGTCAGCTCCGGGGTCGTTCGAATCGTGCCTGACCGCAGTTCGACCAGGAGGTCTTCGAGGCGGTGGGCGAGGCGGCTGACACGCATCATCCCGACCATGCCCGCGGCCCCTTTCATCGTGTGGGCCTCACGAAAGATCTTGTCGATCGTCGCGTGGTCGTCCGGGTGGGTCTCGAGGGCGATCAGCCCGTCGGCGATCCTCGCGAGCTGGCCCTTGGCGTCCTCGACGAACAGCGGACGGAACTCGTCCTCTAGCTCGCCCGTTTGGATTCGAGCCGGCTGTTCGCCAGCGCCTCCACGTCGATCAGCATCGCCAGATGCGCCCCGTGGCTGTACAGGCCGAGCTCGCCCGGCCTGGTTCCCGGCCCCACCGGGCCCTCAAAGTCGGCTTGCACCGGCAGCACTTCCGCGGCGACGGCGAGCATCTCGCCGGCGCCCTGGACGAGGACTGCAAAACCCGGCTCCGTAAGGCAGCCGGTACCGGTCAATACCCCGGTATCGAGGAACGGCACGATCTCGCCACGGACGTTGACCACGCCCAGCAGGCCTTCAGGGGCCAGCGGGACGCGGGTCACGATCGGCCGGCGCATCACCTGGTGCACCGTTTCCATCGACAGCGCGAAGTAGGCCGAGTTGACCTCCACCACGAGCACCCGCATGACCCGGCGCCCTAAGCCGGCCCGGCGGGAGCCCTCTTGGCGCCTTCCCAGGACGGTTCGACGAGCTCGGCGGCCAGCTCTCCCTGTCGAGCCGCCGCGGACGCGATCTCCTGCGCCGTCATGGAGACGGTGCGGCTGCCCTCGGCGATCCGCTCGATGGCGAGCACGACCTGCTGGTTGGCGGCGCGCTGCTGCTGGCTCGCGATCTGGACCCTGCCGCTCAGCTCTGTCATGGCCTGCATCATCGCGAGGCCCCGCTCCATCTGTTTGACGCCCTTCTCGAGGGCCATGATCGTCTGGCTGCTCTGGGTCTGGGCGCCTTCGACCAGCTTGGCGATCTGCGCCGCGGACGCCTTGGAGCGCTCGGCGAGGCGTCGCACCTCGTCCGCCACGACCGCAAAACCGCGACCCGCGTCGCCGGCGCGCGCCGCTTCGATCGCCGCATTGAGCGCGAGCAGGTTGGTCTGGTCGGCGATGTCGTCGATCAGGTCGAGGATGCCTTCGATCTCGTTCACGCGTCCGGCGAGGGCGAGGGTGCGGTCCCCCGAAGCCCTGAGGTCGGTCTGCGCCAGCTCGAGGTTGGTCTGTGCCTCGCTGGCCTGGATCGCGACCCGGTCGACGCTGTCCGCGATCGAGGCGGAGCTTCGCGCGACCTCTTCCATGTTCGCGGACGTCGCGGTGGCGGCGGTCGTCTGCTCGAGGGTTGCGGACACGAGGTCCTCGGCGGCGTCCGAGAGCCTGGTGGCGGACTCGGCGACCTCGCCTCGGAGGCGAACAAGGACGTCGTTCAGCCGTTCGATCATGGCGTTGAAGGCGTCGCTCAGCCGGCGGACTTCGCCACCGCCTCTAAGGTGCACGCGTGGGGAGAGGTCTCCCGCCTCGACGCTCGCGGCCGCGCGCGAGAGAGCGACGAGCGGCCGCGTAGACAGGATGGCCACCCCGATCGCGAACCCGATCAATAAAAGGGTGCCCGCTCCTTGCACCAGGGACGTGCGGACCTCCTGCTGGCGCACGGCGGCCAGCGCGGTGGATGAGTCGATCGACGCCACGACCACCCAGCCGAGGCTCGTGATCGGCTCATAGCCGGCCAGGACATCGTGATTCCTGTAGTCGACGGTCTGCGTGCCTCCGCCGCCACTGGTGAGCGCACGGTCGTATATCGCAGCTTCGGCCTTGGTGGTGAGCGTGCCTTTTGCCACCATGGCCTGGTCGTTCGCGAGGACGCCCCAGTCAGAGCTGTAGAGGAGTAGGTCCTGCGCGCTGATCACGTGGATCTCCTGGTCGTGGGAGCTGACGGCATCCGGCCCGTAGGGGTTGATCAACTGTCCGAGGAGCGGTATGTCAAGGTCTACGCCCAGGACGCCTTGAGGTTTGAGGTCGGCACCGACGATCGGTGCGGTCATGACCCAAAGGAGCCCGCCGCCGCCGAGCTGAACGGGCCCGAGCGTCTCGACGCTGAGGCTGTTGGCATAGCTCGTCCCGGGAGGAGTTGCCGCGAAGGACGTGCCTCCGGAGGTGGATGCAACGACGACTCCGCTCAGGTTGAACACCTGGATCCTTTCGAAGTCGGGGTGCGACGGAACTGTGGCGAGGAGCTGAGCGTTGAGGTCGGGCGCTGAGACCCGCCCGATCTCACCTTGGGCCATGATGCGGAGCTCGGCCTGGCGCTCCGCCACCCAGTCGGTGATCCGCACCGAGGTGCTTTCGGCAGTCGCCTGCGTCCTCGCCTGCGCC
>JBAUTF010000050.1:0-18808 GCA_049582065.1 Candidatus Dormiibacterota bacterium | reverse complement strand
GAGAAGCCGGAGCACAAGTTCGAGGACGAGCTGATGGCCGTGGCCGAGCAGCTCATCATCAAGGGCAAGGAGCAGGGCTACCTCACGCCCGACGACATCCTCCAGGGCTTCCCGGAGATCGACGCCGAGCCCGACCAGATCTTCCGCATCTTCGCCGCGTTCAAAGAGATCGGCATCGAGGTCACCGACGGCGAGAAGGACTTCGAAGAGGTGGAGCAGATCGACGACGAGATGCTGCTCGACATCGAGATGATGGATTCGGTCTCCCTCGACGACCCGGTGCGCATGTACTTGAAGGAGATCGGGCGGGTCAGCCTGCTCACGGCCAACGACGAGGTCGAGCTCGCCCAGGCGATCGAGGCCAAACCGCTGCACGACGCGCTCATGGCGCTGAGCGTGACCGAAGAGTCGGACGGCCGTCAGCGCTCGGTGGACGAGATGCTCCCGGAGGTCATCGAGCGGCTCGCCACGGTCAAGCGCAAGGGCCAGCAAGCGCACATCGCGCTGGAGCTGCTGGGCCTCACTGACCTGTCCAAGCTGCCGAACCTTCTCGATGCGACCGCCGCCGAGCGCCGGCGTCAGGCCAACGGGGCCGCGCGTCCGCGCGTCCGCGCCGAGGCGCTCGAGTCGTACCGAATCGCTCGCTACAGACTGACCGCGCGCTACGAGCGCGCCTATGAGGCCAAGCACCGTCTGACTGAAGCCAACCTCCGTCTCGTGGTCTCTATTGCCAAGAAGTACCTCGGCCGCGGTCTGTCGTTCCTCGACCTGATCCAGGAAGGCAACACGGGCCTGATCCGCGCCGTCGAGAAGTTCGATTACCACAGGGGCTACAAGTTCTCGACCTACGCGACGTGGTGGATCCGTCAGGCCGTGACGCGCGCTATCGCCGACCAGGCGCGGACGATCCGCATCCCCGTGCACATGATCGAAATCATCAACAAGCTGGTCCGCGTTTCCCGCCGCCTGCTTCAGGAGCTGGGCCGCGAGCCGAGCGATGAGGAGATCGGCGAGGAAATGGGGTTCACCTCGGAGAAGGTGCGTGAGATCATCAAGGTCGCCCAGACCCCAATCTCGCTGGAGACCCCAATCGGTGAGGAGGGGGACTCCCACCTCGGGGACTTCGTCGAGGACCGCGAGGCAGTCTCGCCCTCGGACGCCGCATCGATCACCATGCTTCACGTCGCGGTCGAGGCCGTCCTCGATACCCTCATCCCGCGCGAGCGGCGCGTGCTCCAGCTCCGTTTTGGCCTCATCGACGGCCACCAGCGAACACTGGAGGAGGTCGGCAAGCGCCTGGGGGTGACCCGCGAGCGCATTCGCCAGATCGAGGTCAAGGCCCTGCGCAAGCTCCGCCACCCCTCGCGCGCAAACAAACTTCGCGACTACTGCGAGTAGCCGGGCCGAACCGCGGCACGATTTCTCTGCCTAACGCTCGGGGTCCCCGAAGTGGCCAAGATCTCGCTGCCCACGAGAGCTACGATCGGAATTACCGGTTTCACCCATTTGCGGCCGTGATCAAGACATTGATAAGGATTTCCTAGGTATGTCGAGCGAGAGTAGGGCACCCAACGAGGTGCTCAAAGTTGCCGGCACCTCCAAGCCGGTCCTGGTTGCCGGGGCCATCGCCGGAGTCATCCGGACTCGGAGCCGCGTCGAGATTCACGCGATTGGGGCCGCCGCGGTCAATCAGGCCATCAAGGCGATCGCCATCTCGCGCGGTTATGTCGCCCCGGCGGGCTTCGATCTGGTGTGCATTCCGTCCTTCATCGACTTGTCGCTCGATGGACAGGAAAGGACCGGGATCAGGCTCCTGGTGGAGGTGCGGTGACGAAGAGTCCTCGATCAGATGGGCACCGCGATCCATACCGCTGCCGAGCCGAGCCGTCTCGAGTGGAATGACAGCCAAGCCCACGGACGACTGTGGATGGCAGCGGAATCGCTCGCCGCTGAGACGCGGACCATTACGAATCGCGGCGCTCGTTGCCGACGGCTGGACTCCGCGTTAACGGGTTGGTTCCGAACGGGACCTCGCCGGGGCCCCGGTCCGTCTGGGCTTCCCAGACTGTCGGCGTCGCTTCCTGAGCAGCGGGTCTGTGCCGGCACGAATGCGCTCGCCGGCGATTTGCGCCGTCGCCGCGTCGTCTCGAGCGATCGCCTCGCGGGTGCGCGGCCGCCCAGGAGGTCGGCGCAGGGACTTGAAGGCTTCGAGGTCGTCTGGAAAGATGGCCCACACAGGTCCCACCTTGATCCCGTACAGGCGCTGCTCCAGCAGCAAGTGGCGAACGTAAGCCTCCGACGCTTTGAGCTCGGTTGCAGCTTCCGACACAGAAAGAAGACGCGGCCGGTCCACGAAAAAAATATTAACACGCCGCCGCAACCATTTCTGCTATACTGCGAACAGTTTCTGGACTGAGGTTAGGGCCGTATGGCCCCTGCGGTTGCTCGGCCGACGTGGCAGTAGCAACCTCGGCCCTCCGCTTCGCGGTCACTCCTGAGGAGGAGACGCAATGGCTGAGGCCAAAGACACCGCCGTTAAGTTCGTCGCCGCATTCAACGCCCACGACGAGAGGGCGCTTCTCGCTCTCCACGCAGCCAACATCAAGTTCGAAGCCCCAGGTGGAGTGCACGTGAACACCACCGCCGAGGCGACCGCCTACGCGATGCGCTGGCTCAAGGGTTTCCCGAACGGCAAGATGACCGTTCGTAATGAGATCGTGAACGGACCCTGGATCATCCAGGAGATCACGATGGAGGGTGTTCACTCGGGTCCCTTCCAGACCCCGACCGGCATCGTCTCCCCGACCGGCAAGAAAGTGGTCGGTAAGTGCGTGCAGATCCTACGCGTAGAGAACGGGCAGATCACAGAGGCTCGGCTCTACTTCGACCAGCTAGAAATGCTGAGCCAGCTCGGGCTCCTGCCTGTGCCGGCCACGGTCTAACCACCAACAGCTTGGGACCCCGGCTCCGCCGTGGGGCCGGGTCCCACATCGCTACCTAAGAAAGGAAGACGGCGCAGCCAATGACGCCGCCGTCGGAAGTTCCCGGCTAGTTCAGGCTTGCTGCAGGCGCAGCGATGGTTGATACGGGAAGATGTCGAATATTTCACCGCCGGCCACGCGAGCCTGCATCTCGCGCCAGAAGTCGACCTCATACAGCTCGCTGTGGTCCTGGTCGAGCACCGCCAGGAGGTGGGCGGGCAGACCGATGAAGCGGCGGATCTCCCTGGGGAACACGTCTCGTGCCCCGACGCCGAACCAGCTCTCGTCGGCGTAGTCATCCTCATCGAACCGGGACGGGGGAATCGCCCGGAAGGTGAAATCGGTCAGGAACGAGAGTTCGTCATAGTCGTAGCAGACCACCCGAGAATGCCTGGTCACTCCAAAGTTCTTGAGTAGGAGCTCGCCAGGAAAGATCCCATTCGCTGCCAGATCCTTGATCGCCTGACCATAGTCGTGCACTGCGGCACGCGCAGCCTGTTCAGGCACCTCGCGCAGGTAAACATCCAGCGGCGTCACCCGGCGTTCGATGTAGGCGTGGTGGATGACCACCTGATCGGTGGTCACCTCTACCGTCTCATCCGCCTCGCGCTTGAACTGCTCGATGATCTCCGGCGCGAAGCGCGCCCGCTCGAAATCTAGATGCTCGAACTCCTGGGCCTCTACCAGCCGACCGGCGCGCTCGCTCCTGAACACCAGTCGATAGGTCTTCCTCACATCGCTGGGAGTCATCGGCTTGACCGCGGGAAAACGGTCCTTGATGACCTTGAACACGACGTCGAAGCTGGGCAAAGTGAACACGACCATGACCATCCCGTGTGCACCCGGCGCGAAGATGAAATGCTCCTCTGACGTGCTCAGGTGGCGGAGAAGGTCCCGGTACAGTTCCGTCTTCCCGTGCTTGTGATGACCGATCGCGATGTACAGCTCCGCGATCGGCTTCTTCGGCATCAGGACCTTCAGACCCTGAATTAGTTGTCTTGGGGGCCCAAGGTCGACATTGAAGTGAGATCGAGCGAAGCTGAACAGGATGCTGATGTCGTCCTCGTCGGTGAGCAGCGCGTCGATTACTATGCCGCGATCTTTGTTGAGTAGTGCCAGCGCCAACGGGATGCGGGCAGAGCCGCTGTTCAACCAGCCCAGCACGTAAGCTCCCTTTCGCCTGAAGAACGGAGCCGGGATGATCGCAGCCCGTTCGACGCGATCCGGGGCCCCTGCGCCACGGAGGCGGGCGCTCAGCCTGCGCGCGACGAGATCGCTGTCGCGGTGCAAGTCTTCGAATTCACAATCGAACCGGCAGTCGTGCAGGATCGCCTCGATGAGCCCAGAAAGGCCCAGCGGCTGCTCGTACGTTCGCAGCGGGAGCGTGTGAATCTGTGTCGCTGGAGAATCGAAGTCTGACTCGGTGAATTCGATGTTGCGGTCGACTCCCACGGTCGTGAAGATGCGGCGGGTCACCGAGTTGAAGAATGTCTCCGCCAACTCGCGATCTGGACGAGCGTCAATCACCGGCGAATAAGCCGCCTTCGTACGGGCCCAGACCATGCGATCCGCTACCTGTGGCCCCAGGGTCGCCCGCACGTTACTCTCGAGTCGGTCGATGACGAGGCCATAGAGGTCGAGACGCTCGGTGGCGTCGGCCACCGCGTGGTGCCACTCACGGCGTTCGAAACGTCCTTTGGCACGCTGAGTGATCGCACCGAAAGCGGCCTGGTATCCCTCGAAGGCTTCAACGATCAGGGGCACCACAAGGTCGGCGTGCCGGCTCTCGGAGCGATCACTGCGAGCCTGGTACGCCACGATCCCAGCGTAGGGGAAGCCAAACATCCGGGTGACCTGGAGGCGCCGTCAGGCCTCCATTGGCCGCTCCGACTATTCGTGGGCCCAGAGCTTCCGAGCCGTCAAAAAACAGATGACCCCGACGGATCGCCTCTCGGACTCTGAGCCGGTCTTGCGACCAATTCCGAATCCTTGCGCGTGTCCCTCGGGGCCATCACCAACACTACAGCTTCGGCGCCAGTCTGCTCACCGGCGACATTCCGGTAGCCTGGCCACAAGGAGTTGCCTCGCCAGATCCCGAGCAGTGTTGGCCCCTGCACTTCGACGAGCGAGGCCTTCTCGGACAGCTACCGCCGGTAGCTGTTACTCTGGGTAGCATGCGTCGTGCTTCGAGTGTAGGGACCGGCCGTCGTAATCGGAGCCAAAAGCTCAAGCTCGCACGACTCCGAGGTAGCGCTCGCCGTGAAGCCCGCCGCGCACTGATGGTCAAGGCCGCGGTTCGGGCCATCAGACGTTTGGGTCCAGCCGTCACCATGGCGGACATCGCCCGTGAGGCGGGTGTGAGCAAGCCGATCCTCTATCGGCAGTTCGCGGGCAAGACCGACCTCCACGCTGAGGTTTCCGCGACTGCGACTGCCGCCCTGATTGCGAAGCTGCAGGCAGCCTCCGACCGCGAGGCGCGGCGCCACGGGCAGCTCACCTCTGTGATCAACGCCTACCTCGAGTACGTGGGGCGTGAGCGCCGGCTGGTTGGCTTCCTGAGGCAGACCCCGGCCTCCATGGCGGCTTCGACCGGGCAGCCGGCTCAACACTTCGCAGCCACCCTCGCGACCCGTATCTCAATCATGCTCCGGGAGGGGTTGGGAGCCGATGGCGGAGATCCCAGTCCGACGGACGCATGGGCGGTCGGCTTGGTCGGCTATGTGCAGGCGGCCGCGGACTGGTGGGTATCCGGGCCGGCGGTTCCACAAACTGTTGTGGCCGAGCAGTTGGCCTGGCTCATCTGGAACGGGCTTGCAGGCCTGGACCGCGGCGACGTCCGAGTAGGGGTGTGGCGGTGAAGGCCGACTCAGACCACGCACAGCGACGTGAGCCGCGAGCCAGGTTGGTGGATCTTTTCGGTACGCAGATCTCCGTGGTGGAGGCCGGAAAGGGCCCCGTCGTACTGCTCGTCCACGGGGTCGCGGGGAGCCGGCATAACTGGGACGCTGTGATTCCCCAGCTCGCAGAGCGATTCAGGGTTGTGGCCCTGGATCTGCCCGGCCATGGGGAGTCGGAGAAACCGCGAGGAGATTATTCGCTGGGCGCGTATGCGACCGGACTGCGTGACCTGCTCGAGGTCCTTGGATACCGGCGCGCGACGGTGGTCGGTCATTCACTGGGCGGCGGGATCGCCATGCAGTTCGCCTATCAGTTCCCGGACAGATGCGAGCGCTTGATCCTGGTCGCGAGTGGCGGGCTGGGGCGCGAGGTGAGCCTGCTGCTGAGGGCCGCGACCCTTCCGGGCTCCGAGTGGGTCTTGCCCGTCATCGCCAACCGGCGGGTGCGCGATGCCCTGCTGGGGATCGGAAGGCACCTGAGCTGGTTTCCAGTCAGGCCGAGTCCGGCACTCCGTGAGTTCGGCCGCGCATACTCATCGCTCGCCGATGCTGGAGCGCGGGGCGCCTTCGTCGACTCGCTGCGCAGCGTCATCGACTTGCAGGGCCAGCGGGTCAGTGCGATGAACAGGATCCATCTCGCCGCCTACAAGCCAACTCTGATCCTATGGGGTGCTCGCGATCCCTTCATACCGGTGTCCCACGCAGTGGAGGCTTCCCGGCGCATCCCCAACAGCCGTCTCGAGATATTCGAACGCTCCAGTCACTTTCCTCAGGCCGAAGAACCCCAGCGCTTTGCCAAGGTGCTCACCGATTTCATCATGTCCACCGCGCCGGGGCCGGATTTCGCGAAACTTGATCGCGCGACATTGAGAGCTGGCACCGGGGCGGCCATGAAGCCCACGCGCCTGGTGCCGGCCAGAGCACGAGGCAACCAGGCGCACCGAACGAACAGCTGAAGCCTCGGCGGGGCGACCCGCGAGCCGGCAGAATCAAATCGGCCGGTAGGTCATAGGCGTTGCGGGGAGACGACGGTTGCCCAGCATTCTGGCTGCCGGGCTGTGTTTGACGGTCGCCGCCGCTGCAGTTCCGCAACACTCTCTCGGGAGGAATCCGGCCACGAGCAACAGCCGAAGCCACGCGCGCGCCTCCTTATCAGGGTTTGCGATCGCAGAGACCACTCGAATCGATTACCGCCGCTAGTGTGACGGCGACCATAGGCATTCGGCTGGGCAATCTGGCTCTTGACAAGCCTATCCAGCAGCTTATAATCCGGAAACTGTAAGCGCTTACCGGTAAGCGCTTACAGTGCCAGCCTGGGTCAGTTAGAGGTACCGATTGCCAGAGCCCAAGAGGCCGAAGGGTACGCTGACGATCTACGACGTGGCCTCCCAGGCGGGCGTCTCGATTGCTTCGGTCTCTCGAGTTCTCAATGGCCACGCGAGTCCACGAGCGAACACACGGGAGCGAGTCTTGCGCGCGGTGGAGGAGCTCGGATTCGTGCCCGATGGCGCGGCCCGCGCCCTGTCCAACGGCCTCAAAGAGGTGGTCGGAGTCGTCTTCCGGCAGGGCGGTGAGATGTATCTGGAAGAAGAGGACGAGAGCCTGCTCTTCATAGACGTCATCAACCGCGGTATCGACGTCGCCGCACAGCGCCGCGGTTACGACGTACTGATGAGCTCGGTCGCATTCAACGACGACAACGTCACGACGCGTATCGCCGCCATCGCCGGCAAAGCCGACGGCCTGATCTTGCATGACCATATGCTCTCGGCGGCGGAGATCACACGCCTGGCTTCGATGGTGCCTGTCGTGACTCTGGCCGGAAGAACGGGCCGCGGCTGGATGAACGTCCGCTGCGACAACGAGGCCGGCATGCGCGAGATCGTCCACCACCTGGCGGTCGACCACGGCTACCGAAGCCTTGCCTATCTCTCCGGGCGCTCGGACAGCCCTGACAACCGATCCCGCGCTCGCACGTTCGAAACCGAGGCCACAGCTGCCGGAGCCCGGATCTATCTGGGGTCTGAGTGGCAGGGCGACTACAGCGCCGCAGGCGGCGCCAAGATCGTCTCCCAGCTGCTCGACGCCGGCCGCAAGATGCCGCGCGCCATCGTCTGCGCCAACGACCAGACCGCGCTTGGCGCGATGCACGCGCTCGCGAGGCGCGGGATCAAAGTACCGACCGAGGTCGCCGTCACCGGCTTCGACGACGTCCCCGTGGCGCGCCACATGCACCCGCCGCTCACCACCGTTCGCCAGCCGATGCAGGAGCTCGGCGCGACCGCGTTCGACGTCCTGTACTCGAGGATCAGCACCGGCAAGAGCGAGCGGGACCTCGTTCTCCCCGTGAAGCTTGTCATCCGCGAGAGCTGTGGCTGTACCAACGTGCCGGCCGCGCAGAAGGCGGTGGTCCGGGCCAGAGGGAGGAGGTAGCAGTGGGCGCCCTGCTGCGCAGGCTTGCGGTCTACCTCCTGGCGGCGTGGGTGGCGCTGACTGTCAGCTTCCTGCTTCCCCGCATCGTGCCCGGCAACCCGGTTGCAGGCGCCGTCGCCCGTGCGTCGCAGTCCGGCAACTGCAATGAGCAGTGCGTCATCGCCGTCGAAGAGCAGCTCGGCTACAACGTCCACCAGAGCCTTTGGGACCAGTACGCGCAGTACGTCGGAAACCTCCTCCATGGCGACCTCGGGCATTCATGGTCGGAGAACGCACCGGTCAGCAACTTGATCCTCTCGTACCTGCCGTGGACCCTGGCGCTGCTAGGCGTAGCGACGACGCTGAGCTTTCTCGCCGGAAGCACGCTGGGCACCTGGCTCGCCTGGCGCCGCGGGACATGGACCGACTGGGTGATGCCGGCCGCCACCTTCTTCCAGGCGATCCCGTACTTCTTCCTCGCCCTGGTCATCGTCCTGATCTTTGGACAGACCGGAACCATGCTGCGGTGGTTTCCGAGCCTGTTCGGTTACGACATCTATACCGTCACTCCAGGCCTGAATCTCCCGTACATCCAGAGCATCGTCAGCCATGCCATCCTGCCCGTGGCCACCGTGTTCCTGGCCTCGCTCGCAGGCTTCACGATGGCGATGCGCAACCAGGTGATCAGCACCATGGACGACGACTTCGTGCTGGTTGCCCAGGCGAAGGGTCTACCGACCCGGAGGGTCATATGGTACGCGGCGCGCAATGCGCTGCTGCCGGTGGTGTCCAACTTCACGATCGCCATCAGCCTGATCGTTTCGGGTCAGATCCTGGTCGAGATCGTCTTCAACTACCCCGGCATCGGCTATCACCTTTATGACGCGCTCGGCAAGCTGGACTACTCGTTGGTCCAGGGCATCTTCGTGGTCATCACGCTGGTCGTGCTGGCCGCCAACCTGGCGGCTGACGTCGTCTACGTGCTGATCGATCCTCGGGCACGGCAGGTCGCTTGACGATGACCATCGACCACACCGCGATGACCGGGGGTCCGCTCGCAGGCCCAGCGTCAGAGCCGGTCTTCCATCACGCCCGGATCCTGAGCGTGCCGCGATCTCCCAAGGTGATCGCAGGACTCGTGATCCTGGTCTTGTTCGGTCTCTTCGCAATCATCGGTCGTTGGATCTCGCCTTACTCGCCCAACGCAACCGACCAGAACCACTGGGTGCAGCACGTCCTCGTCCCCGGGACCGGGCCGGGCACGGGTTTTCCCGCCAACTACTACCCGCTTCCGCTTCCGCCCTCGTCGGCGCACTGGCTCGGGACCACCGTGTTCGCACAGGACGTGCTCTCGCAGGTATTGGCCTCGACGCAAGCCACCCTGCTGGTCGGGCTGGTCGCCGCGGCGATCGCTACGGTGCTCTCGATCATCTTCGGCGTAACCGCCGGCTACATCGGCGGCGGAACCGACGAGGGCCTGTCACTTGTCGCGAACGTGTTCCTCGCCATCCCGGGCCTGCCGCTGCTGATCGTGCTCGCCGACTATGTGCCGTCCGCCGGATCGAGTGTCTTTCTGGTGGCGGCCATCATCGCGGTCACGACCTGGGCGTACAGCGCGAGGACCCTGCGTGCTCAAACGCTGTCGTTGCGTAATCGCGACTTCGTCGAGGCAGCACGTGTCTCTGGAGAGGGGCGTTTCCGGATCATTCTCGGTGAGGTACTTCCGAATCTGGTCCCGATCGTCGCGGCGTCGTTTCTCTTTACTACGCTGTCCGCGATCGGGGCATATGTCGCGATCGCGTTCCTGGGTCTTGCCGGATCGCCGACCTCCTACCCGCCCGGGCTTTGGAACTGGGGCGAGATGCTGCGCGAGGGTTTCGCCAACAACGCGGTGCGCGGCGGCTGGTGGTGGTGGTGGGCGCCTCCCGGACTGTGCGTGGCGCTGTTGGGAACGGGCCTTGCGCTCGTCAACTTCGGCATCGACGAGTTCATCAACCCAAGGCTGCGCTCAGCCGGACTGTCGCGACGGGCGGCCAGGAAGGCGGGCATCGATCTCCGGACCACGCTAGGGATCACGCCGGTCAAGCGCAAGGATGCTCCCGCGTTCGACGCTGCCCAATCCGGCCTTGGGCCGGCCACGGCGGCGGGGATTCCGGTGCTGGAGATCAGGGGGCTGTCGGTCGATTACGGCTACGGCACCGAGGCCGTGCATGCGGTCACGGATTGCCACCTCGTGCTGCGGCGGGGCCGGGTCCTGGGACTGGCAGGTGAGAGTGGAAGCGGCAAGAGCACGCTCGCGCTCGCGGCGATCCGACTGCTGCGCGCGCCGGCCGTCATCACTGCCGGCGATGTGCTGTTTCATTCGAGACCGACGACCAGAGGCCAGCCCACCACGACGATCGATCTCCTCTTGGCCGGCCGCGAGCAGCTGCGCGACATTCGGTGGTCCGAGATCGCGGTTGTGCTTCAGAGCTCGCTCGACGCGCTGAACCCAGTCATCACCATCGGGGCTCAGTTCGAAGACATGCTTCGCGTTCACCGGCCCCACCTGTCGCGCGCTGCCCGGCTGGAGAAAGCGGCGGAGCACCTGGACCTCGTCGGCATCAACGCCGAGCGGTTGCGTTCGTACTCCCACGAGCTCTCAGGGGGCATGCGCCAGCGCGCCATGATCGCGATGGCCCTCGCCCTCGACCCGCAGGTGGTCATCTTTGACGAGCCGACGACGGCGCTAGACGTAGTCACCCAGCGAGAGATCCTCGAAGAGGTCATGGGCCTGCGCGACCGACTCGGTTTCGCTGCGCTGTTCATCACCCATGATCTCTCGCTGCTCGTCGAGCTGGCGGACGAGATCGCGGTCATGTACGCAGGCCGCATCGTGGAGCGCGCCGAGGCCAGGCTCCTGTTCCGCGCACCGCGGCTGCCGTACACGTACGGTCTTCTCAACTGCTTCCCGCCGATGCACGGCAAGCGGGTGCCCATGGAAGGAATCGGCGGGTCGCCGCCTGACATTCGAAACCTGCCCTCGGGATGCGCCTTCCATCCCCGCTGCCGCTGGGCGATGCCGCGCTGCTCTGTCGACGTCCCGCAGCTCGCGCCGCTCGACGGCTCGGAGCGCGAGGTCGCGTGCTGGCTGCACCGTGACGGGGCTGAGGTTCCGCCCGAGCTCGCGCGACCGGAGCCAGGCATGGCAGGGCCGGCGCTTCCCCGTTCGAGGCAGTTGAGCGAGTTGTGAACACCTCCCCTGCGGTGCTGGAAGGACGCAACCTCGTGAAGTATTTCTGGCTCAAGAAGAGCTGGGGGCCGTTCGCTCGACGGATAGCGATCCGCGCGGTGGACAACGTCTCGCTGCGCCTCGAAGCAGGCAAGGTGACGGCGATCGTCGGCGAGAGCGGCGCCGGAAAGACCACGGTTGCGCGCGTGCTCGCCAAGATCATCAAGCCGGACGCCGGGCAGGTCTTGCTCGACGGCAAGCCCGCACCATCGGGGCGACCGCGTTCCTACGCCGCGGAGGTCCAGATGGTCCTGCAGGACCCGTTCGCTTCCCTCAACCCGGTGCACCGGGTCCGCTATCAGCTCGAGCGTCCGTTGAAGATTCATCACCTGGCCGACGGCAACGCCGACGTCGCCGTCGCGGAGCTGCTGCGCCGGGTCGCACTCAAGCCGCCCGAAACCTTCACCCGCAAATTCCCTCACGAGTTGTCTGGCGGTCAGAGGCAGCGGGTGGCCATCGCCCGGGCGTTGGCGGTTCGGCCGAAGGTCCTGATCGCCGACGAGCCGGTCTCGATGCTCGACGTCTCGATCAGGCTCGGCGTACTCAATCTCCTTGCCGACCTTCGCGACAAAGAGCACCTCGCGATCCTCTACGTCACGCACGACATCGCATCTGCGCGCTACCTGGCGGACACCATCGTGGTCATGTACGCCGGGCAGCTGGTCGAGGCCGCTCCCAGCGCGGTCTTGACCGACAGCCCTGCTCATCCATACGCCCAGCTGCTCCTTTCAGCCGCACCAGACCCGGACCGAGACAAGCCGCCGCACCTTGCCGGCCAGGGCTCGCCACCCAGCATGCAGGCGCTTCCCTCCGGGTGCCGCTTTCACCCGCGCTGCCCACACGTGATGGACGTGTGCAGGCGGCAAGCCCCGCCGAACGTTGCGGTGGCCGCGGATCACATCGCCGCGTGCTGGCTTCACGTCGATCCAGCGGAGCGGGGAGGACAGGACAACGGTGTGCCGGCGGTGGCCGGCGCTTCACTCGAAAAAGAAGCGAAAAAGAGGTGAGGAAACTTGGATTTGCGTCTGGCGTTTCGGTCTCCGCCGCCATCCGGCACGAGACGAGAGAGGGGCCACCGGGTAGCCGTCAGCAATGCACGAGCCTTTACGGCCGTGATTCACGGAGGTGATAGATCAATGAATTGGCGTGTTGTGACAGGTGCGCTCAGCGTGGCGACACTGCTCGTCGCCGCCTGCCAGTCCGGGTCGACCAATACAGCCACGTCAGGCGGCAAGCCGTTGATCGCGGAGCCGACCACGGGCGTGACGTTCTCCCAGGACTTCAACCCGTACGACCCCAACTCGTTTTCATCGAGCATGGGCACCAAGAGCATCGTCAACGAGCCGTTGGTCGAATTCGACCAGCTCGACCCGACCGCAGCCGGCACGCATTACTGGCTGGCGACCGCATACGCATTCCAGAACGGCGGCAAGGACCTACAGGTGACGATCCGGCAGAACGTGAAGTTCAATGACGGCTCCGCGTTCGGACCGGCCGACGTCGCAGCCACCTTCAAGGCGATGGAGAACCCGAAGGCCGACATCCCGGGCGTTCCACCCCAGGCGTCCGACCCGACGGTGAGCGGCAACACCGTGACCCTTCACTTCCAGACGCCCCAGTACACGGGCCTGTGGGCGATCCTGGGCACTACCTACATCCTCAAGGCGTCCGTGGCGGACCAGATCGCGCAGAACCCGTCGATGACGATCAGCAATCCCATTGGCACCGGACCGTTCATGCTCAAGAGCTACTCGAGCTCGCTCGTCAAGTGGAAGCCGAACCCCAACTACTGGGGCGGGACTCCCCCGGAATCTGAGATCGACACCCCGTCAATCTCCACCAACGCCGCGGCCAGCGACGCCCTCGTGAGCGGCCAGCTGGACTGGGCCGGCAACGACATCCCCAACGTCTATGCCAACTTCGTCAACCTGAACCCGCTGACCAACCACGCGTGGTTTGCGTCAGGCAACACCGTTGTCCTCTGGTTCAACCTGAACCCGGGTAATGGCGGTGCGACCGGGATCAGCGACGCCGCTGTTCGCAAAGCCGTCAGCTACGGCGTCGACCGCAACGCGCTCGCTCTCCTGGGTGAGTCGGGATATGAGCTGCCAGCGAGCTCTTCCAGCGCGCTCATCCTGCCCAACCAGAAGGCGTTCCTTCCCAGCGACGGCAGCCTCACGGGCGACCTTTCGACAAGTGGAAGCGTGCCTGACGCAGCGACTGCCAAGGCCGACCAGCTGCCCAATGGCGCCGACGTCTACGACATCCTCGAGGCCGCCGGCTGGAGCGCTCCAGCCAGCTCGCATTACGACAGCAGCACCGGGACCTACAAGTCGGGCGGGAACTGCGACGGCAGCAACCAGTCCAACTGCTGGACCCAAGGCCGCCGGATCATCAAGTTCTCGATCTACGATCCAGTCCCCTTCTCTGACTACTGGGAAAACGCGTCCCTCATGTCGCAGGAGCTGCAGGCGCTCGGCATGGACGTGACCACAAAGCCGGCGCAGGGCTACTCCGACTGGAACACCACTCTCACCTCCGACCCCAGCTCGTGGCAGACCGCCATCCACTGGGGCAACGGTGGCAGCATCCCGTACATCCAGTACCAGGACTGGATGGACGGTTCCAGCTCGACGTCGGCAGCGCACTACGTCGGCTACAACAGCTCCGCCGCGCAGGCGGCCCTGACGACCTACGCGAGCACGGACCCAAGCGACACCGCATCGCTCTACCCGTCGGTGCAGAAGCTCGCCCAGATGATGTCAACCGACATCCCCGAGGCTCCGCTTCTGTACGGCGCCGATTGGAACGTTTACAGCAGCGCCAAGTACACCGGATGGCCAAACCAGTCTCACCCATACATGAACCCATCGCCCAGCGACCCACAGATGCCCTACATCCTCATGCAGCTGAAGCCGGCCGCCTGAGAACTTTGCAAATTCACGCCCACCACGGTGATGGGTGGGTCCCGTCCGGCCGGCAACTCGCCGGCCGGACCCCCGGGCCCGCCGGCAATCTAGGAGATCGTCCATGAGAGGTGTAGCTACAGGAGTTCGCGGCGATGAGTCGGGGCTGGTCGCCCGGCTCACGCTGGAGCAGAAGGTACGACTGCTGACAGGCGCCGACTCGTGGGCCCTCCACGGCGAGAGTGCCGTCGGCCTGCGGCCGATCATCTTCTCGGACGGCCCCGCCGGCGTGCGCGGCACCCATTTCGACGGGAACAACCCGTCCACCCTGCTGCCATGCCCGGTCGCCCTTGCTGCGACATGGGACGAAGATCTGGTTCAGCGGATCACTGCAGAGCTGGGGCGCGAAGCGCGCGCCAAAGGCGTCGATATTCTCCTCGGTCCAACCCTGAACATAGTCCGTACGCCGCTGAGCGGTCGCGGCTTCGAATGTTTTTCCGAAGACCCTCTGCTCAGCGCGCGCATCGCTGTCGCCTATGTCCGGGGAGTCCAGAGCGTGGGCGTTGGAGCCACGGCCAAGCACTACGTCGCCAACGACTCTGAAACGGATCGGCGGACCTACGACGCGCGCATCGAGGAGAGTGTGCTGAGGGAGCTCTACCTGCCGCCGTTCGAAGCCTGCGTCGCCGAGGCTCACGTCCTTCTCGTCATGGCCGCCTACAACTCGGTCAACGGGGCCACGATGACCGCCAACTCCAGACTTCTCAACGACGTTCTGAAAGCGGAATGGGGATTCGGCGGAGTCGTGGTCTCGGACTGGTCCGCCACGACGAGCACCGTCCCCAGCGCGCTCGGCGGGCTCGACCTCGTCATGCCGGGACCCCGGGGCCCGTGGGGTGACCAGCTCACGAGCGCGGTGCGGTCGGGTGAGGTGCCCGAGTCCGTGGTCGATGACAAGGTGGCGCGGCTGCTCAATGTCGCGCGCAAGGTCGGCGGTCTCAACGGCTTCGGTATCACATCTGAGCCGGTCGGCCCTCGTACAACTCCGCATGGCCTGGTCGACAAGGTGCTGCTACGCGAAGTGACCGCCAGGTCCCTCGTGCTGTTGAGCAACCCACGCGGTCTGCTTCCCCTGCAGGCCGGGAAGGTTCGCAAGCTGGCGCTGATCGGGCCCAACGCCGTCGACCCGGTGACCCAGGGCGGAGGGAGCATCAGGGTCTTGCCCGCGGTTCGTCCGCAGCTTGCCGAATCGCTTCGGAAGTCGCTCGGCTCATCGGCGAGCGTCACCGTTCAACAGGGCTGCGCGACCGGCCTTACGGTCGCGGCGCCACCAGACGGAACGCTGGTCGACCCCGTGAGCCGGCAGCCGGGCGTGCGAGTGGAGGTCCGGGACCCTGACGGCGTCAAGGTCTACGACGAACAGTTCTCACGCTGCGTCGCCACCTGGTGGGACGGCCTTCCGGACGTGGTCCACGCCTCGGGTTCGGAGCTGGTCATGAGAGCCCGCTACACGCCGCAGGCCAATGGACCTCACATCGTCGGCGCCGCCGGCGTCGGGCGACTTCGCATTTCAGTGGATGGCTCGGTGGTGGCGGAGGGCACGACCGAGCTGCATCACGACATCGTCGAGGCGCTCTCGCGTCCCCCCGAACTTCGCGCGCAGATCGAGCTTCACGCCGGGCATGACGTGGAGATTCAGATCGACCTCCTTCCGGAGCTGCGGTTCGTGACACTGCGGCTCGGCATCACACGCTTCGTGCGCGACGACCGCCTCATCGAAGAAGCAACTGCCGCTGCGGCCGAGGCGGACGTGGCTGTGGTCGTCGTCGGTTCCGCCGACGGCACCGAGAGCGAGGGTTACGACCGCGACTCGCTGCAGCTGCCTGGACGGCAGGACGAGCTCGTGACTCGCGTCGCCGCCGCCAACTCCAACACCATAGTTGTCGTCAACTCCGGCATGCCTGTGCTCATGCCGTGGGTGGACCATGTCGCGGCGATCATCCAGGCCTGGCTGCCGGGGCAGGCGATCGGTGACGCGTTGGCGGACACGCTGATGGGCGTCATGGAGCCGGGCGGCAGGCTGCCGGTATCCCTACCGCGCGACAAAGCGGACTCCCCTGTGCTCGAGGCGCAGCCGGAGGGCGGCAAGCTCGTGTATTCGGAGGGACTCCTGGTCGGCTATCGTGGCTTTGATCGCACGGGATCCGAACCGCTGTTCGCCTTCGGCCATGGGCTCGGTTACACGGAGTGGAGCTACGAGTCGCTTGAGCCGGCGCAGAGCACGATCGGCCCCGGCGACGACGTGGACGTGACTGTAATCGTTCGAAACACCGGCACCCGCACGGGGCGCGAGATCGTGCAGCTGTACGTCGAACCGCCGGACGACGACCCCAGCCGCCCGATCCGGGTCCTGGCGGCGTTCTCGCCGGTCACGGCGGATGCCGGCGAGGTGGTTGCGGCACGGCTGACCGTGCCGGCCCGAGCGTTCATGCGCTACGACCCGGAGGTGCATGCCTGGGTTTCACCTAAGCAGGCAGCCTACCAACTGCGAGCAGGCCGGTCGTCGCGCGATCTCAGGCTGAGCGCCACAGTGACATTGGGCTGACAACGGCCTTCGCGCACGACATCCGGAATTCGTACCACAAGCACCCTGATGCTGCGATTTCGGACCCTCTCAGCGTGAACTGTCCATGAGGTGGTGACCAGCCTAATAAGGATCCTTATCAGGTAGCCGTCTCGGTCTAGTCCGAAGTTTTCTGGTCTGGTGGAAACGCGTTGGCCCCTGCCAGCAGACTTGTTACCGGCGCAGGAGACCGCCGAGTGCCGCTATCGAACGGGCGTGGATTGATGCTTGTCCGCGGCAGTCCGACGGCCCCCCGGTGCAACGTCGCCCTCCCTAGAATTGCCCGCCATATGCAGCTCACCTATAAATGGCAGGCGGCGATCGTAGTCCCTCGGCATGTTCATGGCCGTGCTGGACAACACGATCGTCAACGTCGCGCTGCCGCGAATGCAGAGCGCCTTCCACACCGACTGGCAGAGCGTGGTGTGGGTGGCGAGCGCTTACTTCCTCTCGTCTGCCGCCGTCATTCCGGTGACCGGCTATCTCAGCGACCGTTTGGGCTCGAAACGGATCTGGCTCGTGTCGCTGGCATTCTTCACTGGAGCGTCGGGGCTCTGCGCGCTCGCGTCGACCGTGGGCTTGCTCATCACCTTTCGGGTCATCCAGGGAATCGGCGCGGGCGCGTTGTTCCCGCTCGCGCTCGCCATCGCCTACCGGGAATTCCCGCCAGCCGAGCGAGGACCGGCAGCCGCGGTGATCGGTGTCCCGCTGCTGCTCGCCCCGACGTTCGGACCGACGATCGGCGGCTATCTCACGACGACGTTCGACTGGCAGGCCATCTTTCTGGTCAACGTACCGCTCGGCGTCATCGCCCTGCTGCTCGCTGCCCGTGTGCTTCGGCCGGACGCGGCCGAGATCTCGGCCGAGCGCCGTGGCTTCGATGTCATCGGCCTGCTGCTCGCGATGTCCGGCACCATCTCCCTGGTTTACGCCATAGACCGCGCCGGCACGCACGGCTGGAGCGATTCCACCGTGACCGGTCTACTGACGGTGGGCGTACTGCTGCTCGCCGGCTTTGTCGTCTTCGAGCTGCGATCGACCGATCCCGTGATGGACCTACGTCTCTTCCGCACTGCGGCGTTCACGACCTCGAACGTCATCAGCTGGGTCATCGGCGCAGTCGGCCTCGGCAGCTTGTTTCTGATCCCGCTGTATTTCGAGAATGTGCTCGGTCGCAGCCCCCTCGACACGGGCGTGCTGTTGATACCGATGGGCCTCGCCGCTGCGGTAGGCATCGCGTTCGCAGGGCGGCTGTACAACCGCATCGGTCCACGACTCCTGACCGTGATCGGTGTGGGCCTTCTCGCGATCGGCTCGATCGGCTTCACCAAAGCGGGGCCACAGACAGATGCGTGGTCTCTCGCGCCCTGGCTTGTGCTCCGCGGAGCTGGTTTCGGCATCGCAGGGATTCCGGTTCAGAACCTCGCCCTGTCGGCGGTGAGCAACGTGGCCATGGCACGGGCGTCTTCGCTGTTCAACGTCACCCGCCAGATCTGGTCGGCGGTGGGAGTCGCGGGGCTCTCGAGCTACCTCACCAGCCGCGCCACGACGCGGGCCGGCGACACCATCCTCCAGGCTCGCCTCGGAACTGGAGCAGCTGGGGCATGCGCCAGCGCCACCCCTGCTCAACTGTCGCTGGTTCGCGCCTGCCTCGCCCGGTTGGTGACCGCAGAGGCGCTGAACGATGCGTTCGTGCTGGTCGTCGCCCTGAGCTTCGT
>JBAUTF010000049.1:0-1780 GCA_049582065.1 Candidatus Dormiibacterota bacterium | reverse complement strand
TGGATCGCCCAGACCTTCCTCCAGCTCGTTCTCTTGCCCATCATCATCGTCGGTCAGAACGTGATTCAAGCTGCGAACGATGCGCGTGCCGAAGCCGACCACGAAACATTGACCGCGGTCCACCAACTGACGGTCGAGGTCCATGCGATCAACGAGGCGCAGACTGCGATCCTGAAGCAACTCCAGGGCGCCTCGGCCTAGTCTCCGCCTCCAATCGTGGCTCTCCCAATACGACGCGCCCTTGCGACGTAAGCCGCCCAATAGTGGCCGTGCCTTGGGCGGCACCATGAGATCGCGGTCGTAGAACTGCAAAATATATGACCACCGTGAGTCAGCGCACCGAGGTGCCAACAATTCGTTTTGACGCCACGCTGTACACGATCGACAAATTGACTGTTTTGCGCTTGCCTGAGAACGCGAGCAGGAAACTGCCGTCCCGCGGGCAGGTGGCAGTACAAGGAACGATCAATGGCCATGCTTTCCAGACGGTGTTGGAACCAGACGGCTATTTTGGCCACTGGATGAGGATCGATGGGAAGCTACAACAAACCGCTGCCTTAGGCGCCGGTGACACGGCGACGCTCGAAATTAGGTCAGTCAAAGACTGGCCCGAGCCGAGCGTGCCGCAGGATCTTGAGACAGCCCTGGTTGCTGCCCCTCAGAAGATCCAAGACCTATGGAAAGAGATAACGCCGATGGCGCGCTGGGAATGGGTTCGCTGGGTCAATGCAACCCAAAACCCTGATACGCGCAAACGACGGGTCGAAGTAAGTGTCTCGAAAATGAAAAGTGGGAAGCGAAGGCCCTGCTGTTTCAACCTTGCCGCATGCACCGACCCGAACCTGTCAAAGAACGGCAAGCTCGTTGAACCAGCGTGATTTGTCGCACCTTCGAAAGCTCGAGGACGCCGGCTACCTCACGAGCGAGAAGACCGGAGATGGGGCCGGGCCAACGACCACAGTGACCCTAACAACACGAGTTCGCGCGGCCCTGGACGTGTACACCGAGGCGCTGCGCAATCTGCTCGGCGGGCTGGCATCGTGAGCGCGGCGCCAGCGGTCGCGGTTGAACACCTCGTCAAGAAGTACGGACATCTGGTGGCCGTCAACGACGTCTCCCTTTCCATAAATGAAGGAGAGATTTTTGGAATCATCGGACCCAACGGCGCCGGCAAAACGACCACCGTGGAGTGCATCTCTGGGCTGCGTGCTCCCGATACGGGGTCAATCGCCGTATACGGGCTTTCTCCGCAGAAGGATCGAAACAGGATGAGAGAGTTTGTCGGTGTCCAGTTGCAGGAGAGCGCACTGCCTCCACGGCTGAGGGTAGGGGAGGCGGTGCGGCTCTTCGCCTCGTTCTACTCAAACCCCGTCGATCCCGACCAGCTGCTCGAGTCACTGGGCATTAAGCGATTCGCCAACTCCTCGTTCAAGAGCCTTTCCGGCGGCCAGAAACAGAGGCTGTCTATCGCGCTGGCTCTGGTGGGAAACCCAAGGCTCGCCATCCTCGACGAGCTGACCACGGGCCTTGACCCTGAGGCTAGGCGTGAAACCTGGGGCCTCATCGAACGCATGAGAGACCGTGGCGTGACGGTGATCTTGGTGACCCATTTCATGGATGAGGCAGAGAAACTCTGCGATCGCCTCGCGCTCATCAACCATGGGATTGTCATAGCGCTCGACACACCCGAAGCGATCGCGGCGAAAGCAGGTGGGAGCAGGGTCCGATTCGTACCATCTCAACCGGTTGACGAGCAGACCCTGCGAGCGATACCCGGGGT
>JBAUTF010000048.1:0-3480 GCA_049582065.1 Candidatus Dormiibacterota bacterium | reverse complement strand
TAGCCGGCTAAGCCGGAGTCGTCTCGTCGCGCCTCGGCCACATGCGCACGGCCATGGCCGCGAGCAGCAGGCCGAAAAGACCGGCGAGCACGCGCTGGGGCAGCCACAGCGCGAGCACAGCGCCGAGAAGCGCTCCTGGCACGCCGCCCAGCGACATCCATCCGGCAGCTCTGGAGTCCAGGTCGCCGTGGCGCTGGTGCACGACTGCGCCGACGCCCGCCGTGGGGAGGATCGCGAGCAGGGAAGTTCCCTGCGCCACGCGCTGCCCGATCCCAAAGCCGAAGACCAGGGTTGGCACCAGAAGCACGCCACCTCCCACGCCGGTGAGTCCGCTTATCGTGCCGATGACGGCGCCGCTCAAAACGAGCAAGAGGTACCCGACGGGACCAACGCCCGGTGTCGATGCTGCCTCCAAAACGGTGCTGCCACCGAAGATGGCGTTGCGCAGCTCGCTCACGGCGGCCACGACCATCAGAGCCGCGACGAGCATCTTGAGAATGCGCTCTGGGACTCTTGACGCCAAACCCGCGCCCACGAGCGCACCCGCCGAGCTTCCGATCATCACGAAGACCGCGACGGGCAGGTCGAGCTGATGAGCGCTCCCGCCGAAGTAGTAGACGCCGGCGCCGACGATCCCGATCGGCACGATGGCGGCAAGCGAGGTTCCGCTGGCTCGCCTTTGCGTCGTCCTGGCCCACAAGACCTGCAGGGGCACCATCAGGAAGCCACCGCCGACGCCGAGCAAGCCGCCGGCCAGGCCCGCAGCGCCGCCGATGGTCAGATCTCGATATCGGAGTCGACCCGGCCGGCTATCGATCTGGGGGCCCGCCAGAGATCACGAGAGGCGCCCGACGTAAAGATTGATCACCTCGTCATCGTCGAGAAGGTCGCGGCCCGGGCCTTCGAGCCGGTTCTGACCGAGCACGAGGACATACGCCCACTGCGCGTGGCGCAGGGTTTCGCGGGTGTTCTGCTCGATGACGAGAACCGCCACGTTGGTCGCGCGGATCGATTCGATTCGCTCCCAGATCAAGGCCTGGAACTTTGGCGCCAGGCCGGCGCTGGGCTCGTCGAGGATCAGCACCGCCGGGTCGACCATCAATCCGCGCGCCAGGGCCAGCATCGTGCGCTGGCCCCCGCTCAAGGTGCTGGCCTTGCGATGAGCCTTCTCGGCGAGGTCGGGAAAGAGCTGGAACAGCTGCTCGATCCGCTCATTGACGCCGCCTTTGCGACTGTAGCCGCCCATGTCCAGGTTCTCCCGGATCGTCAGGTCGGGAAAGACGTTCGACACCTGTGGCACGTACGCGAGGCCTTTGCCGACCATCCTTTCGGCCGGCTGGCCGGTCACATCCTTGCCCATCACAACGACGGTGCCGGAGCTGGGGCGGATCAGTCCCGCGATCGCCTTGAGAAGCGTTGACTTGCCGGCGCCGTTGGGCCCCACGATGGCCGTGATCGCGCCCCGCCGCGCCGCCATGCTCACACCGCTGATCACCGGCGGGCCGCCGTACCCGGCGGTGAGCTTTTCCACGACGAGCGCCGGCGCCTCGCCCTCAGCCCCGTCCGTCACTCACCACCTCGCCCAGATAAGCATCGACCACGGCCTGGCTGGAGCGGAGCGATTCAAAGGGACCTTCGGCGATCACCGCGCCCTGCGCCATCACGATCACGTGCTGGGTCACCCGCTCGATGAAGGGCAGGTTGTGCTCGACCACGATGACAGAAGTCCCCGACGAGACGAATCCCTCGATGGCGACGGCCATACGCTCGCCCATCACGGGGTTGACGCCGCCCATCGGCTCATCGAGGATCACCAGCTCAGGTTGGGCCATCCGTATGCGCGCGAATTCGACCAGCCGCTTCTGACCCCCGCTCAGGCTGCCGGCGCGCTCGTTGCGGACCGCGTCCAGGCCGAGCTCCGCGATGATCTGACGCGACCTCGCGAGCTCTTGCGCCGCGGCTGCGCGCTGGGCGCGGCCGGCGCCGAGGACGCCCTGGAAGAAGCTCTCGCGACGCGCGTCCCAGCGGGCCATGACGACGTTTTCGAGCACGGTCAGCGCGGGCCACTCCCGCGGCGCCTGGAACGTGCGCACCAGCCCGAGGCGAGAGATGCGGTGGGGGGAAAGACCCTCGAGACGGCGACCCTTGAAGATCACGGTGCCGGCGTCCGGCAGCTTGAACCCTGAGATCAGGTCGATCGCGGTGCTTTTGCCCGCGCCATTGGGCCCGATCAGGCCGGTGACCTGGCCGAGAGGGGCCTGGAACGAGCAGTTCTCCACCGCGTAAACGCCGCCGAAGTGCTTCGACAGGCCGCGGACCTCGAGCGCGACGGCGCCGGCCGGCGCGCTCACGTGGCCCGCGGAGTGGCGGGGACCTCGCGGTCGATATACCTGCGCTCGGGGAGCAGGCCCTGGGGTCGAAAGCGCAAGAACAGCACCAGGACCAGGCCGATGATCGCACCGCGCAGCGCAAGCACGACCTGGGGGTGGCCCGGGATCTCGGGAAGGAACCTCGTCGACTCCTGCACCAGCACGCCCATGATCAGCACGCCGAGCGCGACGCCCAGGATGTTCCCACGACCGCCGACCAGCACGGCCGAGTACAGGACGATGACCTCGACGGGTGACCAGGCCGATGGGTTGAACGCGCTCAGGTAGGCGGCGAAAAGGGCCCCGGCAAAGCCAGCGAGCCCGGCGCCGAGGACGTAGCCCTTCAGCTTCAAGCGGTAGATGTCGCGGCCGAATGCGGCGGCGGCTCGCTCGTCCTCGCGCAGGGTCCGCAGCGCCATCCCGAAACGGCTGCGCGAGATGCGGGCCATGAACAGCAAGACCAGCACGAAGCAGACCAGGCTGAGGCCCAGGAAGAAGTACTGGTAGGTCTGATAGTCGAGCCCGAACCAATCACCCATCGGGTCGAACAGTCCGGACAGGCCGTTGTAGCCGTCGAACAGCGGGACGTACTGCCCGGCCATGACGTACATGACGTAAACCGCACCCAGGGTGACGATCGAAAAGTAGATGCCCCGCAGGTGCCGCAGGGCGATCAGCCCGACGATCAAGCCGACCCCCATCGAGCTCGCCACCGCGCAGAGCACTGCCACCGGGTACGGCAGCTGCAGTCCGAGGATGTACTCGGCCGGAGCCGTCGGCGCTCCGATTGTGAGGACCAGGGTCATATACGCGCCGACCGCGACGTATCCGTAAAAGGCGAGGTCGAAATCGCCAGACCAGCCCCAGATCACGTTCAGGCCCAACGCCATGATCCCGAAAATCGCTCCTTCGGTCAGGACCGAAACGAGGTACTCGCTCACTCGAACACCGTCCGGCGTGCATTCGTGAACAGACCGCGCGGCCGCACCAGGATGACGACGGCGAGGATCGCAAACGCGAACGCCAGGTTGTAGCTCGCCGTGATGTAGTTCCCCGCAAACTCCAGGATGATGCCCACCATCACCGCGCCGGCCACCGTGCCGAAGGGCTT
>JBAUTF010000047.1:0-1639 GCA_049582065.1 Candidatus Dormiibacterota bacterium | reverse complement strand
CTTCGCGCGGCACTCGCGAGGTGGGGCCGATCCTGGGCGTGAAGCAGGAGAAGCACGGCTTCATCGAGCCGGTCGAAGATGCATTCGACACTGTCAGCACGTCGGTTCCGGGCATCTTCGTTGCCGGTGCCGCCGCCGGCCCAAAAGACCTGGACGACACCATCTCGATGGCGGGGGCCGCGGCGATGAAGGCGGTCGCCGTCGCACGCCGGACGGCAGTCTCGGCTTGATGGACGTCGGGGTCGCCCAGGGCCAGGTCGTCGACACGGAGACGGCGCAGGAATTCATGCGCCAGGCGCTGGACATGGTCCAGCTGCCTGAGATGGAAGGCATTGCCCAGGAGCTCGAGGAGAAGTCGCGGCGCTTCCAGGCCGCGCTGGCTCCGTCCGCTCTCGCCGAGCTCCCGGATGATCGTCTACGCGCACTCCTGCGCACCATCTTCACCACCAGGCGTCGCGCCAGCGAAGTCATCTCGGAGGTGGGTGCGGACCGGCTTCGGGCCCAGCTCCTCGACCTGCTCCATAGCGCTGGGCCGGTTGCCACACGGATCGACCGCTTCGACGATGCGCTGTCCGTGATCGAGCCCGCGGTTCGAAGGGATATCGCCGGCGAGGCGCTGCACTTCTACGACCCCGAACGGTATTGGATGTGGACTCGCTGGATGTGGGACCCCGACCTGAGAACCGGCGCGCTCCCTTTGGTGACCATGCAGGAGTTCGACCTTCTCGGTGCTTCTGCTGGACAGACCTATCGGAAGGTCGGGACCGCGATCGCATTCGTGAACCAGACAGGCCGCGCCGTGGGCTTCACGCGCTACGGGAGCGAGGCGTTCGGGATCGACGTGTACCTCGCCTGCGTCTACGGCATCTACCTCTACACGATCACTCGCATGCGTATGACGCAGGAGTTCAACAAGGTGATTCCACCCCTCCCGCAATTGGTCCGCCGCCTGCTCGGCACCCACCGCATGGAGGTCTGAGCCCAGATGTCCAAGGTCGAGCACGAGCGAGCCCACGAGCAGGAGCATCTCGAGTTCGAGGGTATGGACATCTCCGGTCACTGGAACCGGATGTTCGAGCAGCGCGTGATCTGGGAGCACGACACGAGCACGCTGGACAAGATCACGGCCATACCCGGCGCCGAGTCACTCGGCTTCTGCTATCAGTGCGGCAAGTGCACGCCCGCCTGCCCCGTCGACCACGTCGGCGACTACAGCCCGCGCAAGATCTTCCGCAAGAGCCAGACCGGCGTCGACCTCCTCACGAGCCCCGACCTGTGGCTGTGCACGACATGCATGAACTGCCTTCGGGTCTGTCCTAAGGAGGTCAACATGATCCGCATCATGCCGGCGGTCCGCGAGATCGCGGTCGCCGCAGGCAACGTGCCACCCGAGCTGCAGAAGGCTTTCGAAAACACGTTCAACCACGGCAACCCTCTAGGCGAGCCGGCACGCAAGCGCGCCGACTGGGTCACCGACGCCGGAGCCCCGGTCACCGTCCTGCCCAAAGAGACGCGGCCGGTTGACGTCCTGTTCTACGTTGAGTGCTACTGGTCGTACCACCCGCGCGGCAAGGACGCCGCGCGCGCTCTGGCCCGCACGATGGCCATGCTCGGGGTCGACTGGGGCATCCTCGGCCAC
>JBAUTF010000046.1:0-12078 GCA_049582065.1 Candidatus Dormiibacterota bacterium | reverse complement strand
TCGCAAGTTATTCTGTGCACGATGTACTCGCACAGGTGGGGGGCGAGGTGGCTGCCGCAGGGATGATCGTCGACGCGCATCTCGACATCGCCTGGAACGCGATCTCAGACGGCCGCGGCTTCCTCGCGCCGCCGGCCAAAGGCTACCTGGTCAGCCGCCAGTCGCTCGTCGGAGCCGGGGTCGGCCTGGTGTTCGCCACTCTGTACACGGCTCCTGCGCGCGCGGGCCGCGCAATGCGCACCCGATTCGTTTACGAGAACGCCCACGAGGCGCACATCATGGCCGTCGCCCAGGTCAACTACTACCGCTCGTGCGGCCTGGAGCTCATCCAGGACCAAGCCGAGCTCAACACGTATGCGCGCGGATGGAGGAAAGGACAGCTCAAGGCGGTGCTGCTGATGGAAGGCGCCGACCCCATCGAGTCGCCCGCCCAACTTGGCGCATGGACGGGCTACGGGGTGCGCATCGTCGGGCCGGCCTGGGGCGGGACGCGCTACAGCGGAGGCACCGGGGCGCCCGGCGGGCTCAGCGACCTCGGCCGGCAGTTGCTCAAGGCGATGGCGCGCAAGAAGGTGATCCTCGACTTGAGCCACATGGCCCAGGAGTCGGTGGAGGACGCGTTCGACCTTTGGCGCGGCCCGATCATGGCCTCGCACAGCAATGCCCGCGACCTGGTACACGGAGATCGCCAGGTGAGCGATGAGACGGTGGCGGAAATAGGGCGCCGCGGCGGCGTGATCGGGGTCAGCTTTTACCAGCACCACCTGCGGCTGTCGGGCCGTTCGACGCTCGACGACGTCGAAAAGCACATCGTTCACCACGCGCGGGTTGCCGGCGGTCCGGAGCACGTGGGCATCGGGACCGACCTCGACGGCGGCTTCGACGCCCGCTACGCGCCGATCGACAACATGGCGAAGCTGAAAGAGCTGTCCGCGCGCCTGCGCCGCCACTTCAGCCGGACGCAGGTCGAAGGGGTCATGGGTTCCAACTGGCTGGACTTCTTGTCCCGCTCCCTCCCTTAATCACTTCCCCACCGGTGGGGAAGTCCCTGGCGAAGCCAGGGATGGGAAGGCCCGCCGAAGGCGAGTCAGATCGACTCCGCCACCTGCTTCGCGCTCATGAACGCGAACCCCATGCCGTGCCCGTTGAAACCGGCGCAGATGTAGACGTTCGGCACCCCCTTCAGCGATCCCGCCAGCGGCAGCCCCGACTCGGTGAATCCCATGATCCCCGCCCAGCGGTGCGTGACCCGCGTGGTCACGCCCAGCGCGGGCAGCGCCTCGTCGATGTGGTGCTGGATATCGTCCGTCGGCTCGGCGTCGCTGGTGAGCTCCGATTCCATCGACGTGTCACGCCAGCCGCCGATCAGGAACTCGCCGCTCGGGAGCTGCCGCCAGTAGCGGTAGCCGAAATGCGAATAGGTCGGCATGTCGGACACCGTCCCGGTCGGGGGCGCCGCCGCGAGCATCTGCGCCCGCGTCGGCTGGATCCTCACGCTCGGCACCAGCTGCGGCGTGTAAGCGTTGGTGGCGAGGATGACCACGCCCGCGAGGCAGGTGTCCTCGCCCGCGCGCACCTCGACGTCATTCCGCCTTGCGCGGAGCTCGGTGATTTCGACCCCTTCGCGGATGGCGCCCTCGGCCGCCTGCCGCGCCAGCGCAGCCACCATGAGCGACGGGTTGATCTCGCCGTCGCGCGGATGGACGAGACGGCGGCCGTCCCAGGTCGCCTTGAACCCGTCTTCGTGGAGCAGCTGCTCGGACTCGATCAGCTGCTCCCGCTCCTCGTCGCCTGACGCGAGGGTGGCGCTGCCGAGCCGGCGGTGGCCGACCTCCTGGCCGCGCGCGGCTTCGACCATGCGGTCGTGGTTCTCGTTGGTGATCTCCCAAACCTGGCGCGCCTTCTCTCGCCCGTAGGTTCGCACCGCCTCCGCGTAGCTGGCGGCCACGCCCGCCAGCAGAAACCCCGCGTTGCGGCCACTGGCGCCCGACGCCAGCTGCCCTCGCTCCACCAGCACCGCGCCGATCCGGCGCCGCTCGAGATGGAGCAGCAGGCTCGTTCCCGCGATCCCGCCGCCGATCACCAGAACATCGGCCTTGTCCGGCAGCCGTCCCGGATAGCGGTCGGGCGGCGGTGGCCACCATGGCGTGCTCAGGATCCCCACGAGCTCAGAAGGCTAACGCCTCGAGTGAATGGATCCTCCGTCAGGGCGGCCGATTCCCGCCTGCGGATAGCATTGACGGCGGTGGAATTCGAGAGCTACGACGTCCTGGTGATAGGCGGGGGGCTCGCCGGCATCAGGGCCGCGATAGCTGCGGTCGAAGCCAATCCGCGGGTCAAGGTCGGAATGGTCTCGAAGGTCTACCCGATGCGCAGCCACACGGTGTCCGCCGAAGGCGGAGCCGCGGCCGTGCTGCGCCCAGAGGACTCGTACGAGACACACGCTTTCGACACCATCAAAGGATCGGACTACCTCGCTGACCAGGATGTCGTCGAAGCGTTTGTGAGAGAGGCCCCGATCGAGATCATCCAGATGGAGCACTGGGGATGCCCGTGGAGTCGGGACCCTGACGGCAAGATCTCCGCCCGCCCATTCGGCGGCATGACCACGTGGCGGACGTGCTTCGCCGCGGACAAGTCGGGCTTTCACATGCTGCACACGGTCTTCCAGACCTCGCTCAAGTACCCGCAGATCACCCGCCACGACGAGGCTTTTGTCACCAAGCTGCTGGTCGAGGATAGCCGGTGCATCGGCGTGGTCGCCCTCGACATGCGCAGCGGACGCTTCGACGCGATCACGGCCAAAGCGGTGATCCTCGCCACCGGCGGGCTCGGCCGCCTCTACGCGTTCACCACCAACGGCAATATCTGCACGGGTGACGGGATGGCGCTCGCCTATCGCGCCGGAGCGGGCCTGAAGGACATGGAGATGGTGCAGTTCCATCCCACCGGCCTTCCATACACCGGCATCCTCATCACGGAAGCCGTGCGGGGAGAGGGCGGGTACCTGACCAACAGCGAAGGCGAGCGGTTCCTCAAGAGGTACGTGCCGAACAAGATGGAGCTGGGCCCGCGCGACATCATCTCGCGCGCGATGACCACCGAGTTCGAAGAGGGAAGAGGCTTCGAAGGGCCGCACGGGAAGTACATGCACCTCGATGTCAGGCATCTCGGCGAGAGCGTCATCGACCGCAAGCTGCCGTTCATGCGCGAGCTCGGCCGCGAGTTCCTCGGCATCGACATTGTCACCGAGCCGATCCCAGTGCGCCCGGTGCAGCACTACATGATGGGCGGGGTGGACGCCGACATCTCGGGCGCGACGGAGATCCTCGGCCTGTACGCGGCCGGGGAGTGCGCGAATGTCGGGCTGAACGGCGGCAACCGCCTGGGGTCGAACTCGCTGTCGGAATGCCTGGTCTTCGGCGCGGCCGCCGGTCGCGCGGCCGCCCATTACGCGAGCTCGACCAGGCCCGTGACCGCGAACCCGGTCGACGCGATGCTTTGGGACGAGGCGCGGCGTGTCGAGGGCGCTTACCTCGAAAAGAAGGGCGGCGAGGAGCGGATCGGCGACATCCGCGAGGCGATGCAGCGCGAGATGGACGCGGGGGCGGGAGTCTTCCGCACAGAGGAGGGGCTGCACACGCTGATCAAGCGCCTCGGCGACCTGCGGGAGCGATTCCAGAGCATCAAGGTCGAGGACTCGAGCCGCACGTTCAACACCGAGCTCACGGCAGCGCTGGAGCTCGACTACATGCTCGAGATCTCCGACACGATCGCCTATTCGGCGCTGGCCCGCGAGGAATCGCGAGGCGCCCACGCGCGCCGCGATTTCCCCGACCGCCACGATGAGAAGTATCTGAAGCACACGGTCGCCTTCCACACGGGCGAGCTCGCCCCAAGGTTGGACTACCGCGACGTCCGCATCACCAACTTCAAGCCACAGGCACGCACTTACTAGGAGGTCGTTTTGGCGAAGAGGATCACCATCCAGGCGACGCGGTTCGACCCCGAAAAGGACACCAAGCCGCGCCTGCAGTCTTACGACATCCCCTTCAGCGACGACAGCATGGTCGTGCTCGACGCACTGAACTACATCAAGGCGCACGTGGATGGGACGCTCAGCTATCGCTGGTCCTGCCGGATGGGGATCTGCGGCAGCTGCGGGATGATGGTCAACGGGACGCCGAAGCTGACGTGCAACGCCTTCCTGCGTGATTACTGGCCGCAGCCTGTCGTGGTCCAGCCGCTGAACAACTTTCCCATCGTGCGCGACCTGGTCATAGACATGGAGGACTTCATGCACAAGCTGAAGTCCGTCAAGCCGTGGATTATCCGCAAGCAGGAGATTCCGCTGGGCGCAGGCGAGCATCTTCAGACGACACCGCAGATCGACGACTTCAAGCAGTTCAGCCAGTGCATCAACTGCATGCTCTGTTACGCGGCCTGCCCCGTCTACGGTCTTAACAACGAATTCCTCGGGCCCGCCGCGATCGCGCTCGCGCGCCGCTACAACCTCGATTCGCGCGACCAGGGCCTGAAGGATCGCCTGCCGGTGATCGCCGACGCCGAGGGCGTCTGGGAGTGCAGCTTCGTCGGCGAATGCTCCGTGGTCTGCCCGAAGGGCGTCGACCCCGCGAAGGCGATCCAGCAGACCAAGCTCGATACGACCATGCGGTTCGTCCTGCCGTACGGGAACCGGGAGTGAACCTCCCCACGGGTGGGGAGGTGGCGCGGAGCGCCGGAGGGGACGCGCATTCGGGTCTCACCACCACCTATCGATGGTCGATGCCCGCGAACTGGTGGACGCGCAAGCGCCACTACTTCTTCTACATGCTGCGAGAGCTCACGGCGCTGCCGCTCGCGCTGTGGCTGCTGTGGTTCCTGGTCGAGATCAAGCGCGCGGGCGACGGCCCCGCCTCATATGCACCGCACAGCTCAGCCCTTTTCATCGCCTTCAGCGTGGCGTGTCTTCTGTTCGCGGTGTACCACAGCATCACCTTTCTGAGCCTGGCCGGGGTGATCATCCACGTCAAGTTCCTCAACCGGCCAGTCCCGTCGAGGTTGATCGTGCTCTCGCAGTTCGGACTGTGGGCGGCCGCTTCGATCGTCATCGGCTTCGTGCTGATCTGGTTCGGCCGATGAGCACGCCGACCGCCCAGGCGCCCAAACCCGCACTCGCCCATCTTTTCTGGTGGTTCATGTTCGCGCAGGGTGGCGTGATCGCCGCGGTGCTGATCCCGGTCCACATCCTGGTCCAGGGCATCCTGGGGCCGCTCGGTTGGGTGAACGTGGTCGACCGACACTACGACACCTGGATCAACGTGCTCGGCAACCCCATCGTGAAGCTCTACCTGCTCGTGTTGATCGCGGTGCCGTTCTTCCACTTCGCGCATCGATTGCGCTACCTGCTCGTCGACATGGGTGTCCCCGCCGCCAAGAGCACGCAGGCACAGGCGATCTTCTACGGCGGCGCCGTCGTGGTCACCCTGGTCACCATCTGGGTCCTCCTCACGACCGCGCCCATGAAGCTCGGATAAGCATGTTCACCATCCAGGCCTTTCCGGCCCCGGAGCTGGGCAACGCCAGCTTTCTCATCGCCGACACCGACCGCGGGGTCGGCATGGTCGTCGACCCGCTGCGCGACATCGACCGTTATCTCAAGGTCGCCTCCGACCTCCACATCAAGCTCACGCACGCGCTCGACACCCACCTTCACAACGACTACGTCTCGGGGCGCCGCGAGCTGGCCGCGGAGGCCGGGACCGACATCGACGAGGTCAGCCCGGAGGCGGAGCTGAAGTTCGGTGACGAGACCGTCAAGGCGATCTCGACTCCCGGCCACACGCCCGACCACAAGAGCTACGTGCTCAGCGAGAAGGGCAGGCCTCGCGCGCTCTTCTCAGGCGGCGCTGTGATGCTCGGCGCCATCGCGCGCACAGACCTGTTCGGGCCGCACCGCGCGGTGCATCTCGCGCTGGAGGCGATGCGCACGCTGCAGGTGACGCTCCGCGGTCTTCCGGACGACGTCGCCGTGTTCCCGACTCACGGAAGCGGTTCGTTCTGCGGCACCGGCGGACGCAGCGGCCACGAGACGACGATGGGCCACGAGCGGGCGACCAACCCGTTCTTCCAGACCACCGAGGTGATGCCGTTCCTCGCGCGCGTCCTCAACCAGAACCGGTACCCGAGCTACTACCTGGAGATGGCCGCCGTGAACAGCGGGGGCGCTCCTCTGATCGGCCGAGCCCTGCCGCCGCTGGCGCGGCTCGAGGCGCCGGCGGTCGCGCGCCTGATGGACTCGGGCGCCGCGGTCGTCGACGTGAGGGTCGGGCGCGAGTATGACCGCGGTCACATCGCGGGCAGCTACAGCGTCGGAATCGACGGCCCGGTCAGCGCGTGGGTCGGCTGGCTGATCGCGCGCGACCGCACGATCGTGCTCGCGGGCGGTACCCCGGCGCAGCACCGGGACGCGCAGCGGCAGCTGGTGCGCATAGGCTTCGACAACATCGCGGGTGAGCTCGACGGGGGCATGGATGCCTGGCGGTCGAGCGGACGTCAGCTCTCCGCCTTTGAGACCGTCGACGTGGAGGACATGGCGCAATGGATCCTCGACGCCGAGCCGATGACGATCATCGACACGCGCGACGACCACGAGTGGGCAGCCGGCCACGTGCCCGGCGCAGTGCACATGTACGTGCCCGACGTGGCGCACCACGCCGGCGAGATTTCGAACGAGGCCCCGGTCGCGGTGCACTGCGCGTCGGGCTACCGGGCGGGGATCGCGGCGAGCCTGCTGGAGCAGGCGGGCTTGAAGCGCATCATCCACGTCAACGGCGAGTACTCGGACTGGGACCGCCTCCACCTGGCGGAGGTCCACGTTTAGGGATTCCTCGCGGCTGGCGGGGAGGTGCCGGAGCCGGCGGTGGGTAGGAGCAGAGGCCGGCGGCGTCAGGCGTCGGTCGTGGCGGCTTCCATCAGGTCGGCGAACTTGCGGCGGGCCGCCTCGCGGCGGGTCGGTATGTGGTCCGTCGGGAACTCGCCTTTCGGAACCTTGTATCCGGCGAGGATCTGCCGCGCCACCGAGACGCGGTGCACCTCGTCAGCCCCGTCGTAGATGCGGGCCGCGCGCGCGTGCCGGTACATCTCTTCGAGCGGCAGGTCGGACGAATAGCCGAGCGCGCCGTTGACCTGGATCGCTCGGTCGATCACGTCGTGCAGCACCTTCGCGCCGAAGAACTTGATGAGCGAGATCTCCTTGCGCGCGGCAGCGGCGCCCTGCGTGTCGATCACCCAGGCGGCGTGCAGGGTCATCAGGCGCGCGGCCTGCATCTCGGCGGCGGAATCGGCGATCCAGTTCTGCACCGACTGGTGGCTTGCGAGCTTCTTGCCGAACGCCTCGCGCTGCAGCGCCCTCTCGCACAGAATGTCGAACGCGCGACGGGCCTGGCCGAGCCAGCGCATGCAGTGGTGGATGCGTCCTGGCCCCAGGCGTGCCTGAGCGATGAGGAAGCCGGCGCCGGGCTCGCCAAGCAGGTTCTCCTTGGGCACGCGCACGTTTTCGTACACGACCTCGGCGTGGCCGTAGCCGAAATGGTCGCCGCCGCCCATCGTTGGCACGTTGCGAATCTTCCTCAGGCCAGGCGTGTCACCTGGCACGATGATCATCGACGCGCGCTGGTACGGTCCGGCTTCGGGGTCGGTGACGACCATGGCGATCAGGAAGTTCGCGATCATCCCGTTCGAGGTGAACCACTTGTGTCCGTTGATGACCCATTCGTCGCCTTGGAGCTCGGCGGTGGACGAGAGAAGCGTCGGGTCGGATCCGGCGGTGTTGGGCTCGGTCATCGAGAAGGCGGAGCGCATCTTGCCGTCCAGCAGCGGGTAGAGCCAGCGCTTCTTCTGGGCCTCGGTGCCGAAGTGGGCGAGGATCTCCGAGTTGCCCGAGTCGGGGGCCTGGTTGCCGAACACTATCGGCCCCCACATCGACGCGCCCTCGATCTCGTGCATCAAACCGAGCTTCACCTGGCCGTAGCCCTGCCCGCCGAGCTCCGGGGGCAAGTGGGTCGCCCACAGCTTTTCCCGCTTCACCTCTTCCTGAAGCGGGCGGATGGCGCGCATGAAGCCCTGCTCGTCGGTCTCCAGCACCTCGAGCGGATAAACCTCGTCGCGCATGAACTTGCGCATCCACTCGAGCTTGGCTTCGAACTCCGGCTCAGTCGAAAAGTCCCAGGTCATTGGCGAGCCTCCTTAAACACCGCGATCGAGCAGGGCGATGCCCTCGTCGATCATGCCCACGATGGTATCCGTCAGGCCTTCGTACATGGGGTCCGGTCTTTTGCCGCGACGGTGCAGCATGAGGTTGTAGCCGAAGATCGCCGCGTACTTGTAAAGGCTCATGGCGGCGTACCAGCGCATCTCGGACGCATCGACGCCATACAGCCGGTACAGGTCTTCGACCGAAACGTCGATGGCGCCTCCCGGGTTGGGCGCGCCCTGGTACTGCCGGCGGATGGAGACGATGCAGAGGCATCCGAGGTCGAGCAGCGGCTGGCCGATCTGCGCGATCTCCCAGTCGAGCACGGCCACGACCTGCGCGCCGCGGAACAGCATGTTGCCGTAGTGGTAGTCGCCGTGGACGAGCGTGGGGGCACGCTCGACCGGCATTTGCACCGCGAGCAACCCGCCGAGGTCGCCTGCGCGAGCTGTCAGCTCCTCTGGCGCGCGCTGCATCAACCAGGCCCAGCGCATCATCTCCGCCTGCAGGCCGACCGGGTCCTCGTCGCCTATGCCGGTCTGGCTCATGGGCAGCGCGTGGAGCCTTTTCAGGACGTCCACCGCCGAACCGGCGATGTCGAGAGGCCTGTGCTCGACGCCGGCCTTCTCGATTCGAGTGCCCTCGACGGCCTCCATCAGGATGAACGGCCGTCCGTCCACGGCGGGGTCGGAAGATTGGACGGGGATGGCGGGGGTGGGGAGACCCGCCGTGTGCAGCGCGGCCATGATGCGGCCCTGGCGCACGACGTCGGCCGGCCCCGCGATGCGCGCGTTGGGTGGCGGCAGGCGAAGCACGTAGCGCCCGGCGGCGCCGTCATTCTCGATCGAAACGAAGTAGGTGAAACCCGAATGGCCTTCAGGTATCGGCTCGAGCGAGGTGACGCGAAGATTCGGCCTCGCCATCCGAGCCCGGCATTCGCGTTCGAGGTCGCTCCGGATCTGATCGTTCACTCGAGGTGCGCCACGTCGCCGAAGGTGCCCACCGCGCGCCGGTCGCCGAGGACGCGCACGATGCTGACGCTCGTGAAGTAGGGAAGCGCTCTCAGCCGGTCCGGCTCGAGCTGAAGAACGTCGGCCAGGTAGGCGATGATCGCAGCTCCGTGGCTCACCACCACCACGCGGTGGCCTGCGTGCGTGGCCGCGATCTCGTCTATGACTGAGCGCATCCTCTTTACAACTGCTTCGGTGTCCTCGATGAAGTTGAAGGTGCCGTCTTCATTCACCTCGAGGCCCATCTCGACCAGTCGCCGGTCCTCTCGCACGTCGCGGGTGATCGCGCTGGCGGTCTCTATGGCACGGCGGTATGGGCTCGAGTAGACGGCTGCATGCCTTACGCGCCGGACCCGCTCGGCAAGGCGCGCGGCCTGCTGCCGCCCGAGGGCGCTGAGCGGGGGATCCTCTGTGGTGGTCAGGTCCCGGTAGCAGTCGGCATGACGGACCAGCCAGATCTCGGTCACGCCCTCGACGCCGATCAAAAAGGCCGCCTCGAGAGATTGCATGGCCCGGGTCAGCTGCTCCGAACCGGACCCGCGAAGCGGCGCCACGGCTAACATTCGACCACATGCTCCGGGTTGTGGGCATCGTCGCCCTCCTCGTCCTGGCAGCCTGCGGTCAGACGAGCGTCAAGACCGTGCCGTCGCCGTCACCGGTGATCGCGCAGGGGAACTGGTCGCAGGCTCTCACCTTTCAAGGTGACGTTCCCGGCCAGATGACCGGCATCGTCCCCGACACCGCGACCCTGCAGAGCGCTTGCACAGGGTCGCGCACCCACAACGGCGAGACGTGGTCGGACAGCTTTTTCGGCACCGTCGACTCGAGCGGGCAGGAGTGGCAGGTGATCTTCCTCATCGGCAACTTCCGCGGTCCGGGCACGTACAACAACGCAGACGTCAACGTTCAGCTGCAGACGCTCGACAACACGAATGCCTGGCTGAACCTTGCCCCCGACAAAGTCGTCTTCATCGTTGATCACAGCCAGCAGTCCGGATCAGTCGACGCGCTCCTTACCAACGCGACCTCCGGAAAGAGCGGCGCCGAGCACATCACCGGCTTGTGGAACTGCAAGGGCTGATCGCGGTATGGAGGTTCGGTTTGACGGGCACTGCTTCGGTTGCGGCCCGCTGAACCTCGAAGGTCTGCGGCTGAGCTTCACGCCCGGGCCGGACGGCTCGGTGGCGGAGTTCGAGGTGCCCGAGCGGTTCCAGAGCTGGGCGGGGATGGTGCACGGCGGCGTGATGGCTTTGATGCTGGACGAGGCGGTCGGCTGGGCGGCCTGGCACGCGGGGCATCCCGGCGTAACCGGGCGTCTGCAGGTCAGCTACCGGCGGCCGCTGCGCCTGCGGGAGCCGGTGCGGATCGTCGGGAAGGTGGAGCGGGTCCGCCGGAGCCTGGTCTACGTCTCGGCGTTCATCGAGAACAGGGACGACGGTTCGCGAGTCGCTGATGCGACGGCCACCCTGATGGAAGCCAAAACGACCGTCGACCCGCTGTAAGGAGGAGCTCACCGGAGGGGCAAACCGGCCCTGTTAAGAGGCACAGGGTCCGTCCGGGTCGCATAAGCTCAATTCGGATGTCCACGGTCATGATGCAGCGGATGCTCGGCACGATTCGAACTCATAACTGGTTGCGCATCGCCGTCATCGCCCTGGTCGTCTTCGTCGCCGTGGTGATTTCCGCGATCCTGGAAGGGGACCTGCCGGGGTTCCTCAGCGCCGGCACTAGAGGGTTGCGTACATTCTTGCGCCACTACAGCTACCTGCCCGGGTTCGGGCTGCTCTACATCGAGGAGTCCGGGATCCCGCTTCCGGCGCCGGGGGACGTCTTCGTCCTGTACGTGGGCGCCCACGTGCCTCGGAATCTGTTTTCGTACCTGGCCGCCTGGCTCGGCCTCATCGTCGCAGTCGTGCTGGGGGCGACCAATCTGTTCTTCATCTCGAAGAGGTACGGACGGCGCCTGGCGGAGGGCAGTTTCGGCGCATACGTCCACCTCAGCCCGCAGCGGCTGGCGCGGGCGGAGAGGTGGTTCAAGCGGTACGGCGTGCTGGCGATCATCTTCGGCCGTCACATTCCGGGGTTCCGGGTGCCGATCACAGTGGCTGCAGGCGTGTTTCGCGTGCGCTACCCGCTGTTCGCTGTCAGCGTCGCGATCTCAACGGCGATCTGGGCCGGCGTCGTGATCATCATCGGGATCAACTTCGGCAACCGTCTGGCGGAGTTCCTCCGGCTGCATAGCTACATGTACGGGGTGTGGGCGGCGATCGTGGTGGCCATCGTCGCCGGCCATTTCCTCAATCAGCGGCTCGAGAAGGCGCGGGGGCGCCCGGTGAGGGACCCGGCCGCCCGGTAGAATCGACACCTCGTCTCGCGAAGTCGGGGGCTGGCGCAGTTTGGCAGCGCGCACGGTTCGGGACCGTGAGGCCCCGGGTTCAAATCCCGGGCCCCCGACCATTTTTGTATTCAAAATCGGCGATTTCCGAGTCTCTCTGGGGTCAGCGGCACACAGCTGGATCACAATTTCCCACGGAGCATCCAAACCGAGGCGGCGTAAACGGTGTTGTCGTGGGGCAATGTGAGATCGCAGGACAGCGGCCGGTGGCCACGCAGGGTCCCAAGTCGGCGGACGCACAGGTCAGGACCGTGAGGCACCTCCACGTCAAGCGACCATAAGTAGCTCGCGTTAATGGCGAAGTACTCGCTGAATCTCTTCGTACTCACGGCAGCAGGGCGGGCTGTGACACGAGCGCGATTTGGCGGACGGAAACTACCAGATGCTGTCTTTTGTGGCGGTAATGAGGGGCCTCTCAT
>JBAUTF010000045.1:0-2213 GCA_049582065.1 Candidatus Dormiibacterota bacterium | reverse complement strand
GTAAAGGATCAGCACGAGCCCCGTGGCTGCGAGCGCGCGCTGGTCAATGGCCCGATACCGCTCGTCGGGCGCGTTGCCGGCGAGGACGCCGGCGATGCCCGACCGCGTCGAGAACGCGAAGACGAGGAGCGCGTAAGCGGCCATGATCGCGAATGAGATCGTGCCGCTGCGGAAATCACCGCCGATCGCTTCGGCTGCCCACGCCGCACCACCGAGCACGAGCGCTGTGACCGGCACCGCAAACCGCCTAACCATGGTTGCCCCGACCGGATTCATCATCGAAGACCTCCTCTACCGGCTGTTCGAAGTACCGGGCCAACGCGATCGCGAGTGGGAGAGACGGTGTGTAGCGCTCGGTCTCGATCGAGTTGATCGTCTGCCTGGACACGTTCATCGCCGCCGCGAGCTGGGCCTGGGTCAGGCCTCGTGTGGTCCTCAGCGTGGCGACCCGGTTCCTCATTTCGATGTCAAGCCTACTTGACACGAGGCCAAAGTGTCAAGTAGGCTTGTCACCAGAGGCTAACTACTCAGCGTTGCTATATACTGCTAGTCAATGTCGCTGAGTAGTGGGGCGGCTCGATGACGAAGCAGGCTACCGAGATGCTCAAGGGGATCCTCGAGGGCATCGTCCTCGCGATGCTGGCCGGCCGGCCGGCGTACGGGTACGAGATCACGGCCGGGCTGCGGGAGCAGGGCTTCTCCGACATCGCGGAAGGAACCGTCTACGCGCTCCTGATCCGGATCGAGCAGCGGGGCTTCGTCGACGTGGAGAAGGTCCCGTCGGAGAAAGGGCCTCCCCGCCGGGTCTATTCGCTCAACGCCAAGGGACGGGAGTACCTCGAGGAGTTCTGGAGGACCTGGAGCTTCCTCGCGGAACGACTGGAACAACTACACGCAGGAGGGAACTGAGATGGCGCCGAAGTGGATCGAGCAGGTCACCGGCTCGCTCGAGCAGAAGAGGCGGTACAAGCAGTACAGGGTGCGCATCAACGCTCTTGCCAATCCGTACCGTGCGGTCGCGAAGGCAACCGAGCGGTACTTCATGTACTACGGGGGCGTTATCGACGGCGAGACCGCCCTGAAGATGTGGGCTGACTTCGTCGACCTCTGGGAGCGTGCCGCCGCCGATGGCACACCGGTCCGCGAGATCGTCGGTGAGAACCCCGTCGACTTCGCCGAGTCGTTCGCGCAGGCCTATACGGGCAAGCACTGGATCGACAAGGAACGCGCCCGCCTGACCAAGGCCGTCGAGGACGCGGAGCGAGGAGGGAAGAAGTGACGACCAACGCAGCGATCTCCGTCAGGAGCCTGGAGAAGTCCTACAAGGACGTGCACGTGCTGCGCGGTGTGGACTTCGACGTGGCACGCGGCACCATCTTCGCCCTGCTCGGCTCGAATGGCGCCGGCAAGACGACCGTTGTGAGAATCCTGTCCACGCTGCTCAACGCCGACGCCGGCACCGCGAGCGTGACCGGTTTCGACGTCGCGAGACAACCCGCGAACGTTCGCCAGTCGATCAGCCTCACTGGCCAGTTCGCAGCCGTCGACGAGGCCCTGAGCGGGCGCGAGAACCTTGTGCTGGTCGCGAGGCTGCGGCACCTCGAGAACGCGGGCAAGATCGCGGACAATCTGCTGGACCGCTTTCAACTCACCGACGCCGCGAATCGAAAGGTGTCGACGTACTCAGGCGGCATGCGTCGGCGCCTGGACATCGCGATGAGCCTCATCGGGAACCCTCCCGTGATCTTCCTCGACGAACCGACCACCGGGCTTGATCCCGAAGCTCGCATCGAGGTGTGGCAGGCGGTGAAGGAGCTCGCGCGGCAGGGCACGACGGTGCTGCTGACGACGCAGTACCTGGACGAGGCCGAACAGCTCGCAGACCGGATCGCGATCCTCCACGGCGGACGGATCATCGTGAACGGCAGCCTCGCCGAGCTCAAGGAGCTGATCCCGCCCGCGAAGGTCGAATACGTGGAGAAGCAGCCGACCCTTGAGGACGTCTTTCTCACCCTGGTCGGCAGCAGGTAAAGGAGCAACTATGACCAATCACTTCTTAGGCGACACCGCGGTCCTCACGGCACGATCCGTGAAGCACGTCACGCGCAGCGCAGACACGATCATCACGACCGCGATCATGCCGATCGCCTTCATGCTGGTGTTCGTCTACGTGTTCGGCGGGGCGATCAAGTCCAGTTCGGCTTCGTATGTGG
>JBAUTF010000044.1:0-3908 GCA_049582065.1 Candidatus Dormiibacterota bacterium | reverse complement strand
CTGTATCTTCACAGGTACTTCAGTTTCGCCGAGTACGTGGCCGAGACAGCGCCCATCTCGTTACGCCATTCGTGCGGGTCGGAACTTCATGTCTTCCCTCCATTACTGGAGGCACTGACTATAACTTTGAGATCCTGGACTTCAAGAATCTGATCAGCGGTGAATTTGCGTCTACCGGACGGATTCATCGTCGCGACTTGACTCACAATCGCTTGCAAGCCGTCGTGCGACAGATGTCTGCCAGCTGCGACCAGCCGGCACACCGCTGCGAAACCTTCGAAATCTCTTCGCTTCGCTGATATCAATGGATACGCCCCGAAATGCGGTACGACTTTGCCAACTAGGTTGGCGATGGCACGCACTTCGAACTTGACGGTCTTGTCGCTTCGATCAGGCCGTAAGGTGCCGCATCCGAAGTACTCGAGCATGAGCTCAAGCACTTCCTGGCGGTCCTCGTTCTGACTGACCGAGAAGCTGGGTCGCACGTCCCAGCCGGTTCGCATCGATGCGCGCCGGCAGAAGGACACATTAAAGCAACCCTCACCGTCTGCATAACCAGAGATGTACGAAGGAAGATCCATGGACCTCACCGGCGTATTGGCTACCGCAAGAATTGTAGCTGTTAGCAGCTACCGCAGTAACCCTCGGCACATTGCCTCAGTCGATACAGGGTCAATCCAACTTGCGTTGGACGACTTCCCTCGGTATCACCCTCGCACAGCCGCACGCTGTCGTTCGGGCTTCACCGATATTAGCCGGTACGGGCTCGTTTATTCACTTACCCGACAAGGAATTTCGCTACCTTAGGACCGTTCATCGTTGTTGCGCCTCCAGGCAAGGAACCTGGAGTGGCCGGATTGGTTACCAGCTCTCATGGTCGCCCATGAGATCGGACTATCTCATCCCTTCGACGCGAAGGGTTCGGCGTATAGTCTCTGAGGATTCTCTCCATGGTGTATCGGCGTTTGCCGCCACCGTTGAGCGATTCTCGAATCTCAAGAATCTCCCGACATGTTGTGTCGGTAAGTGGCGCATGAGCCAATATCGATACCGCGTCCGCGAACAGCTCAAAGTCAGTTTGTTTCCTTCCAACCAGTTGGAACCGGCGGAAGAATGGAACCACCGCGGCCTGGATATCTCTGAGGCTATTGACCTCGAAGTACCAGCCACCGTTCCCAGCCATACGGATTGTTCCGCACCCAAGCGTCTTACGGAAGAGCTCGAGCGGGGCGACGTCATTCTGAGAGACGTTGAATGCTGCGGAAACCTTCCATCCACATCGGTAGTCGGCGCGTCGCCGGCACACGATCATGAAACTACCTTCCCCAAGGGCGAAGCCCGCAAGGAAGTTACCTAGATCTGATGCGATGGTTGCGATGGAGAGTCTTTCCTGCTGATTGCCCGCACCCGATGCATTGTCAGAGCTGACTGAATCCATGCGGACCAGTGCAGCGTCTAGCACGGGATACTTCACCTTTTCAAGGACGGGTATTCCAGCATATAGCCGAATTTTATAACTACCACGGTCATGGTTGATAGTTACGGCCGCCGTTTACCGGGGCTTCATTTCAGAGCTTGCACCCCTCCACTTAACCTTCCGGCACCGGGCAGGCGTCAGCCCCTATACGTCAGCTTACGCTTTAGCAGAGACCTGTGTTTTTAGTAAACAGTCGGATGGGCCTTTTCTCTGCGGCCCTCGTCAGCTCACCGAGTAAATCGGATCACCGCCAAGGGCTCCCCTTCTCCCGAAGTTACGGGGACATTTTGCCGAGTTCCTTAGCCACGTTTCCCTCGATCGCCTTGGAATCCTCTTCCCACCTACCTGTGTCGGTCTGCGGTACGGGCGCCGTGGTTCTCGCTAGAGGCTTTTCTTGGAGGCATGGAATCGGCCCCATCGACACTAGGTGTCTTGGGATCCTTCTCGGGGTTAGCGTCAGGCGGATTTGCCTACCTGACCCCCTAAGAGGCTCCGTCGGGGACAACCGTCGCCCCGTCAGGCCTATCCTTCCCCGTTCCCCCATTGCTGATAACGAACCAGCGGCGGTGTTGGAATGTTGACCAACTGTCCATCGCCTACGCCTTTCGGCCTCGGCTTAGGTCCCGACTGACCCTGGGTCGATTAACGTAGCCCAGGAAACCTTAGGTTTACGGCGAACACGTTTCTCACGCGTTTCTCGCTACTTGTGCCGGCATTCTCACTTCTGTCCGCTCCACCCGTCCTTACGGTCAGGCTTCGCAGCAAACAGAACGCTCCTCTACCACGACCTTCCACTGAAGGAAGGCCATCCACGGCTTCGGTTGCAAGCTTGAGCCCCGATCATTGTCGGCGCCACGACATTCGACCAGTGAGCTGTTACGCACTCTTTAAATGGTGGCTGCCTCTAAGCCCACATCCTGGTTGTCTGGACACCGTGACATCCTTTTCCACTTAGCTTGCGATTTGGGACCTTAGCCGGTGGTCTGGGCTGTTTCCCTTTCGACGATGAAGCTTAGCCCCCACCGTCTCACTGCCGCCGGAAAGTTTGTTGCCATTCGGAGTTTGGTTGGGTTTGGTAACGAGGTAATCGCCCCTAGCCCATTCAGTGCTCTACCGGCCGCAAACCCATCGACGACGCTGCACCTAAATGCATTTCGAGGAGAACCAGCTATATCCGAGTTCGATTGGCATTTCACCGCTATCCACAGTTCATCCGCCGCGTTTTCAACCGGGGTCGGTTCGGGCTTCCACGCGGTCTTACCCGCGCTTCACCCTGACCATGGATAGGTCACTCGGTTTCGGGTCTACTCCATGCGACTACCATCACCTTTACGGTGATCACGCCCTATTCAGACTCGCTTTCGCTACGGCTCCGGGTGTCAACCCCTTAACCTCGCCACATGGAAGTAACTCGCCGGCTCATTCTACAAAAGGCACGCAATCAGGCATTCCCACTAGGGGCATAGCCCTCTCACGGCTTGTAAGCACACGGTTTCAGGTACTTTTAACTCCCCGTCTGGGGTGCTTTTCACCTTTCCCTCACGGTACTTGTTCACTATCGGTCACCAAGAGTATTCAGGCTTGGACGATGGTCCGCCCAGATTCCCACAGAATTCCACGTGTTCCGTGGTACTTGGGAACACTCAAAGGAGGTCTTCTGCCTTTCGCGTACGGGGCTGTCACCCTCTGCGGCCAGCTTTTCCAATGCTGTTCGGCTAGACAAAGACTTTGTAACTCCTTGCTCCCTCGGCAGAAGGAACGATGAGGTCCCGCGACCCCGAGATGGAAACGCCTGCCGGCTATCACGCCATCCCGGTTTAGCCTCACCCCTTTTCGCTCGCCACTACTCAGGGGATAACATCTTTTCCTGCGGATACTTAGATGTTTCAGTTCTCCGCGTGCCCTCTACCCGGTCTATATATTCAACCGGGAGTACCTGGACATTCCTCCAGGTGGGTTGCCCCATTCGGAAATCCCCGGATCGAATGCTTGCTAGCAGCTACCCGAGGCTTATCGCAACAACGCTACGTCCTTCATCGGCTCTTGGTGCCAAGGCATCCACCGTGTGCCCTTAGTAGCTTGACCTTTCCTATCGTCACTGTTCAATGACTGCAGGTGGCCTGGTGACGTCACTGCGTCACCTCGACACGACACGTGTATTCGCCTGGCTTGTTGATTTGTTTGAGGATTCTCACTTGAACACTGGACGACGGAAGCGCCCAGCGTTCTCGCAGACTCGCTTATTCTCATGTCAACGTACACAAGGCCGGCCACTGCGGCCGGCGGTAGAGAGCGGAGGGGTAATCGTTGCCCGTGGAGATGGCCGGGCTCGAACCGGCGACCCCCTGCTTGCAAAGCAGGTGCTCTTCCAGCTGAGCTACATCCCCGATCGGATACGAGCGTGGGCCTTTGTGGATTCGAACCACAGACC
>JBAUTF010000043.1:0-18191 GCA_049582065.1 Candidatus Dormiibacterota bacterium | reverse complement strand
AAGCGCACCAGCCTGCCGGCGGCCTTGACGATGCAGTGCGAGTCGTCCATGACGATGATGCCGCCCGAGCCGCCCATCGTCCCCATCGCCTTCAGGCCGTCAAGATCGGTCGAAGTGTCGAGCATCGATGCGGGGAGGACCTTGGCCGACGAGCCTCCCGGCCAGAACACCTTGAGCTTGCGGCCGCTCAACGCGCCGCCGGCGAGCTCTTCGATGATGTGTCGGTAGGTGACTCCGATCTCGATCTCGTAGTTGCCCGGGCGCTGCACATCGCCACTGACCGTCACGATGCGCGTGCCCTTCGCCTTTTCGGTGCCGCGCTTGGCGTACTCGGCGCCGCCGTGGCGGATGATCCACGGCACCGTCGAGAGCGTCTCGACGTTGTTGACCGCGGTCGGGAGGCCCCAGGCACCCTTGACGGCGGGGAACGGGGGACGGGATCGGGGCTGGGCCCGCTTTCCTTCCAGCGATTCGAGGAGCGCGGTCTCCTCGCCGCAGATGTAGGCGCCGTGACCGCGGTATAGACGAACATCGAGCGGGTAGTCGGAGCCGAAAGGATGGTCGCCGAGATAGGCCTTCGCGTGGGCTTCGGCGATTGCGGCGCGAAGCATCTCGAACGGGACGTCGTACTCGCCGCGGATGTACACCCACGCCACGTGCCCGCCGATCGCAAACGATGCGATGGCGGCGCCTTCGATCAGCGCGTGCGGCGAGTTCTCCATCAGGTAGCGGTCCTTGGCGCTCCCCGGCTCCGACTCGTCAGCGTTGACGACGATGAACTTCGGACCGGGATGGTCCTTGGGCACGAAGGACCACTTGGTCGCGGTCGGGAAGTCGGCGCCACCCCGGCCACGCAGGCCGGAGGTCTTGACATCGTCGATCACCTGCGCGGCGGTCATCGTGGTGATCACCTTGCGCAGCGCGGAGTAGCCGCCCAGCGACTCGTAAACGTCGAGCGTGTGGAGGTCGGCGTGGCCGAACCATTCGGTCAGCACCGGCCCGCCCACCGTCCCTCGCTGCTCAGCCACCGGCCTTCTTCTTCCTCGGCTTCTTCAATTGCGCCTCCCCACCCCGGTCGCGTGGCGACCGGGCCTCCCCACCAGTGGGCAGGTGAGAAGACCCCACTTCCCCGCTTGGCGGGGAACCACCCACTTCCCCGCCGTGCGGGGAAGTACCGGCCGAAGGCCGGGGATGGGGAGGAGCTTCTGGCCATTGCGCCTCGCCACGATCTCTCCTCTCGGCGACGAGCCCGTCGATCTTGGTGGGTGTCAGGTCGTAGTGATAGCGGTGGTCGACGCGGCACATCGGCGCGTACTCGCACGCACCCATGCACTCGACCTCCTCGTATGAGAAGAGACCGTCCTTCGAGACCTCGCCCGCCTCCCTCACCCCGATCGTGTCGCGCAGGTGAGCGACCAGCTCCTCGGCGCCGCGCAGCATGCAGCTGAGGTTGGTGCACATGTAGAAGCGATGCTTGCCGATCGGCTCGAGGTGGAACAGCGTGTAGAAGGTCGCGACGCCCTCGACATAGCCCGGGTCCAGCTTCAGCGCAGCCGCGACCTCGCTCATCGCCTCCGGCGTGAGGTGGCCGAGCTCCTCCTGCGCGAGGTCGAGCGCAGGCATGACAGCCGAGCGAGGCTGAGGATAGCGCGCCGGCAGTGCCTTGATCTCGTCGAGGATATGCGTGGACAAAGCGCTCATCTCAGGGGCTCCCACGAAATCATTCCAATGGGGTCCCCGCGTAGCGGGAGGCGGTTTCGTGGGGTGTTCATCTGTCCACGTCTCCGAGCACCGTGTCCGCCGTGCCGATGATCGCGATCATGTCCGCCACCATGTGGTTCAGCGCCATGCGCTCGAGAGCCTGCAGGTTGACGAACGAGGCGGAGCGGAACTTCACGCGCCGCGGCTTGTGCGTCCCGTCGCTCACGATGTAGCACCCGTTCTCGCCGCGTCCCGACTCGACCGCCACGTAGACGTCGCCGGGCGGCACCGAGTAGCCCTCGGTGAAGAGCTTGAAGTGGTGGATCACCGCCTCCATCGACGTCTCCAGTTCCTCGCGTGGCGGCGGCAGCATCTTGCGGTCGTCGACGTTGACAGGTCCGTCGGGGAGCGTGTCGAGAGCCTGGCGCAGGATCTTCACCGCCTCGCGCATCTCTTTGATGCGCACGAGGTAGCGGCCGTAGCAATCGCAGTCTTGTGAGGTGGCGACCTCGAAGTCGTACTTCTCGTATCCCGAGTAAGGGATCGTCTTGCGCAGGTCCCACGGTATGCCCGAGCCGCGGATCATCGGCCCTGTGGCTCCCAGCACCTTTGCGTCCTCTGGCGAGAGGCGCCCGATCCCGATCAAACGAGACCGGAAGATCGGGTTCATGGTGAGCAGCTCTTCGTACTCGTCGATGTTCTTCGGCATCGCGCGGACGAACGCATCCAGCATCTCGAGGAATCGAGGCGTGGCGTCCGCCATCACGCCACCGGGGCGGATGTAGGACGTGTGCATCCGGAAGCCCGAGATCTCCTCGTTCATGTTGAGGATGGTGTCGCGCTCTCGGAAGCAGTACATGAGCATCGACATCGCGCCGAGCTCGATGCCGCTCGTGCCCAGCCAGACCAGGTGAGACGAGAGCCGCGTGAGCTCCGACATGATGACGCGAAGCGCCTGCGCCCGGGGCGGCACCTCGACCCCCATCAGCTTCTCGACGGCAAGCGCGTAGGCGAGGTTGTTGATGGGGGGCGACAGATAGTCGTGACGGTCGGTCACGACCACGCCCTGCTGCCAGCGGAGCGCCTCCATCTGCTTTTCGATCCCGGTGTGCAGGTAGCCGATAACGGGCTTGATGCGCCGGATCTGCTCGCCGTCCAGGTCGACGATGAGGCGGAGCACGCCGTGCGTCGAAGGGTGATGGGGCCCGAAGTTGACGGTGAGCAGCTCGCCGCCGAACGCGCCCTGCTCGCCGGTCTTTTCGATCGTGATGCCCGGCGGGGTGCTCATGCCTTCTCCGGGGCGGTCTGCCAGGTCTCGTGCTCCTGCGAGAACTCGACCACCTCACCGCCCACGGGATAGTCGCGTCGCAGCGGATGGCCGACCCAGTCGTCGGGCATGAGGATCCGCGTGAGGTCCGGGTGGTCGTTGAAGACGACGCCGAACAGGTCGTAGGTCTCACGCTCGTCCCAGTTGGCGGGAGGGAACATGTCCTGCACCGAGTCGATGTGCGGCGGGTCGCCGTCGACGAACGCCCGAACGCGGATCTGGCCGCCCGTCTCGAGGTTGCGCATCTGGTAAACGAGCTCGTAGCGGGCCGGCCACTGGCGCGAGGCGTCGGCCAGGTGGTCGACGCAGGTGAGGAACACGAGCAGGCGATAGCCGTCCCCCTTCAACGCCGAGAGCGCGTCGCGGATGGCGCCCGGCTCCACGGTGACCCACGAGTCGCCGGCGCTCACGCCCTGCTCGACGATCAGCTCTTGTGAGATCACAGGCGCGGCATGATGCGCTCCACCCCGGAGGGGCAGAGCTGAGGCTGATTCGGGGTTGGTCACGAGCGCGGCAGGATGCCCTGGGCCTTGATCCTCTCCTGCAGGATCATCAGCGCGTTGAGGAGGTCCTCAGGGCGTGGGGGACAGCCGGGGACGTAGACGTCAACCGGGACGATCTTGTCCACCCCCTGGAGGAGCGCGTAGTTGTTGAAGACGCCGCCGGACGAGGCGCAGGCGCCCATCGAGATCACCCATTTGGGCTCGGGCATCTGGTCGTAGACGGTGCGCAGGACAGGGGCCATCTTCTGCGAGACGCGGCCCGAAACGATCATCAGGTCGGACTGTCGCGGCGAGGCCCGCATCGCCTCAGATCCGAAACGCGCGATGTCGACGCTGGCGGTCGCGGACGCGATCATCTCGATCGCGCAGCACGCCAGGCCGAACTGCGCCGGCCAGACCGAGTTGCCGCGACCCCAGCCGACCAGCTTGCCGATTGTCGTGGTCAAGAAGTTCTTGCCGAGGGCGTCGCCCAGATCGTCTAGTCCCAATCCAGTCCTCCCTTCCCCCAGATGTGCGCGAGGGCGACCAGAAGGATGCCCATGAAGATCAGCATCTCGATGAGGCCGAACCACTTGAGCTGCCGCAGCAGCACCGCCCACGGGTAGAAGAAGACCGCCTCGACGTCGAAGATGATGAAGAGCATCGCCGTGAGGTAGAAGCGGACAGACAGACGGCGGCGCGCCGGGGCGTCGGGGATGATCCCGGACTCGTATGGCTCGAGCTTGCGCTTGAAGGGTTTGGATGGCCCGAGCACGAAGCTCAACGTGACCAGCGCCCCCAGGAGTCCGAGGATGATCAGGACGTAGATCAGAACTGGGACGTAGCTCTCGAGCAAGTTTCCGAAGCTGCCTCCGACTTTTTAGGGGCCCCCGCGAATTCTCGGCGCAGCCTCTGAATTCGTGGGGATCAACAGGGGGCTTAGAGGAACGCCGTAATTCTAGTTAGTCCTTCAGAAAAGCCGTCGGGATGGCGGCTTCTGCCGGAAGTCCCTCTCCATCCGGCGCTGCGCGCCACCTGCCCCGCGTGGCGGGGAAGTCCCTCGTCTAGTGCGTGTCTTTCCGGTGGTGCTCCAGCTTGGTGCCGTGTGAAAGCGTCGCGTGGATCGGGCAGTACCGGTTGCACGCCCAGTCGAGCGCGCGCTCGACGAGCTCCTTGTCGAATTTTCCGTCCCATCCGCAGTGAAAGGTGACGTCGATCTTGTTGAAAGCTCGAGGCCACTCCTCGTCCTGGTCGCCTTCGACCACCACCTCGAGCGAGCGCAGCGGCTGCTTGAACTTCTTGAGCAGCAGGACGGCGTTGAGGCCCGTGCACCCGCCGAGCGCGGCGAGCAGCATCTCGGTGGGCCGCATCGCGGAGTCCTCGCCGAAGACCGGCGGCTCGTCGATGGCTGCGGTGTGGCCCGAGGCCGACTCGATGTCGAAGCGCACCTTCTGCCCCGACCAGCGCGCGATCGCCTTTGCCATGTCCAGGAACAATAGACTCAGCGCAATGCCTGAGGACGTTCGTTCGCGGTTTGCCCCGGTCGCGGCCAACTACTCGCGCGCGAGCTTCCACACCTCGTCGGAGCGCCTGCAGGAGGTGCTCGACCTAGGCCGCCCGCAGAAAGCCGACCTGGTCCTCGACGTCGCGACCGGCACGGGCAACACGGCCTTCGCCCTGGCGCCTCACGTACGCCGCGTGATCGGACTGGATCTGACCCGCGAGATGCTGGACCAGGCGCGGCGCATCACCTCGGAGCGAAACATCGCCAACGTCGACTGGGTGCTTGGCGATGCCGCCGCCATCCCATTCCAGGACGACACCTTCGACCTCTACACCGTCAGGGCGGCGCCCCATCACTTCCCGGACGTCGACGCCTTCCTGGCCGAAGCGTGGCGGGTGCTCAAGCCCGGCCGTGACGCGGTTTTCGTCGACTGCGCTCCCCCGATGCCCGCCCGCGACGTCCTGCACGAGGTCGAGGTACGCCGCGATCCGTCGCACGTGCGCTCGATGACGGTGGACGAATGGGTGGCGAGGTTGGAGCGGGCCGGCTTCGAGGTCGAGAGCGCGCAGGCCCGCGAGCTGGATTGGAACTACGAGGAGTGGATGAACACGATGGCCGTGGCTCCGGCGCTGGCCGCGGAGCTGACGAGCGTGATCGAGGCCGCCGAGGGAGAGGCTCTGGCGCAGCTACATCCCGTTCGGCGGGAAGGAAAGCTGTGGCACGCGTACTGGCACTGCCTGATCCGCGCCCACAAGAATGGATAGGTCACTTCCCCGCTCGGGGGGAAGTACCCGGCGCAGCCGGGGGATGGGGAGGCTCGCTTGCCCCTAAAGGAAGGGGACTTGATCCTGCTGGTCGACAAGGTCGGCCGCAAGCACCGCGTTCGCCTCAAGACGGGCGAGCGGCACTCGCTCCATTCCGGGATCGTCAACCACGACGACCTGATCGGCGGTCCCGAAGGGGTCATCGTCACGACCCAGATGGGCGCCCGGCTGCTGGCGGTGCGGCCCACCTTCGCCGAACAGGTCACGGGCCGGGTGCGGCAGGCGCAGCCGATCTACCCGAAGGACATCGGGGCGATCCTGGTCGGGGCCGACATCTACCCGGGGGCGAAGGTGCTCGAGGCGGGAACGGGGACTGGCGCGCTGACCCTGGCGGTGCTCCGAGCGATCGGCCCAGAAGGGCGACTGGTGAGCTATGAGCAGCGCGAGGAGTTCCAGGAGGCGGCGAGGAAGGCGATCGTCGAGACGCTGGGCGGTGTGCCCGAAAACCTGGAGCTGAAGCTCGGGGACGCTTATGCCGGTTTCGATGAGCGCGATCTCGACCGGGTGCTGCTCGACCTTCCTGAACCCTGGCAGGCGGTGCCGGGTGCGAAGGTGGCCCTCCGTCCGGGTGGGATCGTCTTCGCCTTCAGCCCCAACATCAGCCAGGTCCAGCGATTCTTCGACTGCCTGCGCGATCTCCGCGGCTTCGGGATGCTCGAGGTCTTCGAGCTGCTGCAGCGAGGCTGGACGGTGCGCGGCCGGAGCCTGCGACCGTCCCACCGCATGGTTGCCCACAGCGGGTTCCTGTGCTTCGCCCGCCGCCTGGCGGCCGACGACCTGTTCGAGCCGGAGGGGGAAGGCTTCCGGTAATCACACCAGGTGCGGTAAGCTTGATTCAGTATGAAGCGAGTCAAGCTCCAGCGCAGACGTGGCTTCACCCGCCTGTCCGGCAAGCGGCAGGTGACCGTACCGCTCCATATCGTGAAGCAGCTTGGCCTGCAGCCAGGTGATGAGCTGAAGGTGGACGCCGAGGACGGGCGCGTAGTGCTCACGCGGCAGGAGGGCGTGGCGGCGCGCCGCCTGAAGGCAATCCACGAGGTGGCTGGCGCGCTTTCCGGTGTCTGGAGGCCGGGCGACCTCGATCGTCTCCGCGACGAGTGGCGCTGATCGTTGTCGACGCGAGCGTCGTAATCGCATTGCTGGATCCGGCGGACGCCCTCAACCCGGGTGCCCGACGCGCACTCGAACTGGTAGCGGCAGCCGACCTTGCGATTCCGGCCTCCGCACTGGCCGAAACCCTCGTCGCGCCGGCCCGTGCGGGCAAGTTGGAACAAGCCCGCGGGAGCATCCGAGCACTTGAGCTGCGAGTCGCCGATACCGGAGAAGAGGTTGCCGTCGAGGCCGCGCGCCTGCGGGCAGGGCATCGCAGCCTGCGTCTACCCGACGCTCTGGTCCTCGCTACTGCCGAGGTGCTCGGAGCCGATGTCGTGCTCACTGGCGACGCAAGCTGGGGCGCGATATCGCAACGGGTGAGAGTGGTCGGTTGAGATTCGAAGCCTCGCTACGAACCGAGCGACGCGGGCGATCCCCTATCGACGCGAGAGGGAACGTTCCAAATCGCTAGACCCTCGCGGAGACCGGCCGGCGTCCCGGTCCGCTGAGCCTGCTCTTCAGCGACTTCCCGTCGATTAGGCTGCCCGACCAGAAGTTCAACGTCTCCCACGCCGAAGGCGCCGCACGCGTTAGCGACCCGCGGGATGCCAGCGAATCCGACCGGGTCGAGTGGCTGCCCGCGACGCAGCGGTGCAGCCTAATAGGGTGAGATCACCGACTTGACCAACTCAGACGCGCCCTCAGCCCACGGGTCGCCCCCGTTCTCTTCACCGGCGGGACGGTGCTGGCCTGTCGTTAGATCTAGCTTCATTCGATCGCGCTCCCGCGGCGCGTAACGGCTGCCGGTTAGCATTCTCCTGGCATGGGTGAGAGCGCGCGCAAGCCGGTCCACGTCACGGTCACCGGGGCCGCCGGCCAGATCGGTTACGCCCTGGTCTTTCGCATCGCCTCAGGCCAGCTCCTCGGCCCGAACCAGCCGGTCGTCCTGCGCATGCTGGAGATCGAGCCGGCAATGAAGTCCCTCGAGGGCGTGGCCATGGAGCTCGATGACTGCGCCTTCCCGCTCCTGCACGACATGGTGCTCACCAGCAAGACGGAAGAGGCTTTTGACGGGGTGTCCTGGGCGCTGCTGGTGGGCTCGATTCCGCGCAAGGCCGGCATGGAGCGCGGCGACCTGCTCGCGGTCAACGGGGGCATCTTCGGGCCGCAGGGCAAGGCGATCGCCAAGCGAGCCGCGAGCGACGTGCGCATCCTGGTCGTAGGCAATCCCTGCAACACCAACTGCTACATCGCGCGCTCCAACGCGCCGGAGATCCCGGCCGAGAGATGGTTTGCGATGACGCGCCTGGACGAGAACCGGGCCAAGACTCAAATCGCCAAAAAGGCGGGGGTTCCAGTCTCGGTGGTCACGAACATGGCGATCTGGGGCAACCACTCGGCGACGCAGTACCCGGACGCCCGCAACGCGCGCATCGCAGGGGCGGCCGTGCAGGACGTGATCTCAGACCACGGCTGGCTCAAGCACAAGTTCATCGAGACCATCCAGAAGCGCGGTGCTGCCGTGATCGAGGCGCGCGGCGCGTCGTCGGCTGCGTCGGCGGCCAACGCCGTGATCGACTCGGTCAACAGCATCCGCAACCCGACGGCCTGGGGAGACTGGCATTCGCTGGCCGTGGTCAGCCACGGCGAGTATGGCGTGCCGGACTGGCTTCAGTTCGGTTTCCCGGTCAAGTCGGACGGGGAGCGCTGGGAGGTCGTCGAAGGCCTGGAGCACGACGGCGATGCGAAGGAGAGGATCCGGGTCACCACCGAGGAGCTCGTGCAGGAGCGCGAGCTGGTCAAGGAGCTCGTCCCCGGCTGAAACACAAGCTACGCCAGGCCTTGGCCGAGACTCGCCAGAGGGAGGCGGAGCTCGAAGCGCTTTGCTCAGACGGACCGCCCGATCTGTCAGGTCAGTGGCGCCCCAAGGACCACCTGGCCCATATCGCGTGGTGGCGCGATCGCGACGCCCATTTGATCGACGCCGTCCGTACTGGTGGCGAGCTTCCGCCGGACGTGGACGGACAGGCGCAGAACACTGCTGTCTATGAGGCGACCCGCAATCAGCCGGCTGCAGATGTCATCGCCGGCGCACGCCGATCATGGGATCTGCTCGAGACCGTGGTCGAGGCATGCACCGACGAAGACTTCGAGCGACCCCGGCCGTACGCGCCGGGTAGGAAGCTCGTCGACGGGTCGCCGGGCGACCATCTTGCCGCCCACCTGATGTGGTGCCACCTCGAAGCTGGGAACGAGGACGCGGCCGAGGCAGTCCTCCGCTGGTCTCAGGACCTGTCGTCGCGGACTTCCACTGATCCACGAACTCACGCCGTGGGGGCCTACAACCTGGCGTGCTTCTATGCCCGCACCCGACGAGTCGAGGACGCGATGCCACTCCTCCGCGAGAGCTTCGAGGTCGCGCCCGACCTGAAGGATTGGTCTCACAAGGACCCTGACCTGGACCCGATCCGCGACGACCCGCGGGTCGCCGAGCTCCTGGGAACTAAGGCTTAGATCCAGCGTCCGGGCGCCCCTCGGACCGAGGGTCGCGGCCCGACTCACGCGAGTCCACGCCCAACCGCCACGTGGCGATGTCGAACAGGACCAGCGCGACCAGAGCCACCAGGATCTCCACGGGACACAACTCGATGCGCGCTGTTTCGTTCCGGGCAGGTGAATCTCCCCATCCGGCGCTGCGCGCCACCTTCCCCGCACAGCGGGGAAGTCACTTATCCGATTCGTCCCCGCACAGCGGGGAAGTCACTTATCTGATCCGTTCCCGCACAGCGGGGAAGTCACTTATCTGATCCGTCCCCGCACAGCGGGGAAGTCACTTATCTGATCCGTCCCCGCACAGCGGGGAAGTCACTTAAGTGATCCGTCCCCGCACAGCGCGGAAGTGACCTATCTAATCTGGCGATGTGAGCATCACGCTCGACCGCCACTCCTTTCCGTTCACCGCGATCGTCGGCCAGGACTCGATGAAGCTGGCCCTGATCCTCAACGCCATCATGCCGACCATCGGCGGCGTGCTCATCCGTGGCGAGAAGGGCACCGGCAAGTCGACCGCCGTGCGCGCGCTCGCTCGCCTGCTGCCCGAGCACGACGTGGTCGAGGGCTGCCACTTCGGCTGTGACCCCAAGGAGCGAGAACAGCTCTGCACCGACTGCCGCGCCCGCCTGGAGGCGGCCGGCATGCTGCCCCACCACAAGCGACGGATGCGGGTGGTCGAGCTGCCCATCAACGCGTCGGAGGACCGCGTGGTGGGCACCATCGACATCGAGGCGGCGCTCCGCACCGGGACCAGGCGGTTCGAGCCAGGAGTGCTGGCGGAGGCCAACCGCAACATCCTGTACGTCGACGAGGTCAACCTGCTCGACGATCACCTGGTCGATGTGCTGCTCGACGCGGCGGCCATGGGGGTCAACGTCATCGAGAGGGAGGGGGTGTCCTTCGCGCACCCGTCGCGCTTCATCCTGGTCGGCACCATGAACCCCGAGGAGGGCGAGCTCCGGCCGCAGCTGCTCGACCGCTTCGGGCTCTGCGTCGACGTCGAGGGCATCCGAGACCCGGACCAGCGGGTGCTCATCGCCGAGCGCGATGCCGACTTCAAGCGCGGCGACCACGAGTTCGCCAACGAGTTCGCCGCTGCCGACGCCAACCTCTCGCGCGCTCTGGGGGAGGCGATTGGGCGCGTCAAAGAGGTTCGAGTCAGCCCGGGCCACGCGCGGCTCATCTCGTCGATCTGCGTCGAGGCCGAGGTGCTCGGTCACCGCGCGGACGTGGTCATCGACCATGCCGCCAAAGCTCTCGCCGCATACCGGCGCCACCGCTCACCGACCCGCGAGGACATCTACGACGCCGCTGCGCTGGCGCTCGCCCACCGCGCGCGCCGGCCGGTCCAGCGCGACCCGGACGACACGAGCTCCTCCGAGCCTGGCGAGGAGCAGGAGGGCAAAAAGCCGGCCGAGTCGGAGAGTGGCGAGCCGCAGGCTTCGGAGAGTGACGCGGCGGCGGAGGCTTCGGCCGACCAGAGCTCCAGCGCCGCCGACTCGGGCGAGCAGTCGGCGGGCAGCGACCAGGGGATGACGACCGGCGGCTCGAGCGGCCATGAATCGGCGCCCGACGCGCTCGAGACGTTCAACGTGAAGCGCATCGATCTGCCGCGGCAGCGCCGCGTGCGCAAGCAGGGCGGCAAGCGCTCCGCCAGCCAGACGCCCGACCGTCGCGGCCGGTACGTGCGCGCCGAGCCGAGGGCGAAGGTCAACGACCTCGCGATCGACGCGACCGTACGAGCCGCCGCACCGATGCAGAAGGACCGCGGCCGTCTGGCGGGCGAGCGGTTGAAGCTCGAGCGCGCAGACCTTCGCCAGAAGGTGCGCGAGCGAAAGATCGGAAACCTGATCGTGTTCGTGGTCGACGCCTCAGCGTCGATGGACGCGGAGCAGCGCATGGCCGCGACCAAGGGCGCCATTCTTTCGCTGCTCCAGGACGCGTATGTGCGGCGCGACCGCGTCGCGGTGGTGATCTTCAAGAACCGGAGCGCGGAGGTTGTGCTCCGCCCGACGTCGAGCGTGTCGCTCGCGCGCCGGCGGCTCGAGAGGCTGTCGGTCGGCGGCACGACTCCGCTGACCCATGGGCTCATGGCGGGCTACAAAGTGGTCAAGACCGAGCTGATGCGCGACCCGACGATCCGGCCGCTCCTGGTGCTGATCAGCGACGGCCGGGGCAACATCTCGATGTTCAAGGAAGAGCCTCTGATCGAGGCCCAGAAGGTGGCCGGCCTGATCGAGGCCGAAAACATCGATGTTCTGGTGATCGACTCCGCGCGCGACTACAGCCACCTGCCTTCGGTGCAGCACCTCGCCCGCGTGGCGCCGATGTATCAGACGTATGCGATCAACGCCTGCGCCGACCTCGCCGAGCGAATGGGCGCGCGTTACTACGGCCTTTACGACCTCTCACGGGACGAGATCCAGTCAGCGGTGGAGAGGGAGCTGGGCAGAAGCGGCCGGTAGTATTCGATTCGCATGGCTATAGACCGCTACTCCTACCCGTTCACGGCGATCGTGGGCCAGGACCAGATGAAGTTGGCCCTGGTGCTCAACGCCATCAACCCGTCGATCGGCGGCGTGCTGATCCGAGGCGAGAAGGGGACCGGGAAGTCGACGGCCGTGCGCGCCCTGGCGCGCCTGCTGCCCGACCAGCAGGTGGTGGAGGGCTGCCATTTCGGATGCCATCCCGACGACCCGGAGGACTGGTGCTACGACTGCCGTGAGCGGGCCAAAGCAGGCCCCCTGCCGGTCGCGACGCGGCGCATGCGCGTGGTGGAGCTGCCGATCAACGCCTCCGAGGACCGCGTGGTCGGCACGATCGACCTGGAGGCGGCCCTCAAGGAGGGCTCGCGCCGCTTCGAGCCGGGCGTGCTGGCCGAGGCGAACCGCAACATCCTGTATGTCGACGAGGTGAACCTGCTGGACGATCACATCGTCGACGTGCTGCTCGACGCCGCCGCCATGGGTATCAACACCGTCGAGCGCGAGGGCGTTTCGGTCTCGCACCCGTCGCGCTTCATCCTGGTCGGCACGATGAACCCCGAGGAGGGCGAGCTGCGCCCGCAGCTGCTCGACCGGTTCGGGCTCTGCGTCGACGTGGAAGGGATCCGCGACCTGGACCAGCGCGTCTCGATCGTCGAAAAGCGCGCGGTGTGGGAGGACGACCCCAACCTTTTCACCCAGCAGCACGCGGAGTCGGAGCAGGGAGTGCGGTCGCGGATCGCGGAGGCCATCGCGACCTTCCCCGAGGTCGCGCTGCCGCGTTCGATTTTGAAGCTGATCGCGCAGATCTCGATCGCGCTCGAGGTCGACGGGCACCGCTCAGACCTGGTGTGCGCGCGGGCGGCGCAGGCCAAGGCCGCGTACGACAGCGCCGGCGAGGTCCGCGTCAACCACGTGGGCGAGGTCGCCGAGATGGTGTTCGCCCACCGGGTGCACTCGGTGCCTTTCGGCAAGGGAGGCCCGAACCTGAGCGAGGTCATCTCCCGGATGATCGGCCAGGCCTAGCCGACGGGCGGTCCCGCGGGGGTTCCTTGTTACCTTTTGCGGCCCTGGTCCGTCATCTCTGACGTGCGCACCACTTCCCGGGGCCTGGTGGTTGCGGCCGCGATCGGCGCAGTCCTGGCCTCGGCCTGCGGCGAGTCTCCCCCCGACGTCGTGGTTCAGCACGTGTCGATGCAGCTGACCGACTCGTCCACGGGCTTTGGAGTGAGCCTGGTGGAGCACCTGCTCGCCGAACCGGGCGCCGGAAACGTCTTCGTCTCCCCGCTGAGCGCGACACTGATGCTGAGCATGGCGGCCTCGGCCGCGCACGGTGACACCAGGGCCGCAATGCTCAAGGTCCTCGGGCTCGACCCGGCGACTGACCCGAGCGCGGAGGCTCGTCTGACGATCCAGCGCCTGGCCCAGAGCGACAGCAACGTCCAGCTCGAGCTGGCACAGGCCGTGTGGGCGCAGCAGGGCCTGACCCTGAGCCCCGCATACGTCGCCACCCTGCGCAACGATTACTCGGCGCAGATCGCGAACCTGGACTTCGCGTCGCCCGCTGCTCCTGCCGTGGTGAACCAGTGGGTAGATGCCGCGACGCACCACAAAATCACGCAGCTGGTCGACCAGTTTGACCCGGGCACCGTCGCCTTCCTCGTCAACGCGACGTACTTCCATGCGCTGTGGGCGGCGGAGTTCAACACCGTCGGCGAACCCATAGACTTCCACACGTTCGCGGGCCAGACCGTGAGTGTCTCGATGATGAGGCGAAGCGAAAGCGTGACTGAGCTGCAGACACCAGAACTCACAGCCGAGCTTCTTCCTTACAAGGGCGGACGGTTCTCCGCCGTCCTGCTGCTGCCCCGCCAGATCCTCTCGCCTGCAGCGTTCGCGGATTTCCTCAACGGTGCGGTGTGGGCGCAGACGCTGCAGTACCTGCACCACGCCGTCGGGCCGTCACTGGGAGGCCATTGCAAGGCCTGGTCGGGCGCACCAGACGTCGACGTCGCCTGCAACGGCACGCTCGTCATGCCGAAGTTCAAACTGGATTACGGGGTGGACCTGACCAAGACGCTGGCCGCGATGGGCATGCCGATCCCGGGCGCCGAACTGCCCGAAATCTGCAGCGGATGCTTCCTCACAACCGTCATCCAGAAGACTTACCTCCAGGTCGACGAGAAAGGGACCACGGCCGCGGCGGCCACGGGCGGCATGGTCGCCACCGCGCTTCGGATCCCAACCATCGTCGATCACCCATTCGCGCTGGCTTTGATCGACAACGCGACCGACGCTCCGATCTTCCTCGGCGCGATAGGGAATCTCTGAGTTACGCGGTCGAAGCCGCCGGGCGCCGCCTCTAGACTGACTTTCGTGGCGGCCACCCGGGAACCTGCCCTCGAACCACGCCGCGCCGCCGAGCTGCTCGGTCGCATCGAGCTGAACGTGCACCGCGTCATCGTCGGCAAGGAGAAAGTCGTCCGGCTCGCCGCCGCGGGCCTGGTCGCCGGCGGCCATGTCCTCCTCGAGGACCTCCCCGGCACCGGCAAGACCATGCTCGCGCGGGCACTGGCGACATCGGTCGGTGGGACGTTCCGCCGCATCCAGTGCACGCCTGACCTCCTCCCGTCCGACATCACGGGGTCGAGCATCTTCAACCAGAAAGACCTGAGCTTCCAGTTCATCCCCGGCCCGATCTTCGCCAACGTCGTGCTCGCCGACGAGGTGAACCGCGCCACGCCGCGCACGCAGTCGGCGCTGCTCGAGGCGATGGGGGAGGGGCAGGTCACCGTCGAAGGCCAGACCAGGACCCTGGAGCGTCCATTCTTTGTGATCGGCACGCAGAACCCGGCTGAGTTCCACGGCACCTATCCCCTGCCCGAGTCGCAGCTCGACCGCTTCATCCTGGCCGCCGAGATGGGCCCGCCCACCCATGCGGAGGCGATGGAGGTGCTGGCGCGCAGAGAGCACGGCGACCCGATCTCGGAGCTCGGCGCCGTGGTCGAGATCCACGAGGTGATCGAGCTCCAGGAAGCATGCCTTCGCGTGGTGGCGGCGCCGGCGATCCGGACCTACATCGTCTCCTTGCTGGAAGCGATTCGCGTACGGCCCGACGTGCTGCTACCGGCGAGCATGCGCTCGGCCGTCTACCTCCAGCGCGCGGCGCAGGCCTGGGCGCTGTTCGAAGGGCGGGACTTCGTCCTGCCGGACGATGTGAAGCTCCTCGCCCTGCCGGTGCTCGCTCATCGCCTCGGCATGCGCGGCCGTGCCAAGGCCGCCGACATGGTGTCGGAGGTGTTGGCGTCGCTTCCGTTGCCGCCGCTGCGCCAGCACTAGGAGGACAAACCCCCTGAGGCCGACCTGGAGGTTTTTGGGCGCGGTCGCCCTCGGCCTGGTGCTCGAGTGGTACGCCGCCACCTCCGAGGTGCCCTGGCTGTTCCTGCTGGCGGCCTGGGTTTTCGCCTTCGCGGCCGTCGCGGGCGCTTACGCGGCCTGGAACCGGGCCGGCCTCACGCTCTACCTGCTTGTCGTGACCAACCGGCCGTCGGCGGGATCACCGGTCGAGGAGATCTCCGATCAGCTGCTTCGCAGCGGGCCTCTGCCCGCCCCGGCGTTCGAGGGTGACGGCTTCGAGATCGAGGTCGGCCTGGACACGTCCGGTGCGGCACGTGGACCCGCGTGGCTGAGCGGCCGGATCGGGGCCAGGGAGATCACCGTCGCGACGGGCGTGGTGCCCAGGTCAAGCTGGCGGCGTCTCCAGGTGGTGCGTGAGCTGCGGCGCGGGCCCGTCGACGCCACCTCCTGGGAGGTCGTGTCGAGCGACCCGCTCGGCCTGTTTCGCAGCCGGCGGAGCTGCGCCGACGCCGAGGTCGCCCTGGTGCTCCCGCGCTTCACGTCGCTCGTGTCGCAGCCGCAGACACGCGAGCTCGAGGCGAGCGTCGCGGCGCCGCGCGCGGGCTCCGGCACGGAGTTGTTCGGCGTGCGCGAGTACCGGCCGGGCGACGCGCTCCGAAGGATTCACTGGCGCTCGAGCGCGCGACACGGCGAGCTCGTGGTGCGCGAATACGAGCCTCCCGGCGCCCAAACCCTGGGCATCTTCTGCGACCCATCGCCCGCGGACGGAGAGATCGCCGACCAGGTCGCGCGGATCGCAGCCTCCGAAGCCTGGGACTGTATCCGGGAGGGAGGCCGAGTGCTCCTCTGGGCGCCCGGCCTCGAACCGAGCCTGCCCGGCGACGCGCGTTCCTTCTGGTCGCTGCTCGACTGGCTGGCGCGCTACCCCGCGGCGCACGACGAAGACGAGGTCGATCCGCCCGCTGTGAGCGACGCCGTGGCCGTCACCGGCGGCTCGGACCCGCGGCTGGTCGTGGCGATCGAGACGGTTCGCAGTCGAGGCGGCAGGGCCAGGGCCTGGGTGGTGGGTGGAGCGGAGCTCGACGTCGACGTTCCGCTGAGGCGCGTCGGGACTGGTTGGCCGCTGTGAGGTCGCCGCGCTGGCTCCGGCTCCCGGCCTCGCCGGTCGAGCACTCGCTGGAAGGGAGGGCATTCGTCTTCTCCGGCTTCGCGGTCGCCGTGCTGGGGATCGTGCTCTACGGCCAGGACTACGTCGTGCCCGCGCTCGGGCTCGTAGCGGCCGGCGTGGGACATGTCGTGAGCTACCGCGAGAGGGAGCGCAAGCGCGGGTTCTGGCGGCAGGCGCTGCTCGCCTGCATGGTCTTCGCCGCGCTCTTCTACGTCATATCCGACTCCGCGCTCGCGCTTTTCGGCGGGCAGCTGCCGCAGGCCAACTTCGCGATTCTGCTGGTCGCAATCACGAGCTTCGACCTGAAGACGCGTCGCAACTGCTACTCGAGCCTGTGGATCAGCCTCGCGATCCTCTATCTGGCGGCCGTTTACGCGTGGGACTACCCCTTCGGGATCCTGGTCGCCCTATGGGCCGTCTGCCTGGCCGGGTTCTGGATGGCATCCCACTTGCGGCGAATCGGCGCCGAGGTCAGCGGCCCGCCCGTCGCCGTCGCCGTCGCGGTGCTGAGCTCGCTGGCGATCGGGCTGGTCGTCTTCGTAGCCGTGCCGCAGCCATCCGGCACGCCGACCGGTCCGCTCGTGATCTCGCTTCCGAGCTTCACCCAGTTTCGCGGCACCCTGGAGAACCCAGCGCTACCGCTGGTCCAGATCACCGGTGGCCAATCGGGCGCGACCAGCAGCATCGACCTGCACTTCCGCGGTCGACTGGGCGATGCGCCAGTGATGTACGTCCGCACCGGCGCGCCGGCGTACTGGCGCGGCCTGGTCTTCGACACCTATCGCGACGGCGTCTGGACCGCCTCCAACCGCTCCTATCGCGAGCTCAACCCGTACGTGCCGCCGCGCGTTCTTCCACCCGAGCCGGCGCACAACCTGGGCACCTTCGTCCAGACCTTTCGCGTGCTCCGGCCCCTGCCGGGCGTGATCAATGCGGCGTACCCGATCCAGAGCCTTTACGCCCCGGTTTCGTCGCTTCGGGAGGATGCTTACGGCACCTTCTACACTCCCGGCGAGCTCCAGCCCGGCCAGACGTATTCGGTCGTTTCCTATCTGCCCAACCTCTCTCCGCAGGCGCTCCGCTCGGACGAGCCCCAGCACGGCGCGCCCGACGGGAACGCTGCTTATCTCGATTTCAGCTCCCTCTCGCAACGCGCCAGGGCCCTTGCGGCGACGGTCACCAGCAGCGCGACCAACCAGCTCGACGTGGTGATGGCGCTGACGACTTATCTGCAGGCTACCTACCACTACACGCTGGCGCTGCCGCCCGTCCCGGCCGGCCGCGACCCGGTGGATTGGTTCCTCTTCGACGTCAAGACCGGTTATTGCGAGCAGTTCGCCACTGCCGAGACCCTCATGCTGCGAAGCCTGGGAATCCCGGCTCGCCTGGCGACCGGCTACTCGACCGGCGACTACGACCCGGTGCTCGACCAGTCCGTGGTGCGTGAGCACGACGCCCACGCCTGGGTCGAGGTCTGGTTTCCCAGCTTCGGTTGGGTCCCGGTCGACCCGACCCCGGGTGTCTCTCCGCTGGCCACCACCCAGTTCCCCAACCATTGGGCGGCCGGCGGCATCGCCCGGCTCATTCCGCACCTCGAGGTCGGTGCGCCCATGGCCGCGCTGGGGTCGCTCGGCCTATTCGCGGTGATCCCGTCCGCGCTCGCCGCCGGCGTGCTGGCGGTCCTCGCGTGGGCGTGGTTG
>JBAUTF010000042.1:0-5875 GCA_049582065.1 Candidatus Dormiibacterota bacterium | reverse complement strand
GAGCTCGAGGTCGAGGTCGACCGTGTCTCCGCCCGCCACGCCCGAGTTCCTCCGCACCTCTTCGCTGACGCTGAGCATGAACTTCCCGCCCATCGACGCGATGCTGCTCCGGTACGTGTACCCGTTGATCGTCGCTTTGACCGCCGGCCGCCGGCTGGGACCGAGCCCGGCGACGACCCCGGCCGGGATCTCGATCCCACAAGCGGTCTTGCCCGTCTGCAAAACCTTGACTCGGATTCTCATCGCCGCCCCTCAGGCTTTCGCCGCCGATTTCGGAGCCGCCTGGTTGACCTCACCCGCGAACTGCACGATCCGGATGTGGTTGCCGAACGGGTCGCGCACGCCGATGTCTGTTCCGTAACCGCGGTCCGTCGGCTCCTGGTTGAACTCCACGCCGTGCGCCTTCAGCGTCTCGTAGGTCTTGTGGATGTCTTTGGTCGTGAATCCGACAGTGAACCCGCTCGCTCCCTTGGCCACGAGCTCGCGCACGTTGGCGGCGGTTGCCTCGTCCATCGCCGGGGGCCCCGGCTTCTCGAGCAGGATGACGCGGCTCGGATCGCCCGGGACGCCGACTGTGAGCCAGCGCATCGGCCCGAAATTCATGTCGCTGGTGACCTCCAGGCCGAGCTTGCCCACGAAGAAATCCAGGGCCTTGTCCTGGTCGCTGACGAAGATGTGCGAGATGTTGATCGAGTCGAGCATCGGTTTCCTCCTTGGAACGAATTGATCGGAACGAGATCGATGCTATCGGCCGTTTTGCGACCTGGCTTCTCCAAAACTGCTCGGTCTGGTCCACGCCATGGTGAAGCAGGTCGGAGCCGATCCCACGTCAGCGTTCTGGCGGTAGCTCGTCGGCGTCTCGCCGAGGATTTCGCTGAACATGCGGCTGAAAGTGCCCAGGCTGGCGAACCCCACCTCCATGCAGATGTCGGTGACGCTCCGCTCAGTCTCCCGCAGCATGAACATCGCCCTCTCCACCCGCCGGCGCTGCAAGTAGCGGTGCGGCGTCTCGCCAAAAGTGGATCGGAAGGTGCGGATGAAGTACGCCTCAGACACATGCGCCACCTGGGCCAGGGCCGGGATGTCGAGAGGTTGGGCGTATGACCGATCGATCGCGTCCCGTGCCCGAAGCATCCGGCGGTTGAGCTCCTCGACGGCGCGGCTCACGGTGCAATTGTCTCAGGCCGGCGAACGAGCTCGCCTAGGACCGCTGCTGGTCCCTGGCCCGCATGTCCGCGCGCAGACGCTCACCCATCACCGCCAGCACCTTCACCAGCAGCTCATCGCTGGCCTTGATGGCGTCGCGGAACTGCGAATGGCTCATGACCAGCAGCCGGGCGTCGGTCCGGGTCGTGACGGTGGCGGAGGCCAGGCCCCGATCCAACATGCTGATCTCGCCTAAGAAGTCTCCCGCCTTCATCGTGGCCCGCGGCTTGCCGTCGACCTCCACGTCCGCCTCACCGTCGAGCAGAACGTAGAACGAGTCGCCGGAGCGCCCTTGCGTGGTCAATCTCTGACCGGCCTTGGCGTCGACCTCGTCGACCCGGCTGGCCACGAACTCCAGGTCTCGATCCGACAATTGCGAGAAGAGCGGAACCCGGCTCAGGGCCTTGGTCTTCGAGGTGCTCATCGGGTCAGCATATTCTGCATGTCATGACCTGCTCGGTTTGCGGCCGGCCGCTGCCCAACGGCGCCAGGTTCTGCCCCAACTGCGGCGCCTCGGTCGGGCCTCTGGTCGGCACCGAGGAACGGAAGATGGTGACCGTCCTCTTCGCCGACATCGTCGACTCGACAGGCCTGGGGGAAAGGCTCGACGCGGAGCGCGCGCGCGAGGTCCTCGGACAGTTCTTCGCCGCGGCGGCTGAAGAGCTGCTCACGCTCCGGGGACGACCCGAGAAGTTCATCGGGGACGCCGTGATGGCGGTGTTCGGGCTGCCCCAGGTTCACGAGGACGACGCCCTGCGCGCCGTGCGAGCCGGGCTGGCGATTCGCGCTCGAGCCCGCCGGCTCGGGCAGGCGGCCGGGCTCGGCGAATCCCTCGAGGTTCGCATAGGCATCGAATCGGGCGAAGCCGCCATGGGGCGCAACCCGAGCGGCCAGGTCCTGGTCACGGGGCCGGTCGTGAACGCGGCCGCTCGTCTGCAAACGGCGGCGCAGCCCGGCCAGATCCTCGCGGGAAACACCACTCACACCCTCACGGCGGAGAAGGTCTCGTACGGCCGTCGCCATCGCGTCCGGGCCAAAGGCTTTGAGACGGCGCTCGACGCCTTCCCGGTCGAAGGGCTGACCATGCGCTCGACCAGGCGGACCATCCCGTTTGTCGGACGCACCAGCGCGCTGGCCGTCCTCGACCAGGGCCTGAGCCTGGCCGCGTCAACCGCAAGCCCCGTTCTGGTGACGATCGTGGGCGAGGCGGGAATCGGCAAGTCACGGCTGGCGGATGAGATGGCGGCGGGTGTCGGCGCCGCGGTCATGGTCCTCAACGGGCAGCCGCGTTCCCAAAGCGACACGGCGGCATTCTCACCCGTCGCCGCGATCGTGGGCGACCTCGCCGGCATCGCGGCAGGCGATCCAGCCGACAGGATCCTCACGCTGCTCCAGGACCTGGTGGCCGGGACGAGCGGTGAGCACGAAGCCGGTCAAACCGTGCAGCGCCTGGCACAGCTGTTCGGCGTGGCAGAGCGGCGCGACGAAGCTGCGTTCGTCCAGGACGTGCAGGCCGGATTCATCGCACTCGTGGACGCGATGGCGCGCGATCACCCGGTGATGATCGTGTTCGATGACGCGCACGCGCTGCAGCCCCCGATGCTGGACCTCGTCGAGCGGCTGGCTGCCTCCGGGCGAAAAGGACCTCGCCAGGCGTTGATCGTGGCGCTCGCGCGCCCCCAGCTTCTCGAGCAGCGTCCAGGCTGGGGCGCCGGCTGTGCCAACTCGATGCTGCTGCGGTTGGGGCCGCTCTCATCGGAAGAATCGATCCATCTGGTGCGTCATGCCGGCGGGGGTCGGATCACCGAACCTCAGGCGCTGGAGATTGCGGAGCGTGCCGGTGGGAACCCGTTCTTCATTGTGGAGACGACCGGCATGCTCATGCACGCAGGCGGCGCCGCGCCAACCCACGCTCCGATTCCTCCGACCGTGCAGGCCGTGATCAGCGCGCGCCTCGACGCACTCCCGCCAAGGCTTCGTGAGCTGGCTCGGCGGGCTTCCGTGTTCAAGTACGGTTTCGATCTGGACGAGCTGGCCGTGGTCGACGGGGCCGGCAGTGTCGCTGAGCTCCAACAGCTCGAAGAAGCCGAGGTTTTGGTTCACGACAAGCCCGCCTCAGGCACGCCGGCCTGGCGGATTCGACATGCGACCCTGAAGGACGTCGCATATGCCAGCCTGCCCAAGCGAGAGCGCCTTCGCCTTCACACCCTGGTTGCGCAATACCTGGTCGGCAACAACCGCCCTTCGCTTGCCGCCGACCACTACGAGCTCGCCGCGCTGGCCTCTTTAGACCTCGACCCGAGGGACCGCTCAGCCCCGGACCGCGCAGCTGACGCACTGCTGGTCGCAGGCGATCGCGCACGCAGGCGTATGGAGAGTCGATCTGCGATCGATCGCTACGAGCGGGCGCTCATCATGGCCGGGCCGGCAGGCACGTGGGGAAAGCGCGAGGCCCGCGTGCTGGCGGGGCTGGGCGAGGCGCGCTACTGGCTCGGCGAGTACCGGCTGGCGACCGAGGCTCTGACGCGCGCCGTCGACCTGGCCGAGAGCTCAGGCGACCCATTTGCGCACGCCCTCGCCCTCCGGTTCCTTGGCGACATCGCCATCAACTTCGAAGCCGACGTGGACAAAGCGGAGAAGCTGCTGGAACGCTCCCTCGAGGAGGCCGAAAAGCTGGGCGAGCCGTTCGCAATCGTGCGCACGCTGCTGTTCGCCGGTTGGGTACCGTGGACGCGAGGACGATTCGACGAGGCCGAGCGGATCTGGCGTCGGGCGCTCGGCTTGGTCGACGCCAAGGATCACTGGGCGCGAGTGCGGGCGCTCACGGCCCTCTCCATCAACAGAACCGAGATGGGGGACGCCGATGTGGCGCTGAAGCTCATCGATGAGGCGAGCGCGCTGGCCGAGGAGATCGGGGACCAGTTCAGCGTCGCCAACACCTCGGTGCAGAAGGGGCGTGTCATTTCCGATCTCGGCCGCCACGAGGAAGCGCTGCCGTGGTTCGACCGCGGCGCCGCGATCTTCACTGAGCTCGGAGCGCGCTGGGAGCTGGCCGACGCCACCGCCGCGCGAGGTATTGCCGAGCGCGAGCTGGGGCGGCTGGATGAGGCCGAGGAGGACCTGCGGTCCGCCATCCGGATCGCCGAGGAGCTCGGCGATCGCCAGCTGCCGGGCTGGACGTGGCGCGCGCTGGCGCGCGTGGCCGAGATACGCGGCGACTCCGCGCAGGCCGAGGAGCACTGGCGCCGGTCACGCGAGGCCGAGTCGCTCGGCCCGCACTGACTCCGGGTCGTTACTCGACTGGCGGGCTTTCAGCCGCGCGGACCAGGTTGCGCAGCGATTCCTCCGGGCCGCTCACGAGCTCACGGCCGATCAAGAGCTTGACCGTGCGGCCCCGCCACCCGGGCGGGAGGTGGAAGTCTCAATTGAACCGGACCAGCGTGCCGCCGGCTTCGGTTGCGGTGAGCGTGATGTGCTCCTCGTTGACGACCCCGAACGGAAGGCTCACCCGAAAGTTGATCCACCGGCGCTGCGGATCCATGTCGCGCACCTCGATCGTGAGCGGTCAGCGCCGCCCGAAGGACGGAGCCTCCAGACGGATGGTCTGGCCGGTCTGGGCCGGTCCACGCGGCGCGGAGGAAAGATATGTGGCGTCGGTCCATTCGCCCAAGCGCTCGGGCGCCGTCAAAACCCGCCACACCGAATCGGGCGGAGCAGAGGTGACCGCCGCGGGGCACACGTTGACGATCATCGATGAGAGTTTGAACCTCCCCATCCGGCCCTACGGGCCACCTTCCCCACGAAGTGGGGAAGTACCCGGCGAAGCCGGGGAAGTGGGATCTTCACTTCCCCGCTTCGCGGGGAAGTACCCGGCGAAGCCGGGGGATGGGGAGACGCAAATCAAGAAGTACCTCCCCCATCTGTCCGGGCGCCGGGCGCCCGGAAGTGGGATCTTCACTTCCCCGCTGTGCGGGGAAGTACCCGGCGCAGCCGGGGGATGGGGAGACCCACGACCTCAACACCTAGTCGCGGCGGACGACGGGTCGCAGGGGATAATCGACGCGCCCGCCGGTGACCACGCCCAACAACCTGCCCGCCGAGCTCACTTCCTTTGTCGGTCGCGAGCCGCAGCTTGCCGAGCTCCGGCGGCTGTTGCACCGCTCGCGCCTGATCACCCTGACCGGCCCGGGCGGTGCCGGCAAGACCAGGCTCGCGCTTCGCCTCGCGACCGAGAGCCTCGACAAATACCTTGATGGCGTCTGGCTCCTGGACCTGGCGCCGATGGGAGACGGCCGCCTGCTTGAGCAGACGCTGGCTGCGGTGTGCGGCATCAAGGAGGAGCCCAAGCGCCCGCTGCTCGAAGTCCTGGCCGATGGCCTGGCCAAATGCCGTTCGCTCATCGTGCTGGATGGATGCGAGCACCTGGTCGACTCGTGCGCCGAGCTCACGAGCCGCCTCCTGCGCTCCTGTCCGAAGTTGAGCATCCTCGCCACGAGCCGTGAGCCTCTTGGCGTGACCGGCGAGGTGATCTGGCGGACGCCGTCGCTCACCACCCCGCGCCCGGAGGACGCCGGTCATCCAGAGCTGCTGATGGAGAGCGAGTCGATTCGACTCTTCGTCGACAGGGCGCGGCTCAGCAGGCCCGATTTTCAACTGGAGGCCTCAGGCG
>JBAUTF010000041.1:0-5776 GCA_049582065.1 Candidatus Dormiibacterota bacterium | reverse complement strand
ACCCTGGCCCCACGCGGCTCGACGCCTGCCTGGGCGATCGCCGCCCTGATGGCCGCCACGTCGGTGTTGGAGCCGCTGAGCCGGCCCAGCCGGTTCACGATCGTGTTCACCGCCCGAGCGCGCAGAGCCTCGGGCTCGACGGTGTCGAGGTGCTGCATCACCACCTGCTTGTACGGGATGGTGACGTTCGCGCCGGCCACATCCTGCTCGCGAAGCATCGCCATCGCGGCGGGAACGGACTCCAGGGCCAGGTCGAGCAGCTCATACGACCAGTCGAGCCCCATGGCGCGAAAGGCCGCATTGTGCATGGCGGGGCTCCTCGAATAGGAGATTCCCTGTCCGAGCAAAAAGACTTTCAGCTGCCGCTCACGCCGTACTTCTGAATGTCGCGGTTGAAGTCTGAGTCGTTGGTCTCGAAGTGCGTCACGCCCTGCCGGTCTGTGAAGTAATGGATGTAGTTGGTCTTCGGCGGGTTGATGCAGGCGAGGATCGCCGCCTGGCCGGGGTTGCTTATGGGGCCGGGTGGAAGTCCCGCGACCCCGTACTGCTCGCCTGTGTTGTAGGGCGAGGCAAGTTGCAGTTCCGTGCCGCTGGGACCCGGCGCCAGCCTGCCCAGGGCATAAAGGAGAGTTGCATCGACTCCAAGATGCCGGCCAATCCGAAGTCGGTTGTAGTACACGCTGCAGACATTTCCCCGATCGCTCGGATTGGTGGCATTGGCTTCGCGGTCGACCATCGAGGCGAGGATCACGATCGCCTGCACCGACTCGGCAGGCCGGCTCGGGGTCGCCTGGGCGATCTGAGCCTGGAGGGCCGGCGAGAAGATGACGCCGAACTGGTCGAGCTGCTGCTTGACGAGGCCGCGCACGCCTGCAGCCGGGTCGATCTGGTAGGTGTCCGGGAACAGGTAGCCCTCATATGGGAAGTCCGCGCTGGCCGCCTGCTTGGGCAGGAAGCTGTAGGAAGAGGCCCAGCTGGGGTCCTTAGCGGCCTGGAGGTAGTCCGCGGCCGTGAAATAGTTCGGCGCCGTCCCGAGCTTTTTGGCCTCGAGCGTTTTCGCCTGCTCGCGCAGCGGAAAGCCCTCTGGAAAAGTGACAACCTGCTCGGTGGGGTTGCTGTGCTGGAGAGCACCCACGATCTGGGCCAGACTCATGTTCCAGTTGAGCACGAACGAGCCGGCTTCGAACTTCGGGCCCGCATTGGTCAGCCGGGTGTAGAAGTCGAAGGCCACTGTGCTGCGGATGAGGTGCAGGTCGAAAAGGTTGGTCCCGATGTCTGTAGGCGTTTCGCCCAGGTCGACGTTGAATGGAACCGTATGGCTCGAGGACGAGACCGGCGTGTTCACGTTGAAGTTCCACCAGTCGATGCTGCGAGAGGTTATGAAGCCGACCAGAGCGATGGCCACGACGACCGCGATGAGCCGCTTCAATCGACGCTGTCCTGTTCCAGCGCTGCCATCACGCGCGTGAACTCGTCGCCGTCGACGGTCTCGAGCCCGCCTTCGGATTCGCGAAGCAGGAGCACCTGGTTCGGATCGTCGAAGTCCTCGACGAGGTAATAGGACGTCTCGTCGAGGTCAAAGGCGTCATGCATTGTGAAGCGTCTCTCGAGCCCGGTTTCGTCGAGCAGCGTTATGACCTGAGCCGGCTCAGGACTGTCAGCCGGCACGCTTATGGTCCAGGTGAGACTGAAGCAGGATGGTGGCGGCCACCCGGTCGACGGTCTGGCGCCTCTTCGCGCGCCGCACCCCGCCCTCGAGCAGCGAGCGCTCCGCGGCCACGGTCGTGAGGCGCTCATCGACCAGCTCGACCGGGAGGCCGGAGGCCCTGCGGATTCCGTCGGCGAGGTCGCGCGCAGCCTTCGCCTCGGGTCCGTATGAGCCATCCATCCGTCTCGGCATGCCCACCACGATCCTGCCGGCGCCCTGTTCCGAGGCGATGCGCGCCAGGCGCGATGCAAGGCTTGTCGCCGGTGCCGCGTCGATGGTGGTGAGCGCCTGCGCGATCGTCCCTGTCGGATCGCTGACCGCGATTCCGACCCGCTTGGTGCCGGGATCGACCGCGAGCGTCCGCACTAAGGCGACGGCGAGACGGAGGGCGTCGCGGAGGGCGTGGCGGTGGCTGCGGACGAGGGAGCGGGTGCTCCCGACTCGACCACGTAGTGGAGTGATATGCGACTCCCAAGGAGCGGCATGAGCGGCAGCGAGAGCGGCTGCTCTTTGATCGCCACCGAGCGGATCGGCAGCCTCTCGAGGTAGAACCGGGCCTGGGCGAGCGGCCGGCCCACGATCTGCGAGCGGATCAACGCCTCGTCGAGCAGCGGAGCGACATATGCCGATGCGCTGCCGACGAACGTCATATTGCCGCCGGCGGTGTCGTTGAGGATGCGGTAGGTCGTCTGGATCGGGCTCTCGGTCAGCAGCTGTTGGTTGTTCGGCACACGCTGCGAGAGGTAGGTCTGGTAGGCCTTCTGCACGTCGGCGTCGATGTAGAAGTCGCCCTCGCCCACGACGGTCATGGTGCCGCTGAACGTCGGAACCTTGTCGTTGGGCTGGTGGTCGGTGGTGTACTGCGGCGGGCCGTAGATGATCGTCTCGCTCAGCTTCTCGCCCGCCTGGCCGGCGGTCGCGAGCTGCTGCGCGATGCTCTGGTGAAGCTCCTGCTCCAGCTGCGCGCGACCGGCGTCGAAGTCAGCCTCGGTCATCTGCGGGGTGGTGGATGGATCGGTGCCCCCACCGGTGGCCTGCGGGTTGTTCACGGTCAGGCAGTCAACTCTGTTTCCCTCGATGGCCTGCCACCCGGAGATGGTGTTGCTACCCACATTACCGGCCGAGCCCGCCTGGACGGCGATGATGTTCACCGCAGGGCTCGACTGACCCCATGCCACAAGCGTGTCATTGGACGTCTGAGCGAACACCAGTCCGTTGCTGTTATCGAGACGCTGGCCACGGTAGAGCCAGTAGCCGGGACTGTTGTGGCCACCGGCGCTGCAGGTGTTCGTGTAAGTCACCTGGCCGATCGCGGGCGCCAGCGGCACGACGATCGACCCCGTGGTCTTGAAGCCCTGCGAGTTGGAGACCGAGATCTTGACCACGCGCACGCGGATCGGCGCCTTGCCAGGCTGAGCCTGGATCTCGACGTCGTTCTGCGCGAACGGCTGCGCCTGGGCCACCAGCGTGACCGAGGCGGACGGCACGAACACCGCCGCGGCGAACAGGCCGACCACGAGCAACGTCGCCGCGGTCACGTACAGGAGGACGCGGCCGGGCCTCAGCTCGGTCGCGGTCTTGGTCAAAAGCCTGGTGGGCGCGGCGATGCCGACATGGGTCGTCGGCTCGACCAGCGTCCGCTGCCACCACTTCTTGACCGGGGGCTGCGCCTCCGGCTCGGAGGGGATCCCTTCGCCGAGCGGTCCCACCGCGCCGAAAACCGGGAACCCGCTCTCGGAAGCCATCTTCTGCACAGCCGGGTCGTCGCAGACCACGGTCACCCGCTTGCCCAGGCGCGCCGCGTAATTGCGCAGCAACTGGAAGTTGAAGCGACTCTGCCCGATGCGCGAGCGCATCGGGAGGACGAGCATCGTGTCCTCGCCGTGGTAGCGGCGAAGCCGCTCCACGAGCTCCGGAATCTCTTCTTCGGTTTCTACGTATATGGGGTTCGTTGCCATGGCGTCTAGAAGTCTCCTGGGAGTCTGCTCAAGCTTTTATACCGCTTAGGACCCGTCTCATGACGGTGTTCACGGTGTCGCGCTCCTCGGCTTCGGTCCTCAGAGCGTGGTTCGCGAGGCCCATCGGCGCTATGTCCCGCGGCGTCGAAAGCTGGCCCGTCGAGTCGGACAGGTTGCGCACATCGGCGGGCACGAGGTGGCGAATCCGCGGCTCGCGCGGAAATGGGAGGCCTGCCGCCCAGTTGTTCTTCACCATCTCGAGAGTCAGCTCGGGAAGGAGGCTGCCGCCGCCGCACAGGAAGATGTTGGTGGGCAGCCGCTCGCCCCGCGAGAGCTCCTTGACGCTCAGGGCCAGGCCCTGGAGCAGAACCTCGGCGTCGGCGCTCAGCAGCTCAGACACCTGGCGGTGCTGGTCCGCCGAGAGGAGGCCCTCGGAGTGGCGAAGCTTGCGGGCTTCGGCCTCCTCGTAGCTCAGGCCGAACGCGAGGGCGAGCCTTCTCGTGAACGCACGGCCGCCGAGGTTGAACATGCGCGTGCCCTCTACCCCGCCGTCGCGGAGGAGCGCGACGTCGGTCGTGCCGCCACCGACGTCCACGAAGATCCCACCCTCGGCCCACGTCTCCTCGCTCGCGCAGGCTCGGGCGAGCGCGTACGGCTGCGCGACAGCCGCCGCCAGTTCCAGGTCGAGCTCGCGCACGACCGTCTCGATGGCGTCGATGTGCGTCATCGGCGCGAAGGTGTTGAAGACGGTGACCTCGATGTTCTTGCCGGTGAATCCCACCGGGTTGGTGACCGGGTAGCCGTCCACCCGGACGTTGGTGATTGCGGAGTGAACGAGCCGCGCCTCCAGCTGGCCGTAGCTGCGCTCCATCTCGAGCAGGTGCTGGGCTTCGCGCAGCGCTCTGCGCTGGACCATCTGGAGCATGGTCGAGATCTCGCTCGACCGCACACGGGCCTTCGAGTTCTCGCGCGGATAGGCGATGGTCGAGGAAAAGCCTTTGATCAGCTCGCCTGCGATGCCGACCACGACCTGGCCCGGCACCGTCTTCGCCATGTCCTCCGCGGCCTCGAGGGCGCGGTTGCACGACTGGATCACAGACTCGAGGTCGGCGATCGCCCCGCCTGACATGGCCGCCGGGCCCTGCGGCTCGCGACCGACCCCCAGGACCTCGCCGTCGGGCCCGTCGCGCCGGACCACCAGCACCTTGATCAGGTCGGTCCCGATGTCGAGGACCGTGAAGTGCCGGTAGTACTCGCTGCGCTTGCGCAGGAACTTGAATTTGGTCAACTCAGGGCTTCCTCGATCCGCCTGAAAGCCTCGTCCGCGGGCACGGCGAGCTTACCGCGCGCGAAATGCGGCGGCTGCCTGCCTCCTTTGCCGAGGAGGTCTTTGAGGCGGTTGGCATCGTATTGAGAGGTCAGGTCCTTGGACACCTTGATAACAAACATCTCGCCGGCGACAACGGTTACGACGCCCGACTTGACGAACTCGAGGTACCGGTCGGCGTATCCCGCAAGCTCATCAAGGTTAGAGGCATCGACGGTTTCGGTCACGTAGGCCACCTTGCCGTGCTTGACAGACACACCGTCTCCGCCTCCGAGCCTGGCCTGCTGAAGCTGTTCGCGCAGCCTGTCGCGCTCCCGCTCGGATTCTTTCAGTAGCACGCGGAGCGCCTGCAACCGCTCGGGCAGCAGCTCCGGGCTTGCGTTGAACGAACGCGCCATCTCCGAAAGCAGCGCACGATCCCGACGCACCAGCTCGTCCGCCGCCTCCCCCACCACCATGTCGATGCGTCGCAGCCCGGACCCGATGCTCGACTCGGAGACGATGATCGCGGTACCGACGTCGGCCGTGTTCTTGACGTGCGTGCCGCCGCAGAGCTCGCAGGTCCAGTCGCCGAAGCACACCACTCGCACGACGTCGCCGTACTTCTCCTCGAACAGGTGCATGGCCCCATGCGCCACGGCCTCCTTGTACGGTTGCTGGCTCTCGTGAAACGGGAGGGCCGCGCGCACCTTCTCCATCACGCGGCGATTGATCGTTTCCAGCTCCTCTTTTGCGATGGCCCGGTTGAGCGGGATGTCGAAGGTCGTGTGGTCGGGGCCGACC
>JBAUTF010000040.1:0-8361 GCA_049582065.1 Candidatus Dormiibacterota bacterium | reverse complement strand
GCCCGCGCGCGTTGACCGCGAGCACGCGGTCGAACTCTGCCGGCTCGATCTCCTCGAACGGCCGGTTGCGAAGCGTGGAGAAAACCGCAGCGTTGTTGACGAGCCCATCGATTCCGCCCAGGCGCGATGCGATGCCGTCGACCGCCGCGTGCACCGCGCCAGGGTCGGACACATCAAGTTCAACCTCGAGCGCTTCGGCGCCCGAATCTCGACAGGCGGCCGCGACCGCGCTCAGCTTCGGCCCGTCAGTGTCGACAAGGGCGAGCCGCGCACCCTCGCGCGCGAGGCGGCGCGCGTACGCGCTGCCGATCCCGGATGCTGCCCCAGTGACGAGGACGACGCGGTTTTCGAGCCTGCCCACAGCCTGCGTATTCTGAACTCGAATAACCGACCAGCGCCGCCGGTTAGGTCAGTGAGATCAACGTGGCAAAGGGAGAGCCCATATGAAAGTCGCGATCATCGGTTCGGGAAATGTCGGCAAGGCGCTTGCGTCATCCGGCGTGAAGGCTGGCCATACGGTCACCATCACGGCGACGAGCCATGAGAAGGCTTCGGAAGTGGCCAAGGCCACCGGAGCGCGCGCCGGCACCTCCAATGTCGAGGCGGTCAAGGATGCGGATCTCGTGATCATCGCCGTCCCGTACGACAAGCTCGGCGAGGTGTTCCGAGGGCTCGGGGACGCAGTCGACGGGAAGGTGGTGGTCGATGCCACCAACCACGTCAACACGCAGAACCCGGGCGAGGTCCTCAACGGCACGTCCAATGCCGAAGAGATCCAGAAACGTCACCCCAAGGTCCACGTGATCAAGGCTTTCAACTATGCGTTCGCGTCGCGAATGGCAGAACCGTCGGTCGGCGGCACCCGTCTCGACGGGTTGGTGGCCGGCGACGACCAGGCGGCGAAAGACAAGGTGATCGAGTTCGTCGGCTCGATCGGCTTCCGTCCCATCGACGCCGGCCCGCTGGTGATGGCCCGCGCCCTCGAGGGGATGGCGCTTCTGATCATCATGCTGCAGATCCAGCACAAGTGGCCGTGGCAGAACGGATGGAAGCTGGTCGGGCCTCCGGCAGACTGACATGGGCGAGACAGAACTCGAGTCGGCAAGTGGGGTCGCCCCGCGCGAAAGGAGTGACAGACGGATCGACCCTGGGGTCGACATCGGCCACGTCCATCTCAAGACCGCAGACATCGACCGCGTGCATCACTTCTATGTCGACATCCTCGGCTTCGACGTCGTTTTCAGACGGCCAGATGCACTGTTTCTATCCGCCGGCGGCTACCACCATCACCTCGGGTTCAACACCTGGGAATCCAAGGGCGGCAGCCCCCCGCCTCCGGGCACGACCGGGCTCTATCACGTGGCCATCCGCTATCCGACGCGTGCGGCGTTGGGCGATGCGCTGCGGCGCCTGGTCGCGGCGGACTGGCCGCTCGACGGCGTCAATGACCATGGAACTCACGAGGCGCTCTACCTGAGCGACCCCGATGGGAATGGCCTGGAGCTCGCGTGGGACCGGCCCGAGGCCGAGTGGCCCAGGGACGCCGAGGGCCACCTGACGTTCAGCGGGAGGCGGCTGGACCTGGAAGGCCTGATCAAAGAAGGCGCCGGCGACCCTCCTCAGGACAGCACCCGGCGCGCGCCGGAGAACTCCGAGGCGTAGGGCTCGGCGCCCATCGACACGACCTGCACCCCTCGTCCCAGGTCGGGCGAGTCGAGGAGCATGCCCGCCCCGATATAGATCGCCACGTGGTGCACGACTCCGTTCAGGGCGAGGAACACCAGGTCTCCGGGCTGCAGGTTCTGCCGGGACACCGCCGTGCCGACGAGGGCCTGGTCCTGGGCGTCGCGGGGCAGCACCACGCCGTGGACTTTGAACACGTCGTACACGAGGCCCGAGCAGTCGAAGCCGAATGACGACGTGCCGGCCCACAGGTACCTCACGCCCAGGAAGAGACTGGCGCTCGCGACCACGTCCGCGCGGTCCGGGAGCCTTGCCGCCGTGCCCACAGGCGTGATGGCGACCGCGCTCGGCGCAGCGTCGAGGACGTCGCCGCCGGGCAGCCCAAGCATGACTGTCGAGGCCAGCTGGGCGATCACCGGGAGCCTGGTGCCAAAGGACACCTCCACGACGGGCAGGCCACCGCGGAGCAGCCACGTCGTGGGGTCCGTGACAGTCGCCACAGAGCCTGAGGCCGGCGGCTCCAGCGCGCTCAGCTGAGCCAACGGGATCCAGCCGGGGTAGCCGCGCGCATCAAGGGGCGTGGCCTGGTCAGGCACGACGACATGAGCCCATGAGCCGTTGAGCGCCGTCACATCCACCCTGTCGCCCAGCAGCACCTGGGAGTCGGCCCTGTCGATCAGCCCCGCCTGGTCGGCGGGGCTCAGGGCGGCGAGCCACTCCCGAATCCGCGCCGGGGCGGCCAGAGCCGGGGCGTCGACGGCCCGGGGCGAGGAGGGGCTGCGCCACTCCGTGGCCACCGACACGGCGACCCAGGCCGGCGATCCCGCGCGCACCACAGCGGGGGTCGGGCTGGTGAGGGCGGACGGAGTCGGCGTCGCGGTCGCCGTCGCGGATGGGCTCGTCTGAGGCGAGCGCGCCACGTGTCCCGGTGAGGCAGGGCCACAGCCGGCCAGGACGAGCACCGCCACGGCCACCGCGAAACAAGAGCGCCTCATGCCTCGACGCTATGCCCGGAGATCCGCCCGGCGGCAGGCCGAAGGGCCGCCCGATTCGGGGTCCTGGTCCCCTTATCTCGTCGCGGAAACGTGCGAGGGCAGGCGCAGGACGACCGGAACCCCCGCCAGCGCCACCACGACCATCGCGCCCAGGGCGAGGTATGGGTTCCCGATCACCGCCTGAACGAGCAGCACCAGCAGAAGGCCGCCGAGGTTGCCCGCCATCATCAAGAAGCCGACCGCCCCTCCCTGGCGCTCAGGACCGGAGTGGATGTCGGACCAGTCGAGCACGACCGGCAGCGCGGCCAGCAGGACGAAGCCCGCCCCAAACATCCACGCCCCCATCCAGATGACGTTGTGGATCGCCGCGACCGCCACGAAAGCCGTCGCGGAGAAGACCAGAGCCAGGACCAGCAGGGACCGGCGGCGGTCGCGCCGGGCGGCTGCGGTCGGCAGCACAGCCGCTCCCAGCACGCCGGCGAACGTCAGCACCGCGATGAGGTTGCCCGCCGCATCGCCTTCTCCGAAGTGGGCGAGGATCGGCTGCAGCCAGGTGGCGAGGGCGTTGTACGTGCCCATGCCGATGAAGACAAGAGCGGCCAGCGTCCACATGAAGCGGTCGCCGGCCAGCCAGCGCAGGCTGATGGCGGCGGAAGGATCGTCGGGGAATGCCGGGGGCGTGCGAAAGGCCACCAGAACGAAAAGCGCGGAGATCACCGCCGGGACGGCCTCCACCCAGATGAGGAGGGAAAGCCCTCCCGCATCAACCAACGGACCAGCGATCACCACCGAGACGAGGATCCCCACGAACAGGGCCGCGGTGCCGATCGAGATCGCGGTCGCCCTTTCCGCCGGGGCGAAATACCGGGCTGAGACCTTCGTGATGCTGTTGAGCACCAGTGGCTGTCCGGCGGATATCACGAGCTGTCCGGCCATCTGCCAGCCGAAGGAATCCGGCGAGACGAGCCTGACCAGCGCCCCCACTGCGGTGAGAAGGGCGCCGGCTCCAAGCGCCTGCGTGAACCTCATGTCGAGCCAGCGGCCGGTCGGCAGCGCCAGGACGATGTAGACGAACGGAAAGACCGCCGCCAGGTCGCCGACCAGGCCGACGTCCACCTTCATCGCTGCCGCGCTGCGGGTGTCCACCGCCGCGAACGTCAGCCACAGGAGCTGAGTGCAGGCGGCGAGCAGGGCGTAAGCCCCAAGGACCAGCCAGCGGTTGGCCCCGAGCCGCGGCATGGCTGCGACGTTGGTCGTCATGGCTTGTCTCCTCTCGCGTTGAGGCGCGCATAGCTTGCGTGAAGGCTCCCGTAGAACCGCTTGAACTCCGAGTACATCGGCTCGTAAACCTCGCGGGCATTGCGGTCCGGCTCGAACACATGAGTGATGCGCACCAGGCCCTTCACATCGTCGAGCGAGATCTTGCCCAACGAGATCGCGGCGAACAACCCTGCTCCCCTAAGGCTTGCGAACATCGGGTCGGCAACCCTTTCGATGCGCCGGCCGAGGATGTCCGCGTGGATCTGGCACCAGAGGTCCGACTGGGCCCCACCCCCGAGGATCCTCAAGCTCGGGATCGGACGCCGGACGAAACGTTCCACTGCGTCGAGCAGCCACCGGGCATTGAACGCCACGCCTTCCATCACGGCTCGGACCATGTGCGAGCGCTCCGTGGCCAGCGAGATGTTGAGGAACGCGCCGCGCAACGTGCGATCCTCGACCGGCGTGCGCTCTCCGTTCAGCCACGGCGTGAAGATCAGACCTCCCGATCCGGGGGGCGCGTCGGCGGCCAGAGCGACCAGGCTTTCGTAATCCGACGACACCACGGAATCGCGGAGCCACTGGAGGCAGAGGCCCGCGGTCTCGTGGTTGTTGGCCACGAGGTAGCGGTCCGGTCGCAGTCCCGGCACCGAAGCCATCTGGTGGACCACGTCGGTCCTCTTGAACGGCACCTCGCACGCGATCCACGCGGTCGTGCTGATCGTGACGTGAGCCTCGTAGGGCGCCACAGCCCCGGAGCCGATGAACGAGGTGTGCAGGTCGGGGACGCCGGCGATCACGGGGACGAGCGGTATCCCGAGCGCATCGGCAACATCCTGCCTGACCAGCCCCAGCACGCTGCCGGTGGGCAGCAGTTCCGGGAGCCGGCCACGATCGCGCCCGGACCTCTTGACCAGCTCATCCACGTACCCCACCTTGGCGCCGGGCCGGTTGTCGGTGAGCCAGGAAAGGATCATCGAAGCGGGCGTGGCCGCCGCACGGCCGGTGAAGCGAAGGCCCAGGTAGTCGAGTGGCTCGAGCAGAGTCTTGGCCTTCGCGTAGACGTCGGGCTCGATGTTGCGCAGAAAGAGCTCGTGGCCCAGAGGGTCGGCGCCGCTCGGCGAAGGCGCGCCGCCGGTGACCTGAATCCAGCGCAGCATGTTTCCCGGCGAATAGCCGAAAAGCGCGACCGGGCCTCCGACGGCCCTGGCGGAGAAGGGGGCGCCGCGCGTGTCCGCCCACAGCCGGCAGTCCCCCACCGCCCGGCCCTCGGCGTCGACGGGCACAGTGGAGCCCCACTGGCCCGTGATGCCGACCCCAATCAGCTGACGCGGATCGACGGCGCCGGAGGCCAGCACCTCGCGCGTCCCGGCCCGGATGCAGTCCCACCATTCGGCCGTGTCCTGCACAGCGCCGCCGCCGGCGAGGTAACGCGTCCGAACTGCGGCCACCCGCGAGGCGAGGATCTCGCCACGCGCTGACACCGCGCCGGTCTTGGGGCCGCCCGTGCCGAGGTCCACGGCGAGGACCCAGGGCTCAGGCACGGCCTCTTATCCCCACGAAATCCCAGGACCCGCGATCCGACCTCCGTAGCGGGTCGGCGAGCGGCTCGCCTTGGTTTCGTGGGGGCCCTTCATTCGGTCGGCGCCACCTCGTACATGGCATCCAGCGCCGCGGTGAACAGGACCTCGAGGATCTCGTTTCCCGACGGCGTGCCGCCGAGCCCGTAAAGCGCGCCGCTCTTCGGCTCATCGCGTGCGGGGTGCTTGGCGTACTCCACGGCATCGCCAAGGTCCGCGACAAAAGCATCCGCGACCCCGGGGGCGGTGTTGGGTCGCGTCACGCAGAAATGAAGCGCAGGCGGGAGGTGCAGTGCGTTCAACCGCCAACCCCTGGCGATGAGGTGGTCGTTGACGTGATAGATGTTCAGCTCCGGCGAGCGGAACGCGACCAGGAAGGTCGGGTCGCCGATGACCTCGAGCTCCGGGATTGAGTCGACCCCAGCGCGTATCGCCGCGGCGGTTTTGAAGATCCGGTCCGCAACCTCCAGGTACCCCTTCTCACCCAGGCTTACCATCGCCGCCCAGGTCGCGGCCACGATGCCTCCGGAGCGGCTCCCCGACAGACCCGGCGACATGTAGATGCCGCCCGGCCAGTCGGGGTAGTTGAAGTACTGGTATTTGCGAAGGTTGCTGTTGCGGTACAGCAGCACCGAAGTGCCTTTCAGCGCGTACCCGTACTTATGGGTGTCGGCCGAGATCGAGGTGACGCCCGGCACACGGAAGTCGAAGCGGGGAATCTTGTAGCCGAGCCGCTCGCCCCACGGCAGGATGAACCCGCCGAGACAGCCGTCGACGTGCAGGCCGATGTCGTGTTCGAGCGCTATCTCGGCCAGCTCCTCGATCGGGTCGATCAGCCCGTGCGCATAGTTCGGAGCCGAGCCGACGAGGGCGACCGTGTTCTTGGTGACGTGGCGTCGCATCCAGTCGACGTCGGCCTTGAAGTCGTCGCGCAGGGGCGCCTTCAAGAGCTTGATCCCAAGCATGTGGGCGGCCTTTTCGAGGGCCACGTGCGCCGTGACCGGGATGATGACCTCGGGGTCTGTGATGCCTTTCTCCGCGCGGCCTCGATCGCGGTACACGAGCATCGGGTTGATCAGGCTCTCCGTGCCCCCGAACGTCACCACCCCGCACGCGTGCTCTCCGGGGTGATGCTGCGGGACAGACTCGCCGTGCAGCATCGACGCGGTCATGGCGACGATCTCGGCCTCCAGCTTGGTGGCGCTGGGATACATGTCCCGCTGCAGCACGTTGGAGTGGGCGAACAGCCGGAACACCTCGGTCAGGAACGCGTAGTGGTCGTGGCCGCCGTGGTAGATGGAGCCCGACACCCGGCCCTGGTCGGCGATGCGGTCCTCCTCAGACGCCATCGTCGCGAGCTCGTCGAGGATGCTCTGGCGGGCCCTGCCCTGCGGCTCGAGCCGCTCATAGACCTTGAACCGGGCGCGGTAGGGGTAAAAGTCGATCAGAGACCCGTCGTTGTCGTCCGCGCCCATCCCGCGGCCAGCTTAAGCCGTCCGGCCGCGCCGCATGGAGCGGATGGTCCCTGCAATTAAGGGCCGTTCGCCCGTGCTGGGCTCGGCCTCTAGGCGACCTTCTCGATGCCCTCCGCCCAGCTCTCGTCGATGCGCCGAGCCTTGTAGATCATCAGCGCCACCACCCACGCAAGGATGAATGCGGCGACGATGAAGTAGCCGGCCCGGCCGATGAGGTCGAAGCCGGCGATCGCGCCGAACATCCCGCCTTTCAGACCGAGCGCCTGGATCAACACCTGCGTCAGCTCGATCACCCCGACGAAGAGCGCGACGAACACCGACAGGCTCGTCATGGTGAGGTTGTAGAAGACCTTGCGGATGGGGCTCGCGAAGGCCCACGAGTAAGCCTTCGCCATGAACGCCCCGTCGGCTGTATCCATCAGCGACATGCCGGCTGCGAAGATCAGGGGCAGCGCCAGCACCGCCATGAACGGGAGGCCCTTGGCCGCGGCACCGGCCGAGATGGCCAGGATCGCGACCTCCGAGGCGGTGTCGAAGCCGAGCCCGAAGAGGAACCCGATCGGATACATCTGCCAGCTGTGCCTGATCATTCGGAACAGCCGGCCGAAGATCCTGGTCATGAAACCGCCCGCGGTCAGCTCATGCTCGAGCGATTCGCGGTCGTAACCCCCGGCCCGCATCCTCCGGTACACGCGGACGATGTCCAGGAGGATGACCAGGTTCATGACCCCGATCAGGACCAGGAAGCCGCCCGAGACTCCGCCGCTCACAAGCGCCCCGACGGCGCGTATCCGGCCTCCGTCGCTCGCCACCCCGTCGACGATCCATTTCACCGTGAGCCCGAGCGCGGCCGCGATGAGGAAAACCACCGTCGAATGCCCGAGCGAGAAGAAGAACCCGACCCCGACAGGTTTGCGGCCGTCCTGCAGGAGCTTGCGCGTGGTGTTGTCGATCGCCGAGATGTGGTCGGCGTCGAAGGCATGACGCAGGCCGAAGGTGTAAGCCAGGCCGCCGAGGGCCAGGATGGTCGGCTGGTGGGCGGCCAACACCAGGAGCAGGCCCCAACCCGCGAGGTGCAGGAAAGCCACCCCTCCGAAGAAGCCAAACAGGCGGTGGCGCTCGCCCCGGTCGAACGACTCGCTCAGGACGGTCCGCATGGACGCCATCAGTGGAGCCTAAGGCTTATCGCTACAGAGTCGCAACTTTATATTCGAGTCGACCCCTCCAAACGTGCGACTCCTTCTCACTAAACCCGTCCTGTAGGCTTCGGCCGATGGACCTCGACCGTCTGCCGGCCCAGGCCCGCGCCGTGGTGGGCGCGCTCGCGCAGGCCGTCCACAGCCGCGAGCCGGCGATCCGCGCGCACGT
>JBAUTF010000039.1:0-16868 GCA_049582065.1 Candidatus Dormiibacterota bacterium | reverse complement strand
CTGGTTCACGGTGCCCCTGGACCCGGAACAATGTCCGCAACAGCCCACGGTCCGAGGGCCTCGACCGGGCCAAATTAAGACGAGCCCCCGATTGCTCCGGGGCTCGATCTGGTCTCTGGTTACAGAGTGCGGGCGCACTTTTTCGCGGAGGAGGACAGCGTCCTCATCCGCGGGCCACCTCCTCTAGCCGCCGCGATTTGGCAGGGGCCTGGATGGTGAACGTCTGGTGACGGCCGGAGTGAATCCGGCCTGAGGGCCTCGCCCGGGCCAAACAAAAAGAGCCCCGGATTGCTCCGGGGCTCTCTTCCTGGTCTCTTGTTACAGAGTGCGGACGCTCTTGGCGCGCGGGCCCTTGGGGCTCGCCTCGATTTCGAACGAAACCTTCTCGCCACCCTGCAGGCTGTCGAAGTCGCCCTCGGTGCCACTGCGGTGGAAGAAGAATTCCTTACCGTCCTCGGCTGCGATAAATCCGAAGCCGCGGTCCGATACCAGTTTCTTGATGGTGCCTGTAGGCATTTCCATCTCCTATTTCTCGAACTAAAGGGCCAACTCAACTAGCGGGCCTGTTCGAGAAACGGAGCCTGCGATGAGCGCCGGCACTCTGCCGGCTGAACATAGTATACCCCAGCCGGTCAGCTTCTAACCCGGGGCGTCTCCAGGACCCTCCTGGCGCGCGATTGGTCGACTTCAGTCAGGTGCCGCTTGCGAAGCCGGAGATGCTTCGGGGTCACCTCGAGCAGCTCGTCGTCGGCGAGGAAATCCAGCGACTGCTCGAGGCTCAGGCGGCTCGCGGGAGTCAGCCGTACCGAGATGTCCGACGTGGAGGACCGGATGTTGGACTGCTTCTTCTCGCGGCAGACGTTGACGCGGATGTCGCCGGGCCGTTTCTGGATGCCGACGATCATGCCTTCGTACACGGCTTCGCCCGCCTCGATGAACGTGGTGCCGCGCTCCTGCGCCCCCGCCAGGCCAAACGCGAGCGTGGTGCCGGCCGACGACGCCGTGAGGGCGCCGTTGCGCTGCTCGCGGAAATCCCCAGCCCAGGGCCGGTAGCCGATTCCGATCGAGCCCATGAGCCCCGTGCCGGCGGTGAGCGTGAGGAAGCTGTTCCGAAAGCCGATCAGTCCGCGGGTCGGGATCAGGTACTCGAGGCGCACGCCGCCCTTGGAGTCGTAAGCGATTTCGATCATCTCTCCGCGCCGCTTGCCGAGAGCCTCCGTAACGGCTCCCAGGTGCTCCTCGCGCACGTCGACCGTCAGCCGCTCGAGCGGCTCCATGCGCTGCCCGTTGATGACCTTGACGATCGCCTCTGGGCGCGACACCTCGAACTCGTAGCCCTCCCGCCGCATGGTCTCGATGAGCACCGCGAGGTGGAGCTCGCCGCGCCCGCTGACCAGGAAGCGCTCTGCGGCTTCGGTGTCTTCGACGTGCAGCCCCAGGTTGGTGTCTAGCTCCTTGTAAAGCCTGGCCCGGAGCTGCCTCGTGGTCGAGAACTTGCCCTCGCGACCGGTGAACGGCGACGTGTTGACGCCAAACGTCATCCGCACGGTGGGTTCGTCGATCTCGATGCGGGGCAGCGGGTCGGGCGACTCCGGATTCGCAAGCGTGTCGCCGATGGCGACCTCCTCGAGCCCGGTGAGCAGGACTATGTCGCCGGCGCTCGCGTTCGGCACCGCAACACGGTCGAGGCCGCGGTAGACGAGGACCTGCACCACCTTCACCCGGCGCGCTTCGCCGGCGGCGTTGAGGACCGCGATCGTGTCCCCGGTCGCCACACTGCCGCGAGAGATTCGCCCGATCGCCATCGGCCCGGTGTAGTCGTCGTGAGCCCGGTTGGCGACGAGCATCTGGAACCCGCCTGGTTCGATCACGGGCGCGGGGATGTGCTCGATGATCGTCTTGAACAAAGGCTCCAGGTCGGCTGTCAGCTCGTCCGCCTTGAGGCCTGCTCTGCCTTCCTTCGCCACGGCGTACACGACCGGCGCCTCCAGCTGGTCGGCGTCCTCCGCCAGCTCCAGGAAGAGGTCGTGCACGCGGCTCAGCGCGAGCTTCGGGTCGGCGTTCCTTCGGTCGACCTTGTTGATCACGACGATGATCCGGAGGCCGACCTCAAACGCCTTGCGGAGCACGAAGCGCGTCTGCGGCATAGGACCTTCGGCTGCGTCGACCAGGAGCAGGCAGCCGTCCGCCATGTTCAGCACGCGCTCGACCTCGCCGCCGAAGTCGGCATGGCCGGGCGTATCGATGATGTTGATGGTCACGTCGCCATGCCGCACGGACGTGTTCTTGGCGAGGATGGTGATGCCCTTCTCGCGCTCCAGGTCGTTCGTGTCCATGATCAGAGTCCCTACGTCCTGGTTGTCGCGGAATGTGTGGCTCTGCTTCAGCAGGGCGTCGACCAACGTGGTCTTCCCGTGGTCGACGTGGGCGATGATCGCGACATTTCGGATGTCGTGGCGGATCTGGGTCATGGCACGAGGCAATATACGGGCAGCAGATGACGATTCGCCTCGCCCGCCTGGCGGTAGCCGCAATTGCCGTGAGCTGGGTGGTGGCCTTCACCGCCAGACCGGCCGCCGCCGACGAGGGGTGGGTCATAACCTCGTTCGACTCCCTGATCGCCGTCAGCGTGGATTCCACGCTGATCGTCCAGGAGGACATCAGGGTCGACTTCGGCTCTCAGCAGAAGCACGGCATCTTCCGCACCATCCCGCTCCGCTACCAGTACAACGACACCAACGATCGCTACTACCGGCTGAGCGTTGTGACGGTCACCGATGGGACCCAGAACGTCCCGTACACAGCGTCGGTCGACAGCGACAACGAGGTGATCAAGATCGGAGATCCCAATCGCCTGGTGACCGGCGCCGAGCGATACGTCATCACCTACAAGGTCGTTGGAGCGATGAACTCGTTCTCGGACCACGACGAGCTGTTCTGGAACGTCGACGGCGCGCTCTGGCCGGTGCCGAAGCAGTCGGTGACCGCGACGGTGATCCTGCCCACGAACTCGTTCCAGAAGGCCGCCTGCTACCAGGGCCCGACCGGGTCGACCGAGGCTTGCAAGTACGAGACCTCCGGCGACACCGTCGCGTTCTCCTCGACCAGGCCTCTCGCCTCAGGCGAGGAGATGTCGGTCGTCGCGGCTCTAAACAAGGGCGCCGTCGACGTGCCGCCCCCGCTCCTGGAGCCCCGCAAGCGCCAGTTCCCGCAGGACGCGTTCGACCTCAACCCGTTCACCGCCGGGCTCAGCCTGATGATCCTGATCGTGGGCGTCGGGCTGGTGGCCTGGAACTGGTGGATGCACGGCCGCGACCGCGAATACCTGACCCAGTACTACCTCACCAACGACCCGCGTGAGCGCGCCGAGCCGCTCGTCCACCACGACCCTGTGGTCGTCGAGTTCGGACCTCCCCAGGACCTGAGGCCGGCTCTGCTCGGGGTCGTCCTGGACGAGAGGGCCGACCACAAGGACGTCACCGCCACCATCGTCGACCTCGCCGTACGCGGCCACATGACCATCGCCGAGGTGCTGGGCCAGAAGGACTGGACGCTGACGCGGAAAGAAGCGGAGGTCGCCTCCCTCCAGCCCTTCGAGAAGACCCTGCTGGACGGTCTGTTCGCCGGCCGTCAGCAGGTCAAGCTGTCGGAGCTCAAGGGCACTTTCGCCCCCACGCTGAGGGTCGCCGAGAGCCAGATCTATTCCAACGCGATGTCCCGCAAGCTTTTCTCCACCCGACCCGACCTGGCGCGGGCGGGGTGGGGCTGCCTCGGCATCGGGATCATCGTTCTGGGCTGCGCGCTCGCCTTCCTGCTGGGCATCGCCTTCGGCTGGGGTCTGATCGGCGCCGCGGTGGTCATCGTCGGCATGGTGCTGACCATCACCTTCCGCTCCATGTCGCAGCGCACCGCCGCAGGCCACGAGCTCCTTCACCACACCCTCGGCTTCCGGCTCTACATGACCACGGCGGAGAAGTACCGCCAGCAGTTCGCCGAAAAGGCTCAGATCTTCACCGACCTCCTCCCCTACGCGATCGTCTTTGGGTGCGTCACCCAATGGGCGAAGGCCTTCGAAGGCATCGACACCAGCGCGAGCAGCAGCTGGTATTCCGGGACAGGTCCGTTCCAGGCGGCGCTGTTGGCGAACAGCCTCGAGTCCTTGAACTCGAGCATCTCGAGTGCAATCAGCTACACGCCTCCGTCGGCGGGAAGCTCGAGCGGATTCAGCGGTGGCGGCTTTTCCGGAGGCGGAGGCGGAGGCGGCGGCGGGGGCAGCTGGTAAGTCTGCTACGCCTGGGCGCGGGCCTCGCGAAGGGGCGCGCCGATCTCGTTCAAGAACCCAAGCAGCTCGCGGTAGGACTGCAAGAAGGACGTCTCGTAGTACTCGATGCCGCGCTCGGCACAGAACTCTTTGATGATCGGCTGCGCGCGCCTCATGTTCAGGCGTGGCATGGTCGGGAACAGGTGGTGCTCGATCTGGTAGTTCAGCGACCCGTACCAGAGGTCGGTGACGGGGTGTCCGCGAATGTTTCGGGCGGTCAGCACCTGCGTGCGCACGAAGTCCATGCGCGTGTGGCTGTCCGTCTGAGGCATCCCTTTGTGGTTCGGAGCGAAGACCGAGGCGAGGTACGCGCCGCCGACGGCCTTGTGGATGAGGATCACCATGAGCGCCGACCACGGTCCCAGGAAGTAGAGCATCGCGACGATGTACACGACCGCGTGGATCGAAAGCAGGCAGAACTCGAGGGTCCGGTAGCGGGACGGTCCCTTGACCAGGTATGAGGCCCCGGTCACGTGCATGCTCCAGGCCAGGAGCGTGGTGAGAGGAAAGAAGAAGTATGCCTGGTACATCGCGACGAGCCGGCCGAACCTCTTCCGTGCCATGGCATGCTCGGTCGTGTATGCGATGGCGCCGACCTTGATGTCGGGATCGAGGTCGATGTCGTTCGGGTTCCCATGGTGCAGGTTGTGCTTGTGGACCCACCAGCCGTAGCTCATCCCGAGCAGCAGGTCGGCGGTCAACAGCCCGACCAGCGCGTTCTTCCCGGCCGACGCGAACATCTGGCGGTGGCCTGAGTCGTGAAGCTGATAGCCGAGCTGTCCGGACACAAGGGCCAGGCCGACCGCGGCCAGCGCCTGCGCCCAGATCGGCTTGACCGAGAACAGCACGAGCAGGCAGCCGAAGAACATGACGAGGTTGGTCGAGATGCTCAGGAAGTAGTACGCGGGACGCTTGTCCAGCAGGCCGGCGACCTGAATTCTTCGCTTGAGCGAGGCGTAATCGCTTTCGTTGGAGACGGTCGACTGGCCGGAGACCGGCGCAGCATCAGTAAGCAAGGCTGCCAAAAGTATCAGTTCTCGACCTGTAGCATGCGAACGGGGGCGTAACAGAGTCCATAACCGGAATGACCGGGGCCTTTGGCCGTGGGCCATCGTGCGACGCGTTCGCACCGGCTGGAACGCCTCCTGAGATCAGAACGATCCGCCCCGGCTTCCCGTTGTTGAGGTCATGGTGCCGAGAGCGGGAGTCGAACCCGCACGTCCTTGCGGACATCGGTTTTTGAGACCGACGCGTCTGCCTGTTCCGCCACCTCGGCGCTCTCCGGGCGAGCCACGACCATACCATTGGCCGGTGCGACCCGCCCTTATCCTGGCTTTGATCGTGGCCCTTACCGGCTGCGGGCCGGCGATCTCGCCGATCGCCGCGGTCAGCCCCAGCGTGGCACCGACCTCGATCGCGTCCGGCCCGAGGATCTCGGCCCCGCCCGTCACGCCCCCGACGCCTCCCGGTAACGACCTGCCGGCTTTCGCATGCACGGACGCCTCGGGGGGCACCAAAGGCGTGGCCAACACCATAGCGGCGAGAATGGCCGAGCTTTCGGGCTATGACCGCTTCGTTCTGCAGCTCGATTCGATCGTCCCGACGTTCACAGTCAAACGCCAGGCCAAACCAGTGTTCCCGCAGGGGGCCGGCGGCCAGACCCTCACGCTGTTGGGCACGGCGGGCGTCCTCGTGCAGGTTCACTCCGCGACGGGCGCCACGACCTTCACCGGTCCGACCGACATCGTCCATCCAGAATTCAAAGTCCTCCAGGAGGCGCGCCAGACCGAGGACTTCGAGGGCTATGTCTCGTGGGGGCTCGGCCTGAGCCGCCCGGCCTGCATGCGGGTCTTCACGCTGGCCGACCCTGCTCGATTAGTCGTCGATTTCCAGGCAACGACCAGCTAACCTTCCCCGGCGATGGCAATCCAGCCACCGCCCGCGCCTCCCGTCCAGCAGCAAGCCGTGCCGCCGTCCGCGCCTCCGAAGTCGGGCTGCTTCGGTCGTGGATGCGGCTGCGGTTGTGGGAGCTGCCTGCTCATCGTCCTTCTGGTCGCGCTGCTGGTCGTGGGCGGCGGGTACTGGTTCTTCGTGGTGCAGGCATCGGCTGCGGTCAACGCGTCCGCAGCGCTCGTGGTGTTCAACCAGCCGGTCACCGTCGACGGCAATCCCGCCATCCCGGGCGAGGCGCTGAACGTGGGCAATACGGTGGCGACTCAAGCCGGCGGCCACGCGGCCATCCAGTTTCCTGACGGGTCGCTCGTGCGCATGCTCCCCGGCACCACGGTGACCTTGAGCTCGCTGCAGCTCCAAAAGAACGGAAATCTCCAGAGCGCCAGCGTGCTGCAGAAGGTCGGACGCACGTTCACCGACGTGCAGCACCTGGTCGGCGGCGCCTCGTTCCAGGTCGGCGGCCACTCCGTCAGCGCACAGGTGCGGGGCACTCAGTTCGAGGTCCTCGTCCGGCCGGACGGGACCAACCGGATCTGGGTGTTCGTCGGCACCGTCACGGTGTCGGGCACGACAAGCGTGCGGCTCACGGCCGGACAGGAGATCGACGCCGACGCGAACGGCAAGCTCGCCAACCAACGGTCGAACCAGTTCGACTCGCAGGATCCATTCCCGATGACGTCGCAGTGCGCCAACGCCGCCTCCTCGGGCACCACCACCGGCACGCTGCAGACCTCGACCGGCGACAGCCTCACCAACGGGCAGACCGCCGAGAGCGACTACTACTCGCCGGGCGGCAACCTGACGCTTGTCTTCTGCCATCCGGGCAGCCTGATGAAAGTGGTCGTGACTGCTCCTGACGGCACCGTGTACTCGCGCCAGGGGCAGCCGCCGATCCCGCCGATCAGAATCGCCAACGGACCCCCGGGGCTTTACAAAGCCGTCGTGACCGCGATCTCCGTAGCGGCGGGCGGCGAGCCTTACTCCATCGCATTTGCGACTGACGCGCAGTGCACCCCGGGCAACGTGGACAACGGCACGACGGTGCGCGAGACGCTCAGCAACTCACAGATCGCCAACGCGCTGGCTCAGGCCGGGTCCACCGGAGTGACGCTGCAGGTGCAGGGCACGTCCCCCACCTCGGCCCGCATCGTCTACTACTCCGACGTCGGCGGTCTGCCTCTGTCGTGGACGATCGCGTTCTACGCCGCCTCGCCGAACCTGGGCGCGGTGATCACCCAGGTCACGGTCCACGGGATCAACGTGACCACACAGGTCATCTCCCGCCTCACGTCTTTTGGGGGCAACTCGATCTCTTCGATCCCCTCGGGCTTCATCGTGGATCGGGTCTACTCGTGCAACACGGCGACGGGCGACGACATGATGGTGATCGAAGGCCACCGGTAGCCCCGCCGCCGTCGGGCCTAAACGCGCTCGGTCAGGCGGGCGGTGAGCTATCTTTCCCGGGCAACATGTCAGTCGTAGCCGCCCGGATGCCTCCCCGGCGCAGGGGCGGGCGCCGCCTGCTGGTCATCCTCGTCGTGGTCGTCTTGATCGTGGCCGGCCTACTCGTCTGGGTGAACGTGTCCGCCCAGGCAGCGGTCAGCGCCTCGGCCGTCCTCACGGTCTACCAACCTGCCGCCTCGGTCCAGCACGGTTCTGGCGCCTTCGCCCCGGCGACGACGGGCTCGCTCGTTCAATCAGGCGACTCGGTGCAGACCGACGCCAAGGGCCGCGCCGCTCTGCTGCTTCCTGACGGCACGGTCACCCGCCTCGCGACGGGCACCACCATCACTCTCGATTCGGCCCACCTCTCCAGGAGCGGCAACCTCCACGACGGCAAGCTGGCCCAAGGGATCGGGCGCACGTTCACCAACGTCCAGCACCTCGTTTCAGGCGCAACGTTCCAGGTCGCGGGCAAATCGGCGACCGCGACCGTGCGCGGAACGAAGTTCGAGGTCTACATCACCAAGGACGGATCCATGACCGTCAAGCTGTTCGAGGGCACGCTGGACTTCGACGGGAAGAACCACGTCCACCTGATCGCGGGCGAGCAGGCGACCGCCGACCCAGGCGGCACCATCGGCACCCCGGGCCCCATTCAGGCCGATCCCAACGATCCTTTCGGGCCGGACCTCGCTGCCTCAGACGCCGTCGCCGCCGGCACGACGCCCGGCACCGAGCAGGATTACGTCGGCCCGCCCCTGCACGACGGCGAGCAGCAGGAGTTCACGTACAGCTATGCCGGCGGAGGGCTCGTCAAGGCGTCGGTGGGCTACCAGGGCAGCACGATGAAGCTCACGGTCCAGGCTCCTGACAACTCGACCTACTCGAAGACAAGTGCGTCACCGATCGTCGTGGTCGTCAACAGCGCGCCCGGCGGCATCTATCGCATCGTGGTCGCGGGGGTGAGCGGACTGGGCGCTGCCGGCGAGAGTCCGTTCGTGGCGGTGGCGTCGGTCGAGACCTGCGCCAGCGCCGATGTGGAGCAGCTGGGAGCGGTACATCGCGGATACGCGGCGAACGATCTCGCCGGCGCCGTGCAGGTATCGGGACTCTCCAACCTCAAGCTGAAGATCAGCGACGGATCCGTCTCGGGTGCGATCCTCACGGGGACCGGCACGTATGACGGGATCGGCTGGTCGGGCACGATCGTGCTCACTCCCCGCAATGGGCTGCTCGACATCATGGCGGTCGGCGCGACCGTGTTCGGCTTGAGCGTTCCCGGTCAGCAGATCGTGCAGCAGATCGGGTCGGCGATCGGCCAAGACCCGTCCAGCGTGAATCCCGGGTTCACGGTCGACCGGCTCTTCACCTGCAACTCGGTCCTGATGGTCGACGGTCGCGCGTGAGCGCCAGAGCCTTTTGCCTCTAGTGGAACCCGAGGACGCGTCGGGCAAAGCTCATCACCAGGGTCAGGCCTGAGCCTTCGAGCAGCCACGCGACCTCCGCGACGCCAACCAACAAGACCAGCACCGCGCTGACGCCGATGGTGCCGCGATGCATCGCAGGCTGCAACCAGTGGACGCCGTCGTGGTCGTTGGGCGGCGCATTGAGCGCGGCATCGAGCCGGTCGAGCAGTTCCCCGGCGGTCGCCGGGCGGCGGTTTGGATCGCGGTCCATCGCCTGCTGCAGGACCGCGGCGAAAGGCGCCGGCAGATCGGGTACGGCGTCGCGCGCGCTCGGCGGCTGCTCGTACAGACGGCGGCTCAAGGTTTCGATCCAGCTCTTGGACGAGAACGGACGGCGGCCGGTGACGGCTTCGAAGACGACCGCCGCCAGCGAGTACACATCCGCGCGGCCATCCACCTCGCGGCCGACCAGTCGCTCGGGCGCCACGTAGTCAGGCGCCACCGGACCGCTGGCCCCGGGTCCCGTGTTGAACGTCGCGACCGTGCCGAGACCAAAGCCGGTCAGCATCGTGCGGCCGTCTGCCGCGAGCAGGATGTTGGCGGGCTTCACGTCGCGATGCACTGTCGCGCGTGAGTGCGCATAGTCGAGAGCGCCGGCGATCGGCCGCAACAGCTCGATCACGCCCTGCGGCTCGTACCGGTCGCCTTCGCCGAACACCTCATCGAGGGTTCGCCCTGGGATCATTTCGGTCACGAGGTAAGGCGATTCGCCATCGTAAGCGAGATCGAAGAGGCGAGGGATCGCCTCATGCTCGAGCGCGGTGTAGGAACGGAGCTCGAGGAGGAAGCGGCGCGAGAAGCTCACATCGCGCGCCACGGCCGGGTTGATCGTGCGCACGGCGACACGGCGGTGCAGCTGTGGATGCTCCGCCTCGTAGACCTTGCCAAGGCTGTCGGACTCGAGCTCGCGCAGCACGCGGTAGCCGCCGACGCTCAGGTGACCGTTGCTCGCAGCCTTGGGTTGGGAGCCGTTCTGGTGTGGGGCTTCCTCCACGAATCTTCAACTTTAGGCTACTGGGCCGGGATCGAGCACCGGGATCGGAATTCGAACTCCCTTCGATCCGGCCGGCCCTGCCAGCCCGGCCGCAGCCCAGCGCCCCTGTTGTCCTCCAAAGGCCGCAAGCAGCCGATAGATAGAACCCATCCCGGGAAGGAGAGCAGGGGCGCGAACGCAGCCGAGATTGCGCCGGGCGTTAGCTGATATGCCCTTCGGCCGTTGAGCGCACCGGTCCGATCAGCAGTCCGATCCTGCTCGCGCCTGGCGCGCAGAGGAAACCGGCACTGTTTCCTCTCATAGCTTCTGTGTCGGCGAGAGGATTTGAACCTCCACGCCCTTTCGGGCACCAGCTCCTAAGGCTGGCGCGTCTGCCATTCCGCCACGCCGACTTACCGAGCGAAACGATAGGCGAGCGCCATGGCGGATGGCTAGAAGTTCTCGATCTTGACCGGCTCGATCTCGTCCGCCGTTGAGAAACCGAAGATTCGGGATAGGAAGTAGAGCTCGCCTTCCAGGGAGCGGCGGATGTTCTTGTCCTGGCGAAACCCGTGCTGCTCGCCCTCGAACGCGACATATGCGTGCGGCAACTTCTTCTTCTCGCACGCGGCCACGAATTTCTCCGCCTGGTCCGGCGGCACGATCCGGTCCTCCAGACCCTGGAACAGGATCACGGGACAGCTCAAGTCTGCCGCGTAGTTGATCGCGGAGCGTTCGCGATATATCGCGGCGCGCTCCGGGTAAGGGCCGACCAGCGAATCGACGTAGCGGGACTCGAACTTGTGCGTCTCCTTCGCAAAAGAGACCAGGTCGCCGATGCCGAAATGGCTCGCCCCGGCAGCGTAGAACCTGCGCTTCGTCAGTGAGAGGAGGACCGTGTACCCACCTGCCGAACCGCCCGTGATCGATACGCGGGCCGGATCCACGAGGCCGCCTTCGACGAGGTGATGAGCCGCGTTGATGCAGTCGTCGACGTCCACCACTCCCCAGTTGCCGTTCAAGCGCAGCCGGTACTCGCGCCCATAACCGGAGGATCCGCCGTAGTTGACGTCGACGATGGCGAACCCTCGGCTGGTCCAGTACTGGAACTCGAATGGATAAGCAGGTCCGCCCGCAGAGGTCGGCCCACCGTGGCAGTGGACGACAAGCGGCGGCCTCTCGCCGGGCGGGCCTTCGAAATCCTGGTTCTTGGGCGCGTAGTAGTACGCATGCGACGTGAGGCCGTGCTCGGTCGGAAACTCGATGGCCTTCGGGATGCTGAGGTAGCCGGGGTCGATGTGCGCGGGGTTGGCGACTTTGACCACCTCCTGCGCAAGGGAGTCGAGATCGATGACCAACAGTCGCTCCGCCAGTGCTGCGGAGCTGGCGAACATGGCCGCCTTTCGCCCGCTCACCTGCACGTTGCTGAGCGTCGAGTAGAGAAGCTCGACCTCATCGACCTCCCCATGGACTAAATCGAGGCGCCCGAGCCTCGCACCGTGATCGTCGGATGAAAGAAAGGCAAGCTGCTTGTCACCGCTGAAGTCGTAGAAGCGCATCCCGAACGTCCACTGCGGCGCGGCAAACTCCGCGTCGCGCCTGCAGACCGGCTCGTCGCCCTCGCCGCGCGCGCGGTAAAGGTTCCACCAGTCACTGCGGTCGGACACGAAATAGAGCTCGCCAGACGGCGACCATTCGGGTTGCACGATGGACTCACTCAGGCCGCCGGCGATCTTGCGCGACGAAGTCACCTGCCCGCCTCGATCGAGCTCCCCAATCCAAAGCTCGCAGCCGTCCCACGGCATGTTCGGATGGTTCCACGTGATCCACGCGAGACGGTTGCCGTCTGGGCTCAGCTTGGGCGAAGAATAGAAATCGTTGCCTGAAGCCACGGTCAATGCTTCGCGCTTGCCGTCCGCGTCCATCGCCACCATCGAGTTGACAGCTTCCGGACGGCCCGTCGTGTGGTCCTCACGCACGGCGAACACGAGCTGCCGCTTGCGGTCGACGACCATGTCCGCATGGCGGATGCCGCCGGCGGGCGTGATTGGCCGCGGGTCGCCACCGGAATCCTGGCGGTACAGACGCTGGTCGTCGTAATTGGTGAACCAAACCGAGCCGCCGCTCACGGCGAAGTGGCCGCCACCGTATTCGTGTACTCGCGTGCGAGCGTTGTAGCCCGGCGGAGTCACATCCGCGAGAGTGCCGTCGGGATTACGGCGGCAGACCACGATACGTCCGCCTTCGTGCGGCCGCAGCTCCGACCAGTAGAGATCCCCGCCGTCCCAGCGCACCATCTGGTTGCGCATGTGCACCGTGCCTTTCAAGAGAAGGTCGGGTGTGATGGGCGAAGCCCAGGACCCGTAAGGAGCGACCTTACGGGTGGTCACTGCCGTGGTCGTCGCACGATCAACGCATCGCCCTGTCCGCCGCCACCGCAAAGCGCCGCCGCCCCGGTGGTCAGCCCGCGCCGCTTCAGCTCAAGGGCGACCGTGAGCACCAGCCGTGCGCCGCTGGCGCCGATCGGATGCCCCAGCGCGACCGCACCGCCGTTCACATTGACTCGCGCCTCGTCGATTCGCAGCATCCGCGTCGCGTTGAGTGCTACGGCGGCGAAAGCCTCGTTGATCTCCACCAGGTCGAGGTCGCCAACCTCGAGACCGGCCTTCTTCAGAGCGTTGCTCAAGGCCAGGGCGGGTACCGTGTGCAGCCACGAGTAGCGGTCGGCGCTCATGCCGTGCGCGACGATATCTACGAGCGGCTCGATTCCCAGCTTTCGCGCGCGCTCTCGGGACATCACCACGACGGCCGCAGCGCCATCTGAGATCTGCGAAGCATTGCCCGCGGTGATCGTGCCGTCCTTCTTGAACGCGGGCTGCAGCTTGCCCAGCGACTCGGCCGTCGTCCCGGGACGCACGCCCTCGTCACGCTCGACCTTCACCGCGTCGCCCCGTTTTTGAGGCAGGGCTACCACGACCACCTCGTCTCTCAGCGTTCCGGCGTCCCATGCGCTCTGTGCGCGCTGGTGGGAGCGGGCGGCCCATGCGTCCTGGTCCTCGCGGCTGATCTCCAGCTCGCGGTTAACCTCGTCCGAGCTGTCGCCCATGTGCTGCGCGGTGAAGGTAGACCACAGGCCGTCGTGCACCATCGAGTCAACCATCTGCACGTCGCCCATGCGAGCCCCAAAGCGCGCCTTCGGCACGAGGTATGGTGCCTCGGACATCGACTCCATCCCGCCGGCGACCACGATATCGACCTCGCCGGCCCGAATCAGCTGGTCCGCAAGCGCGATCGCGTTGATGCCTGAAAGGCAGACCTTGTTGATGGTGATGGCCGGCACCTCCTGCGGGATGCCGGCTTCGATGGCGGCCTGGCGGGCGGTGATCTGCCCAGCGCCGGCCTGCAGGACCTGGCCCATGATCACGTAGTCGACCTCTGAGCCTTTGACTCCGGCCCGGGCCAGGGCTTCGCGGATGGCGTGGGCGCCCAGGGTCTTGGCCGGGACATCCTTGAACGCTCCGCCGAACTTGCCAAAAGGAGTGCGCGCGCCCGCTACTATCACGGAGGCCATTGAGCCAGTCTAGTTAGGCTGGTCAAACGAGGCGGAAGGAGGCAGGATGAGAAACGCGCTGCTGGCCGTTGATCTCCAGAGCGATTTCGTGCAGGAGGGAAGCCTGCCCGTCCCGAACGGCCTTCAGGTGGCGGCCCAGGTGGCGCGGCACATCAGGCACTTCAAGACCGAGTATCAGTTCGTCGTCGCATCTCGCGATTACCACGAAGACCCGCAGGACCACTTCTCCGCCACCCCCGACTTCGTCAACACCTGGCCACCTCACTGCGTCATGGGGACACCCGGCGCCGCCTTCGTGGCGCCGATTCAGAACCTGGTGCGCGAGAAGCTCGTCCAGGCCGTCGTCAGCAAAGGGCAGCATGCGGCCGCCTACTCGGCGTTCGAGGGTGTCGACGCGCGCGGCCACTCACTCCTGGACGTCTTGAAGGAGCAGCGGATCGACCATATCGACATCTGCGGGATCGCCACCGACTACTGCGTGCGCGCGACCGCGCTGGACGCCCGCAAGAACGCGTTCCAGGTGCGCATTCTGGTCAACCTCTGCGCCGCCGTGACCGAGGCTACGGGACTTCAGGCGATCGAGGAGATGAAAGCGGCCGGCTGCCAGGTCCAGGCCGCGACAGCACCCTAGGGTAGGAGGGCGCTGCTCCCATTCGGGTATGCGGATGGGATTTTCGAAATAATCATCACCCGCCACCATTGGCAGTAGAGAAAACAAAGTTGCGGCCGGGAAACGCCCGGCCGCCCCTGCCACGCTAGAAGGGTTTAGCGGCGGCGGGCCGCCGGTCGGCGCTTGGGGGTCTCCGGTTCGTACTTGAATGAGACGTTGAGGCGCACCCGATACGTGGCGACCTTGCCGTTGTCGCTGATGGTCACGTCCTGCCTCACCACCTCCGCGACGCGGAGGTCACGAAGCGTCTTGGACGCTGTCTCGACGGCAGCTTTGGCTGCCGCTTCCCAGGACTGGGTGCTGGTCCCCACCAGCTCGGTCACCCGATAAACGCTGTCGGCCATGGCTACCTCCCTGCTGACGGGCTGATCTTCGCAGTCATTGTCGCTTACCGCTGGCGGCCGGCTCGAGCTTGCGCAGCTCCGGCAGCAGCTCCGCCATCCTGGCGGCCAGGGCAACAGGCTCTCCGCCGCGCAGGTAGATCACCTGCTCGGTGACACCTAGCTCGAGATGCCTGCCGGACAACTCGAGCAGCTTGCCTGGGTCTTTGCCGTCCCATCCGAACTGAAGCGAATGGCGGATCTCCGCGGGATCGCGCCCGACGGCGCCGCAGGCCTCGTCGAGCATGGCGGTGAGCTCCTTCACGCGGTCCGGGTCACCCCCCGAGATGTTCCACACGTCGCCATGTCGCGCAACCAGGCGCAAAGTGTTCGGGCCCGAAGCACCGATCCAGATCGGCGGGTGTGGCTTCTGCAGCGGTTTCGGGTTGGCGATCGCGTCCGTCATGTGGTAGTAGCGGCCTTCGTAGTTGGTGCGCTCCTCGGTCCACAGCGACTGGATGATCTGCAGCGACTCGCTGAGCCGGCCCACGCGATGGTCTAGACCTTCGATGCCGTACATCTGGTGCTCGATCTCGGCCCACGCCGCGCCGATCCCGAACTCGAGCCGCCCGCCGGACAGATGGTCGACGGTGACCGCGGTCTTGGCCAGCAGCGCTGGGTTGCGGTACGTGTTGCCGGTGACAAGGCACCCGATCCGCACCCGCTTGGTGGCTTCCGCCATCGCCGCCTGAAGAGTCCAACCTTCGTAGATGGTCCGGTCGGGACCTCCGTCGCCGATCGACGCCAGGTGATCGAAGTCCCATACGTGGTCGAATCCGCCCTCGTCGGCGATGCGCCAGACGGCGCGCAGTTGCTCGATGGTGCAGTCCTGGCCGGAAAGCTTCAGCCCGAAACGAAGTGGGTGCGTCATGCGGTTCAGGTTACGCGGATCGGGTTTCGTGGCAGAGTAAAAGCGTGAAGAAGAGCCCGACAGTGCAGAAGACCGAGACCGAATGGAAGCGTGACCTGACCCCGATGCAGTTCCACGTGCTGCGCGAGAAAGGGACCGAGCGGCCGTTCACCGGGGAGTACTGGGACACCAAGACGCCAGGCGTTTACCTCTGCGCCGGCTGCGGCGCCAAGCTCTTCGAGTCGGACACCAAGTTCGACGCGCACTGCGGCTGGCCAAGCTTCTACGCTCCGGCTGAGGGCGCTGCCGTCGCTGAAGACGTCGACGACAGCCACTTCATGGTCCGGACCGAGGTGACGTGCGCGAGCTGCGGAGGCCACCTGGGACACGTCTTCGACGACGGGCCCAAGCCGACCGGGCTGCGCTACTGCATCAACTCGGCCTCGATCAAGCTGGAGCCCGCGCCCCAGGCGCCGCCGGATGGGGAGAACAAGAGCTAGGAGCTGCGCGACTCCAGCATCTTCTTGACGATCGGGCTCGGCTCTTTCGGCTGCCAGGCTCGGTAGGCCTCGCGCACGGGGACCGGCCACTCGACATCCAGGTCCACCCGCGTGCCGAACGAAGGCGCGCCGGCCAGGACGCGGAGCGCAAGCTCCAGGGTCCGACGCTGCATCCCTTTGTCCCGGGGCATGCCGAACGCGTGCCCGAAAGGGAACTCGACCCCGACGATGCGAGGCGCGCGGCGCTCCTCGGCCAGGGCCGGCATCATCGTGACGACGACAGTGGGGATCCCCGCCGCTTCGATCCAGCGTGCCAGCACGGGCACGTTCATGCAGCAGTCGGGTCAAGCGGGAGCGAGGATCAACCCGTCGGTGGCCTGGTCGCGAAGATGCGCCACGATCTCGGGGGCAGTGACACGCCGCCACTCCTCCAGGCGCTTGTCCTGGAATCCCATCACCGCCACGTGGCTGGAGACTGCGCGACCGACCAGCCCTTCGCCCGCGAGCTCATCCAGGAGGTGCATCGGAAGGGCGATCTCCGGGTCGGCCAGCAGGTCCTCGTCATTTATATGCAGGTGCGCGACGCCGAGGTCGGCCGCCATCGACGAAGCGGGGATCGCGCGCCAGCTCGGGTCGCCCCATTCCGGGTGCGACCTTTCGTGATCGAGGTCGAAGGACGCCTGGTCTCCGTTCACGAAGATCCCTGCCGAGGTCAGCAGCGCAATGCTCGAGGAGGCGAGG
>JBAUTF010000038.1:0-1828 GCA_049582065.1 Candidatus Dormiibacterota bacterium | reverse complement strand
GTCCAGCGTATCGAGGTGCAGGTCGTGCGGTCGACCCCTCCCCGGATCTTTGTGCATGTTCACGGAGTTTTGCTCGACGGATGCACGTTCCTCGGCGCCGTCGAGCAGCATAGGGACGGTCAAGTGGTCACGGTAACGATCACGACCGGCCACACCAAGGCAAAGGTGTGCACGATGATCGCGAAGCTGGTGGACGAAACGATCCGTCTCGAGGGGGCGTTCACGCCTGGCTCATACACGGTGAATGTCAACAGCATAGTCGTGACGTGGCCGGGGATTTTTGTACCAGCGGACGTGATAGAGAATCACGCGCAGGAGGACCGCTGGTATGCCGACCAAGAAGTACAAGCCGGAACAGATCGTCAGTCTGCTGAGGCAGATCGAGGTGGCGGTCGCCAACGGCAAGGCCACGCCGCAGGCGTGCCGCGACGCCGGGATCACCGACCAGAGCTACTATCGGTGGCGCAAGGAGTACGGCGGGCTCAAGCTCGACCAGGCCAAGCGGCTTAAGGAGCTCGAGAAGGAGAACCTGAAGCTCAAGCGCCTGGTGGCAGAGCTCTCCCTGGAGAAGCAGATCCTTAAGGACGTCGCCGAGGGAAACTTCTAAGCCCCGAGCGGCGCCGGGGCGCGGTGGAGAAGGCGCGCGCAAAGTATGGGGTGAGCGAGCGGTGGGCTTGCCGGTTGCTCGGCCAATGCCGCGGCACGCAGCGCTACACGCCGATTCGGCGCATCGACGAAGACGCGCTGACCGTGGCGATCGTCGCCCTGGCCAGCCACTACGGACGCTACGGCTATCGGCGGATAACGGCACTGTTGAACCAGGCCGGGTTCAAGGTGGGCAAGGACCGGGTGCAGCGGATCTGGCGGCGGGAAGGGCTGAAAGTGCCACACAAGCAGCGCCCGCGCGGAAGACTGTGGCTCAACGATGGCTCGCGCGTGCGGCTTCGGCCGGAGCATATCAATCATCTCTGGAGCTACGACTTCGTGACCGCGATGACCCACGACGGCAGAAGCCTTCGCTTGCTCACGTTGCTGGACGAGTTCAGCCGCGAGTGTCTTGCCATCCGCGTGGCACGGCGCTTGGGGAGATACGAGGTGATCGAGACCTTAGCGGAGGTAATGAAGGAGCGTGGCGTGCCGGAGCATATTCGCTCGGACAACGGGCCGGAGTTCGTGGCGAAGGAGTTGCGGCAATGGCTCGCGCAGGTCGGCTGTTTAACCCTCTACATCGAGCCGGGAAGTCCCTGGGAGAACGGCTATTGCGAAAGCTTCAACGGACGGCTGAGGGACGAATGCTTGAACGGAGAGATCTTCTATTCACTTAAGGAGGCGCAGATCGTGATCGAGAGCTGGCGCTTTGAGTACAATACCCGCAGACCTCATTCCGCGCTCGGCTATCGGCCGCCGGCGCCGCTCGCAATTCGACCGGGAGAAAACTCGACTTTGAACGGTGCGAATGCCATATAAACTCTCTCACTCCGCCTGGTACAAAAAATCGGTCTGCTCAGCCGGTCGATTGCGCAACGTAGCCGCCGTAGCGATGCACTGCCTCCATCATCAGGTGCAGCACTGGGTCGACGATTGCGCGCGCCTCCTCGGGATCGAGATCGCGCATCAGCTCGGTCGAGCCCTTGATGTCCGCGAACAGCGCGGTGACGTCTTACGCTCTCCATCGGGTACGTCGTGAGGTTCGAGTGGTGCGCCGAGGGCGATGATGTCCTTTTCAGGTCGTGCCGCTTGAGCTGCTCCCGAAGGCCTTGCCACCATGGGGACGGCTCCGAGCGCAGCCGCGCACTAGACGCAGAACTTTGCGCTCGCTCTATTTGAG
>JBAUTF010000037.1:0-6561 GCA_049582065.1 Candidatus Dormiibacterota bacterium | reverse complement strand
TGATCTCGTTGATCCGCGTGTTGTCCGCACCCTGGCGCGCGAAGAGGGCGGCCGCCGCCCGGACGAGCCTGGCGCGCGTCTGCCCGCGGCGGCGAGCCTGGCGGTCGGAGGGTTGGGTGCGGGGGGGCGTGGCCAACGGCTTGTCGAGCGCCGAGCTTACGCCGCTTTCTCGCATTGCGATACTCCCGTCGATACTGATGAATGAGTTCATAGTTGACAATATTATCAGAAGTGTGCCAGAGTGTGGGCATGGAACCGAAGACCGACCAAAAGGTGAGGAGGCCCAAGGCGCCAGGGCGACCCGCCTTGCGGACGCGTCGGGAGGTTCCGGAAATTCGGATTCAAAAGGAGAATTTGACATGGCCAAGGCTCTGACTCGGATGTCTCGTTTGCTGGCGGTTGCAGGGGTCGCTTCGATCGTTTTTGGGGCCACGGTTCTGCTCTGGCCTGGAATTTCGCTGCTCTCATTGACCCTGCTCTTCGGCGCCTTCGCGTTCGTGTACGGGACGTTTGCCATCGGGGCAGGCCTCTACCTGCTGGCGCACCGGAGCACCGTTTGGGTGCCGTACGTCGCCGCTGGGGCGGCCGGTGTGATCATCGGGATGATCACATACCTGCACCCGGGGATCACCGACCTGACCCTGGTCTACCTGGTGGCCGCCTGGGCGTTCGTCATCGGCGTCTTCGAGATCGTGGCCGCGCTCGATATGCGGGGCACGCTCCCCGGCGCAGTGTGGCTGGGACTCGCCGGCGCGCTGTCGGTGGTATTCGGAATCGTGGTCGCGTTCCGGCCGGGAGCCGGCATGCTGGCCATTCTGTGGGTGATCGGCTTCTACGCCATCCTGGCGGGGGTCACTCGGTTGGTCGCCGCCCACCGCATCCACCAGTTCCACCGGGACGTCAAGGCCGTTGCGACCGCGATGCGGCCGACGCACGCGTGACAGTCAACGTCCAAGTGGCGCGCCCGCATGAAGGGCGCGCCATCCCTTGTGCGGGTTTAGGGGGAGGTCCGTCAGTGAGCTTTGAGCAGTACGTCAACTCCGCGCCTGACCAGACCACGCTCTCGAGAGTCATTGGTCTGCTCGGCGTCGCATCAGCATTCACCGCGCTGGGAGCCTTTGTCGGACCTGCGCTGGGTCAACTCGGCTTCTGGGTCGCATTGATCGGGGGCTTCATCACGCTCCTGGTACTCCGGGGCGTGCGCGAAGTCGCGCCGATCAACCTCGTCCTACTGGGCGTATTCGCCATCCTCGAGGGCGTCGTCCTCGGCCAGGTCCTGGAACTGTATGTCAGCAGCGGATTGGGGTTCATCGTCTTCCAGGCGGCCGCCGCCACAGCGGTCGCGACCCTTGTCGCCGGCGCGGCAGGCTACACGACCCGCCGAGACCTGAGCGGCTTCGGTGGCTACCTGCTGGCGGCGCTGCTCATCGTGATCGTCGCCTCAGTCATCGGCCTTTTCGTGCAAGTCCCTTGGCTCCAAACTGCGATTTCGGCGGTGTCGGCGATCTTGTTCACCGCATTCCTGGTCTTCGACCTGAATCGCGTGGCCAGGACGCAGGGAGCCACCGAAGGCCAGGCGATCATGCTCGCGGTCTCGGTCTACCTCGACATCTTCAATTTGTTTCTCGACCTGCTGTCACTGCTCTCGGGACGGAGGCGTTAGCCCAACCCACCTTCTTGACAGCAGCATGGCTTGCGGTCTTCTTGATGGCGGGACTACTCAGCGTGACCGTCGACCTACCCATCAAAGCTGTGGTCGGTGGTCTTCATCTTCCTGTCCAGGCAATCGGAACGCCGCTGCTTCGCCAAGCGGTGACCGGGAATCCGAATTGGCCATGGCGACCAATCGGCGAGTCGGACATCACCCGGGTGGTAGAGGCGATTACCGCCAGAGGGCCACTACTGGTGGCTGTGTCCGGCCATGACAGCACTCTCACGTGGAAGACGCGGTTCGAGCACAGGTGGTACCGCAAATCCCAGGCCCCCGACCATACCGCCCCCGTTCTGAATACGAACGAGGCGCACGTTAGCGCAGGGTTGCCCTAAAGCGCGCCAGTTTGGGCGCAACTTTGGAGGGCAGGTTCCACCGCAGCGAAGGTGGGTGACAACATGGTGCTGTGCCACGGCGCAAGACGAGCTCGGGCGGCGCCGGCGATGAGGACGAGCCGGCGTACCTACGGAAGCCCCTGGCCGAAGTAGCCGCCGCGCTCGATGACCAAATCGCAAAAGGCCGCGAGCTGCTGGCGCCAATCGATGCGCACGTGCTTCCGGCCGGCGGCATTGACGAGTTGAGCGCGCAGCACTCGGCGTGGCACAACTACAGCGCAACGTACCTAGAGCGCGCCTTCACCTCCAGCGCGCTACGTAGGGAGTTCGAGGGCGTCTTTATCGGCGGGTTCGGCGGCCCGCACAGCGCAATGGATCGCATTCGTGATCTCGCCTACGACTTGCGCGGGACATCAAAAAGCTGGTGGACATCAAGGGACGCCTCGCGCTCTATGAGCCGCCCGCGCAGCACGGTGTGCCGGCACCGCCACCGCCGGCGGCGCCGGCTCGCCCGCATCCGATTAACGTGACCATCCACGGTCAGGTCGGCCAGCTCAACATCTCGGATCTGATCCAGCACGCTGAGGCGAGCATCGAGCAGGTAGATCGCCGCGGTGAGGCCCAGCTCGCTGATGCGCTGCGGCAAGTGGCTGACGCGATCAAGTCGGCGAACGAGGCCGCGGAAGCCGAGCGCGAGGATGCGTTGGATGCGGTCGCTGTTCTCGCTGAGGTTGGGGCGCTACCTGCTGAGCAGCGCGGCAAAATGCGCGGGCGAGTGCGCGGCGCGTTATCGGTCATCCGCGAGTTGGCGGACACGGTGCCCTCCGTTCTGAAGGCGCTCGAGGCCGTAAACCCGATCATCCGCGACCACTTGCCGCACCACCTGTAGCGCGGTAGCCCTTTACAGCTCAGACGAGCGCAAGGGAGCTCCCAGTACTGCCCCCCGTAAACTCGACTACAGTCATACCGGGTCGCAGTTCACCCCGAGCTTCAGCGCCTTCGATCATGTGTCGGGCCATCCGGTCTTTCATGCTGCCGGTCGGGTTCGCGCTTTCCCACTTTACCCAAACTTCTGCGCCAGCCTTGTTTGGGAGAACCTTGAGGCGAACGAGTGGCGTCTTGCCGATTGCATCGAGGATCGTCATTGCCTCGCATTATGTGTTGACTGTCGCGGTGTGATGACCTTCGACTTCTCTATTCCTGCGCTGATGCACCCGCCCGACTTACAACAGAAACGTCCAACTGGGACAAAGTCTCGTGTAGCAACGCGTGTAGCAACCCGGGTGCTATCCGGCGGCACGTTGCGGCACTCGGCGGACTGAAGGCGCGGACACGGTGAACTCAAATGGCCTCTGGCGACTCACCGCGATCCAAGGGCTAATGCGGTTCGGGACCGTGAGGCCCCGGGTTCAAATCCCGGGCCCCCGACCAAAATCCGAATACGATCCCGGCGTCACGGCTCATGCAGCGATGGCGATGGATCACAGCTGGATCACAATTTCCAGAGGCGGTGAGCTTCTTGGCGATTCAACCGGCGTGATCGGCGCACTGTCTGTTGATTAGGTATCGCAAGTGAGATGGCGGGAGTATCGTTTGTTAGCGCCTCCTCGAAGCGGCCACCTGTCAGGCTCGACAGGGAGGATGCATCCCAGGGACACCTCTGGTGGAGACGAGTGCGAGCCTTGAGGTGTCCGTGATGTTGTCAGATCATCCAGACCGTTTCCTAGTATCAGTGCCCGTCTCAGCCACGCTGCCCATGCACTACGAAACCTGGTTCGAGTTCGGGCGATCTATCGGTGAGCCGTGTTCCGGCGGGACCACCGGCGTAGTCATACAAGGCGCGCACCACACTTTAACTTTTGTGCTGCCTCCCGAGACGGATCAGCCAGGGCGAGTCGCAACAACATTCATCGAGAAGACTGCCGCGAACCAGCCGTGGGCTCGCTATGTCATTAAGGTTGTTGGCGATCCGTTCGTCGAGCGCATGAGCGACCACGCTTTGCCCATGCGGTAACTCCGTTCGGGGATGCCGGCCAAGGCGGCGAACCTAGCGACCGGCAGCTAGGCCGCGATGGAAGACTCACGGTAGGCTGACGCCATGCGGAAACTGACCTTTGGCATGAACCTGAGCGTGGACGGCTACATCGCCGCGTCCGGCGACGACCTCGGCTGGAGCGTGCCGAGCGACGAGCTGTTCCAGTGGTGGTCCGACCGGGTGGGGGCGACGGGCCTGGCGCTGTACGGGCGCAAACTGTGGGAGACGATGAGCTCCCACTGGCCGACCGCCGACCAGCAGCCTGGCGCCACACCGGCGCAGATCGAGTTCGCCCGCCGCTGGCGGGACATGCCGAAGGTGGTGTTCTCCTCGACGACCAGCGCGGTCGACTGGAACGCCCGCCTGGTCACCGGCGACGCTGTCACCGAGATCACCCGGCTCAAGACTGAGGATGGCGGTCCCATGGACGTCGGCGGCGCCACCCTCGCCGCGGCGGCCATGCGGGCCGGGCTGATCGACGAGTACGCGATCGTCACCCACCCGGTCCTGGTGGGCGGCGGCACGCCGTTCTTCACGGCCCTGGACAACTGGGTGAACCTGAACCTGGTGGAGACCCGGACGTTTCCCGATGGCGTGGTCCTCACCAGGTATGGGACCAGGCGCTGAGTTCCGCCGGCCGTCCTGAGCTTCGAGCGGCTCTCGAGCGGCTCCGGGGTCTACTCGTCCCACTGCAAAACGTCTCACTACCAGTCGCCTCTGCATTCGATCTCAGCGCAGCACCGATTGGGGATTGGTCCAACAGCACTTCCTTGATAAGGAAGAGCTAGAACACGGCTCCACGGTCCACAGCTGACCACTTAGCCTCGCTCATCTATCGAATCCCTGAGCAGCTGGCAGGGCCGCGAGCATCCCCGCTGGATCACAGCTGGATCACGCATTCCCGGCACCGGACGGCTCTAGGGGGTCACCAAAAGACACCGGCCTGGTCGACGTATTCGCGAGGACGACTCGGGAGTCTGTCGGACACCGGAGGACATGCCAGCGACACGGTTCGGGACCGTGAGGCCCCGGGTTCAAATCCCGGTCCTCCGACCAAAAATTGTATTCAAATCGAGGTCTTCGCCTGCTCCGTCTGGCGCGCGGGGGTCACAGGGAGGTCACAGATTTTCTCGGACCTAAGTGGCGGCAGCCCCGTCCAAGTGGATTTCGAACGTCAATTGAACTCGCTCACCGCTATCGCACAGCCGATACATCAGCACGCGCACGGCCCCCGGGACCGTGCGTCAGCTGGCTTCGAAAATCCAATGCTCGGTCGACATGCTGTCGGATCCGCAGGTCAGGGCCGAGGCAGCGGGTGGTAGACATCGAAGACGTTTTCGATTACGGCCTTTGCCATGTGGTCCTCCCTTCGGGGATTGCGGCTGAGGTTTCTGAACGCCAAGCGAAATGCTGACCAGCCGCAACCAACCCTGCGCGCCAGCCGGGAGCACGTCCGCCTGTCGGGGGTTTGATCGAGTCGACGTCGATCCCAGCGCGCGCAAGCAGCCAGGAGATCTGTGAGTTGGAGTTCCACATGTCGCGAACGCGAAGCTCGTCGCGGCCCCAGACCAGGAACGGCGCCTCCGGAGCGAGCTCGAGAACTCGTCGGGCTTGAGCAGGGTCGTCGCTCAGCCGTAGAGGGCTCCCGACGGCCTCATTGATATCTGGAATCACGCCGTTGCGCCAGCGACGCAGCTCGTAGCGAAATATGTGGACGCGGGCGCCTAGCCATTTCGCCCCGATGGGTCCAATGCCCACCACACCTCGCTGCTCGCCGTGAGCGCTCGCCGGGGTCTGCTCGATCGTGTAGCGTTCTTCAGGGACGAAAACCTCTAGGCCTGAGTGATAGAGGTCGTACTTCGGGCGTCGCTGCAAGGTCGCCTCGATCGCCTCATAGACACGTCCATTGAGGCGCACGAAGTTCCCGCCTGCACCCAACGGAAGCCAGTAGAGATCGATTCCCGAGCGGTACCGGTTAGCGGCCGCTTCAGCCATTTCCTCGTATCTCCCGATGCGCATCATCTCGGCCTGACCCCCGATAGCAAATTTCCGCCCTCCATGCTTTGCCACCCTCGCCGCCAGCACACGGGCCGAAGGTCCTAAACAGCCCGGGACCTGTTGCCCTGTATTCGGTGCGTGTCGTGGGGCGGTCTGAGTTTGCTGCGCTGCAATTGGTGGCTACGCAGCGTCCTAACTCGACGCACGCACGGCGCCTAGAATCCGCGGACAGGCCGATGGATTTGTTCGCCGGGATTCCGGTCACCAGCTACGCTGCGGCCGTGGAGTGGTATGAGCGGCTCTTCGGCGCGCCGCCGTCATTCCTCCCCACCGAAATCGAGGCGGTGTGGGAGCTCGCCGAGCACCGGTACGTCTTCATCGAGCAGCGGCCCGAGCACGCTGGGCACACGAGGCACCTCGTCTTTGTGGACGACCTTGACGCGCTCGTCGCGCGGATCGCAGAGCGTGGCCTTACCCCCGCG
>JBAUTF010000036.1:0-21266 GCA_049582065.1 Candidatus Dormiibacterota bacterium | reverse complement strand
TGGCCAGCGCTGATGCCAGCGTCGCGGCGCGCGCCTCGACCCAATGGCAGGAGCTCCGTGCCGAAGGCGCGGAGGCCGGCGCCATATCGGTGTTCGCGGCCGATCCAGCAGCGTGCAAGGCAGAGCTGGGTGCGACCGGCAGCGTGAAGGCCATGACCAGCATGGTTGCTGTCTTCGCGGACCCAGGACAGGCGGACCGGGCCTGGCAATCCGGGGTTTTCGGCTTCATCCCGCCGCCCGTCGCCGAGGTCGTCCCCGGCGTCACGCGAGGCACGGCCACGGGCCTTGGTCTCAGCTCGTTCACGTACGACCGGTCGCCTGTGCAACTGGCGTGCTGGCACCGGTCGGTCTTCGTGGCGCTCGTCGTGGTCAGCAATCTCGATGCGGCGACCTTCAAGTCCGCGACGGCGGCCGTCGACGCTCGCCTAAACTGAACGGTTCGCGCGCCTGTAGCTCACCGGATAGAGCGCTTGCCTGCGGAGCAAGAGGCAGCAAGTTCGATTCTTGCCAGGCGCACCATCGCGCCTTGCTACGCGCCGCTGAAGAACTTGACCAGGCCCGCTTCCATCGCCTGGGCGATGCGCTGCTGGCCGCCCGGGTCGCTCGCGATCTGCGCTTCGGTCGGGTTGGTCATGAAGAGCGGCTCGACCAGCGCTCCCGGCATCTGGCTCGGGGCGTCCACCCATCCGGCCGACGCCGGGCCGAGCACTATGAGGTGGCCGTACGAGTCGCCAGAAGAAGTCAGCGCCGGGGCGGCGAGCTGGTCGTCCGTCCAGACGCCTCGGTCTGAGGTTCCAAGCCCCGCGACGAGGCCCGCCTGCAGGTCGGCCGCGAGCCGCTTGCTGGACGCCGCGAACGGCCGCACTGAGTCGTAGAAGGTCTCGGTCCCGCCGACGCTCGGATCGCTGAACCCGTCGAAATGGATCGACACGAGCACCGACGCGTTGGAGGCGTTCGCGCACGCGACACGGGTCACGAGGTCTCGGTGCTCCGCCGAATTGGTGAGAGCGCCGGTGATGGAATCGGACGCGGCCAGCTTGGTGACCGACGAATCCTGCGTCCGCGCCATCACGACGCCGTAGCCGTCCGCGCGAAGCAGGGCGCTGAGGCGGGTCGCCACGGCCAGGGTGGCGTCCTTCTCGAGGACCTGCTTGCCGCCGGCCGAACCCACCACGCCCGGGTCGAGACCGCCATGACCCGCATCGATGAAGACCGTCTTGCCAGGCTGCGTGCCTGCCGCCGAGTAGCTGATGCAAGCTCCGGTGTCGATGCCCGCGACCGGCAGCTGGATCGAGGCGGCCGCCTTGGGCGTGGGCGGCAAGCTGAGGACGCCTGCTGTCGCACCCGACGGTCGCATCAGCGCCATGACGCCGATCACGGCGAGGCAGCAGGTCACGACAAGCGCCAAAGCGAGCGCTGTGCGAAGGAGGGGCGAAGGCCCCCGCCGGCGCCGAGTGCGTATTGGGACGTTGCGGGCGTTTGCGATCGGCCCGGCAAGTATATGAGAGGCAACCAGAAGGGGTTGCCACGTAAGGCGCTATTTGATCCGGCCGTTCTCCTGGGTGGCGACCTTCTTGCTGGCGGTCGCATCCACATTGAGGATCGCGAGGATGACCACGAACGTCTTGTTCTGCCACATCGCGATGTAGAAGTACTGGTTCGATATCGGTGCGCTGATCACGAGTGAGTTGGCCGTGAGTCCCGTGGCCGTCCCCTCGACGAGGCCCAGGCCTCCGGTCCGCAGCTCCGTCGTCTTGAAACCGAAGATCGAGTCGTTCGCATACGCATTGGTCGCGCTCTGCTCGTCCTTGAACTGCGTCACGAAGTTGACTGCGAGCTTGTAGCTCGCCGTGCCGATGGCATATCCGCTGCTCTTGATCGCTGTGCAGTGCGCGGCGTTGTCGGCGTAAAAGGCCGTGGATGCAGCCGTCGCACCGCCGCTCTTGAGCGCGGTCCAGTCGGTGCTGGTGGACGTGTACGTGTTCTGGTCCTGGCTCTTCTCTTTGGCCAGGAAGCTGTCGATGTCGCCGGACAGGTCGCACCTCACCATGCCGGCGGGCAGGTCTGCCGGCTGCACGGCCACGCTCGAGGCCGTAGGTCCCGTTGAGCCAGCAGTGCTTCCGGATCCTCCGCAAGCGGCTGCCGCAAGCAGTGCAGCGACGATCGCGAGCGATCGGTTGATCATCGAAGAAGGGCTAACAGCGCCACCCCGCAAACCATGCGTCATGGACATGGCGCGCACTAGAAGAACACGGTCCGTCGTCGCGGCAAGAGCCGGTGGAGCGTGCCCTGTATCCATTCGCGCACCTGCTCGCTCAGCTCGAGCACGAGGCGCGGGTCGTTGGCGGCCTCGGGGCCGTAATGCGCCACGTCGATCGGCTTGCCGAAGGCGATGAACCATTTCGACGGCAGCGGGATCAGTCCCGCGAGACCGAACCAGGGAAAGGTCGGCGTCAGCGGCACTGTAGGAAGCCCAAGCAATCGCGCGAGCGGCCTGATGTCCGCCAGGACCGGGTGGAGCTCCTCCGACCCGACCACGGCCACCGGGATGATCGGGGCGCCCGTGCGGAGCGCGACCTGCACGAAACCGCCGCGTCCCAGGCGGCGAACCCGATATCGGTCGCGGTATTGCTTGGCGGCGCCCTTCACGCCTTCCGGAAAGACCCCGACCAGCTCATCGCGCTCGAGCAGCGTCGTCGCATTGTCAGGATGTGCGAGGACGTTGCCGGTCTTGGTCAGCAGCATGTTGGTGAAAGGCATGGCGAAAGCCCAATCCACCACCAACATCCGCGCGTGCCGCGGAACCGGGTGCTCGGCCACGATCGCGGTGCGGATCATCGCCCCGTCGTAGGGGACGATGCCGGCATGGTTCGCGACCAGCAGCGCGCGCCCGCGCGCGGGCACGTTGAGCACGCCTTCGGTCTCGACCCGCCAATAGTTTCGGTAAAACCAGAGCGCAATGCCCTGAACCCGATCGGTGAATTCTGGATCGAAGCCGAAGTCGTCGCTTGGGAGTTCCAGCTCGCCGCTGGGACTCATGACGCGAAGAGCCCCCACTTGCTTTCGATTATGGCAACATGCAGTCGGCCTCGACATGCCACTCGACCTGAAGGCCGCCGCCACCGAATATCTCGGCTGGCTTCAACTCGAAGCCAACCGCAGTCCGAACACGGTCCGGGCATACGACGCAGAAATCCGCAGGCTGATCGGTTTTCTGACGGCGCACGGCCATTCGCTGCAGCTCGAGGATCTCGGCCACGAAGACCTGCGCGCTTTCCAGCGACACCTGGCCGCGAAGCTGAAGAGCCCGGCCTCCCGCGCCCGCGCGCTGGTCGCGATTCGGTCCTGGCTGCGCTGGCTGGCCAAGGAGAACCTCATCGAGAAGGACCTGTCCAACGGCATCACGTTGCCCAAAGTCGAGCAGCGTCTGCCCAAACCGATCGACCCTGATGAGCTCACGCGACTGCTCGCCGCGCTGCCGCACGAATCGATCCACGAAAAGCGCGACCGCGCGATGGTCCAGTTCCTGGTCAGCACTGGGTGCCGCATCTCGGAGGCGCTGGCGCTCGACCGCACCGACTTCCCGCGGTCCGGCAACCGGCTGGTGGTGACCGGAAAAGGGTCGAAGCAGCGCTCCGTCTACCTGACCGCGGATGCGCGCGCCGCACTCGAGGAATACCTGTCGCTGCGCGAGGACGCGTGCATGGCGCTGTTCGTCAACTTCGACCGGTCGGCGGCGGACGACCGGCGACGGCGGCTCACCGCGACCGGAGCGCGATACATCGTGACCCAGATCCGCAAGCAGCTGGGCGCGTGGTCCTTCAAGTCCCCGCACGTGGCGCGCCACACCGCCGCCACGACGCTGCTCGAGGTGACCGGCGGCGACGTGCGCCTGGTCCAGGAGGTTTTGGGCCACGCGAACCTGAACACCCTGCAGGGATATACCAAGATCGTCGACAGCCGCAAGCTGGAGGCGTACCGCCTCTACCAGCAGTTCCTGGACGACAAGAGAAAAGCCGGCGCTTAGCCGGAGATCGACAGCACAGCGGCGCCCCGGACATCGCCGGCCCGCAGTCGCGACAGCGCTTCGTTGGCCTGGATCAGATCGAACGTCTCGATCTCGGTCCTGATCGGTATCTTTGGCGCGAGCCGCAAGAACTCCTCGCCGTCGGCATGCGTGAGGTTCGCCACGGAGCGAAGGGTTCGCTCTCCCCACAGGATCGAGTACGGGAAGCTCGGGATGTCGCTCATGTGGATGCCGCCGCAGACCACCGTCCCGCCCTTGCACACGTGTCGCAGCGCGATCGGCACAAGCTCGCCCGCGGGCGCGAAGATGATGGCGGCGTCCAACTCTTCGGGCGGTGATTGGTCGGTGGATCCAGACCAGGACGCGCCGATCTCCAGCGCAAAGCGCTGCGACTTCGCGTCACCAGGGCGTGTGAAGGCGAAAACCCGCTGGCCGCGATACGCCGCCACCTGGGCCACGATGTGGGCGGCCGCGCCGAAGCCGTAGATCCCGAGGCGCCGCGCATCACCCGCCAGGCGCAGGGATCGATAGCCGATCAGGCCGGCGCACAGGAGCGGGGCGGCCTGGAGGTCGGGATAGCGCTCGGGCAGCACCAGGCACGCGCGGCGGTCGGCAACCATGTACCGGGCGAATCCGCCGTCGAGCGTGTAGCCGGTGAACTGGGCGCGGTCGCAAAGGTTCTCGCGGCCTTCGCGGCAGTAGCGGCATTCTCCACAGGTCCAACCAAGCCACGGCACGCCGATGCGCGTCCCGGAGGGCAAATCGTTCGCGCCGCTTCCGGCGCCCACCACGCGGCCGACCACCTGGTGGCCGGGCACCAGGGGCAGCTTGGGATCGGCCAGCTCGCCGTCGACCACATGCAGGTCCGTACGGCACAGCCCGCAAGCCGTGACCTCGATGAGAACCTGCCCCGGCCCGGGTTCGGGCACCGGCAACTCGGCCGCTTGAAGCGGCTCGCGCTGCCGGCGCAAAACCATCGCCTCCACCCGAGGCTGGATCGTACCGCTAGACGGTGGCCGGCTTCTTGGGAGCCGGGCTCTCGACCAGAGCGTGGTCGACGAGCACCGGGATCTTGGCGGTCTGGATGACCTTGTGGGTCACGCTGCCCAGGAAGAAGCCCTGGACGTCGGACAGCCCGCGCGATCCCATGACGATCAGGTCAACGCCTTTCGCGGTCGCCACCTCGACGATCGTGTGCGCGGCGTGCTGAGCGGCCGCGTCGCGGACCTCACCTGAGACCTTGACTCCAGCGTCGCGGGCCTTCTCGACAGCGTCCGCGACCAGGCGTGTGGCTTCCGCGGGGCTCTCGAGCGAATAGACCGCCGCTCGGCCGCGGTCGTGTTCGCTGACGTGCAGGACAAAGAGGTCGCCGCCGAATTTCTTGGCCAGCTCGATCGCAGTCGGCACGGTACGGAGCGAGTAGGTCGACCCGTCGAGGGCGACCATGATGTGATTGAACATTCTCGTTACACCTCCAGTCGTGATGATCGGAGTGTCAGGCCGGCGCGTGTGAGAAGCGAGAGGCCAACGGCCCGGCCGCGAGGGGACTCATGCCAGCGGCGCCGAGCAGCACCTCGGCCAGGTGATTCCAAAGGAGCATGTGCGCCTCGCCCGGGCAGACCTGCAGTGTCGCTCCGGGGATGACCGACGCAAGGTACTTGCCGTGCTGCAGCGGGATCACGGTGTCGAGGTCGCCGTGCCACAGCCGTACAGGCACTCGGATGCCGTCCAGCGGGAATCCCCAGGGTCGCGCGAGCGCGCAGATGTCCTGAACGTAGCCCCACGCGCCGAAGCGCAGCGCCTCCTGGAGTGTCTCGGCCGCACCGCCCATGACCGAAGGCATGGACAGCCACCGCACATCGGCCGGTGGTTTGTCCCGGTTCGCCTGCGCCACGACGAAGCGCGGGTAGCGGCGGACCACGGCGGCCACGGCCGTGGCGCCCAGGTCGAGCACCCACGGAGCCCACGCTCCCAGCCACACCCCCACCCGAGTCGCCAGGCGCATCCCTGCCATCGCGCCAGGGCGCTGCATCGGCCCCGGACAGCCGGTGACGGCGACCTCGATGATCCGGTCGGGAATGGCCGCGGCGCAGGCCAGCGCGTAGATTCCGCCGCCGGACAGCGCCGTGACTCCGAAGCGCTCCAGGCCGAGGACGTCCGCCAGCTCGAGCACGTCGCGCGGCCAGTCGAGCAGCCGGCGGTCCGCGTGCGGGTCGGACAGCCCGTAGCCAGGACGGTCGGGGGTGATCACGCGAACCCCGAGGGATCGATAGAAATCGGATTCTGCTTCGTGCTCGAGCCGCGACCCGGGCATGCCGTGGTGGTGGATGACCGGCACGCCCGATGGGTCTCCGCGCTCGGTGTAGGCGAGGCGCCGCCCGTCGCTTAGCCGGATCGTCCCGGTGCCGACCTCGTCGCGTCCGACGACATAGGTCTCCATGTTCGCCTACAGCCTCGCGCCGGAGCGGCTCGGGGGTCAGGGTCAAACGGCCCGCATGTGCCGAGCAGTACGGCCTGGACGCCGATCAGAACCTTGTGGCTTCGGCTGCGGGCGAATACTATCTGGACGTGCTCGATCTCAAGTCAGCCAAGCTCTTCGAAGGTCTGCCCGAATCCGAGGTCCGCTCGATCGAAAAGCAGATGAAGACCGTCAATCACCCCGCAGGGCACGAGATCGTCGTGCGGGGCGAGGGCGGGGTCGGATTCATGATCATCACAGATGGCACGGTCTCGGTGAAGACCGTCCAGGGCAAGACGCGCAAGCTCGGCCCGGGCCACTCATTCGGAGAGATGGCGCTCCTCGACCACGACGGGCGAAGCGCGACCATCACCGCGGACAGCGACGTCACGCTGGCGACCATCCCGGAGTGGAACTTCAAGCCGTTCCTGAAGGAGCACCCGGACGTCGCCTACCGGCTTCTGCAGATCCTTAGCCGGCGGGTGCGGCAGGCCGAATCCGACCAGTAGGACGCCGGCCGGAAGGCGGGCCTCAGCCCGCCATCCCGGCGACGTTCGCGAAAATCGCTAGCTCCCGCTTACCTTCATCTCCTCGAGCAGCTCGGCCAGGCGCTCCACCGACTCGTCGGCGCCCTCCTGCATGCCCGACGCGACCATCCCATCCCGGTCCATCAGTGACTGGAAGACAACGTGCGCAACGACCTTCGTCTTGTTGCCGAGAGCCTCGAAGGTCGCGGTCTGGAGCGCGACGTGTCCCGGAAACCCTTCGTACTCGAATGTCTGGCAGATGCGTTCCGGCGCCACAACGTCGTGGTTGACGCCGTGGAACCCGTGCTCGCTGCCGTCTGCGCCGCGCTGGATCACGCGCCATTCACCTCCCGCCCGGGAGTCGAACTTGACGATCTCGTTCTCGTACCGCCGCGGACCCCACCAGCGAGCGAACAGCTTCGGGTCCGTGTAAGCCCGGAAGACGAGCTCCCGGGGGGCATCCAGAACGGTGGTCGAGATGATCTCCTGCTTGCCCGGCTCGATGACGTACTCGGTCTCAGGCATCGTGGCCTCCTTGGTGCTCATCGCGTTGCTTCTCCTCTTTGATTATTTCCTGCAGAACTTCGTCCAGGCGCTGGAAGCTCTCGTCCCAGAACCTCCTGTACTCCCCCACCCACTCGGACGCCTCCTTCAGGCGCCCGCCTTCGAGGCGGCACGGCCGCCACTGCGCGCTTCGGCTCTGCGTGATCAGGCCGGCGCGCTGCAGCACCTTCAGGTGTTTGGAGACGCCGGGGAGGCTTAGGTCGAACGGTTTGGCCAGCTCCGTGACCGACGCCTCGCCCTGTGAAAGACGAGCCAGGATCGCTCGCCGGGTGGGGTCGGCGAGGGCTGCAAACGTGACGCTCAGGTGATCGGATGCCATTTCTCGTAGTTCTCTATCTAGTTAATTAGCTAGTCGGTAGAATACCGGCCCGGCGATATCCTGTCAAGAGGCGTCGTCGCCGGCAAATAGAAGAGGCCGGCTTCGAAATCCGAAACCGGCCTTGGAAACTATCCAGCGAGCAGGGTGGGCTTACTCGTCCTCGATCTGGTTGTACATGAGGCTGTCCTGGATCTCGTACAGGGCGTCCATCGCCTCCATCACGGAGGCGGGCTTGGCCTGGGCCAGGACCGTCACCTCGGGCGACTCCTCGATGACCTTGTTGATCGCGACCGACAGCACCGGCGGCATCTGCCGCTGGTCCGCCAGGTTCAACATCTCGAGCTCGTTGAGGAGCTTGTCGATGTAGTGCATCTTGTTCCTGCGGGCGTACTTGGCCCGCTGGATGCGCCTCTCGCGGGCGGTCATGTGCTCGATGGCGTGGCTTGCCTGCTTGATCAGTGGCATTTTTCTCTCTCCTGCCACCAAGTTTAAGACGCTCCTGCCTTTTGTCAAGAACTCCCTGTAATAAATCGGTTTATGCTGTTGCCAGCATGCCGTTCCGCCGCCGGAGGTTCCCCTGGTGATCGCCGGCCGCTCGACCCGCATGGAGGTCCTCGAGCTGCTCCGGCGCAAGCGCAGATGCAGCGCGGAAACCATCGCGTCCGACCTCGGAGTAACCCCGAACGCGGTGCGCCAGCACCTGACCAACCTCGAGCGCGACGGCTTCGTCGTGAGCCATCCCGAGCGCAGCGGCCGCGGCCGCCCCGCGCTGCTCTTCTCCCTCACCGAGCGCGCCGATTCGGTGTTCCCGAAGCGCTACGGGCAGCTCGCCACGATGGTCCTGCAGGAGGTCCAGGAGATGGGCGGCCCAGGAGCTCTCGACGAGGTCTTCGCCCGGGTCGCGGAGCGACATGCACGCGGCATCGAGCACGAACTGGAAGGGCTCGATTTCGACGAGAAGCTGCACCGCGTGGTGGCCTGGATCGGGCGAGCGGGCACTCTGGCGGAGCAGAGCGACACGCCCGAGGGCGTCAAGGTGACGATCCACAACTGCCCGTTCCGAAACACCGCGTTGAAGTTTCCGCAGGTCTGCACCATCACCCCCCATCTCATCACGCGCTTGCTCGGCGCACCGGTCTCGCAAGCCGATTCCATCCACCGCCGTGACCCCTACTGCTCGTTTGTCGTCCAGCGGCCTACCCCACCTCAGTAGCGCCCAGGTCAAAGAGGTCGACGCGCTCGCCGCGGAGCGGTTCGGCATCTCGGTCGACTGGCTCATGGAGGCGGCCGGCTGGCAGGTGGCGGGGTTCTGCACCGAGATGACGGCCGTCGTGTGCGGCGCCGGCAACAACGCCGGCGACGGCCTGGCGGCGGCCCGCCACCTGCATCGCTGGGGCAGGCTGGCGAGCGTCTCCTGCGCCGGCATCGAGCGCCTGCGCGGCCCGGCCGCGCGGGAGCTGGAAGCGCTGCGGCGCATCGGGGTCGAGGTATCGGGCGAACTGGACCTCGTGGGCGCCCTCATGGTCGCCGACGCCATCTTCGGGACCGGGATCTCACGTGCTCCCGAGGGTCGCTTTGCCGAGTGGGTCGAGGCGATCAACGGATCGGGCCTGCCGGTCGTCGCCGTCGATGTGCCGTCCGGGCTCGACGCCGACTCGGGCGTCGCCTACGCTCCAGCTGTGCGCGCTACGACCACGGTAACCCTGGGGCTGCCCAAGGCCGGCCTGACGATCGCTGACGGCCCCCGGCTGGCAGGCGAGATCTGGGTCGCCGACATCGGCGTGCCTTTCGAGGCATATGCGGCCCTCGGGATAAGAGTTCCGCCCGGCCTGTTTGCTCAATCGACGGCTTTCAGGCTGTGAGCACTACCGGATGACTCGCGAGGTGGTTTGGGACCGCGGCGTATCGCTGCCTGGTCACCGGCTGTGGCTCGACCCACTGGTGGTGCGCAGCTTCGCGTTCATCTCCCATGCGCATACGGACCACGCGCGCCGGCACAAGGAAGCTCTCCTCACCCCGCAGACGCTCGCCCTGATCCCGGAGACGCGACGGCCGCGCGGCTGGCGGATGCTCGGTTACCGCGAGGAGATGCGCCGCGGGCAGGCGACGGTCACCCTCTACCCCGCCGGCCACATGCTCGGCTCGGCGCAGCTCCTGTTCGAGCATGGCGGCACAAGGCTCCTGTACACAGGCGACATCAAGGTCCGCCAGGCGGCCGGGTCGCCGTCGACTTTCGTGCCGAAGGCCGACGTCCTCATCGTCGAGACGACGTACGGACGCCCCCATTTCCGTTTCGGTGACCCCGACTCGACGATCGAGGCGATCGCTCGTTGGTGCCGGCGCGCGCTCGACAGCCACGTCACCCCTGTCCTGCTCTGCCACGCGCTAGGCAAGACCGAGGAGGTGATGCTCGCGCTGGCTCCTTACGGCTTCACTTTCGCGCTCGAGAAGCGCTGCGCGCCATGCGCGCGCGACTACGCCGCGGCGGGCCGTTCTCTCCCGGAGTGGGTGGAGCTGGACGCGGATGCGCCCGCCGGTCGCGTCGTCATCTCACCTCCGGCCGGGAAAGACGAGGTGCGCCGCCTCGGCCGATACCGGACGGCGCTGATCTCCGGCTGGGCGAAGGATGCGGACTTCGCGCGGCTCTTCGGCGCCGACGCCGCTTTCGACCTGTCTGACCACTGCGATTTCGACGAGCTCATCGAGGTCGTCGGGCAGTCCGGCGCGGACCAGGTGTACACGGTGCACGGCTACACCGAGGATTTCGCGCGCCACCTGCGCAAGCGCGGCGTGCGCGCTTCGGCTCTAGAAGCGACCGAGCAGCTTCTGCTGGCTCTTTAGCGCAGCGCCCAGCCCGAGCGTAGGACCGCGCGGCGCAGGTCCGCGTCGCCTGCCGCAGCGTCGCTCAGCTTGGCGATCAGCAGGTCGACCCACGCCGTCAAGTGCACGGGCGGCGCGAGCTCGAGCGTCTCGTTCTTGGCGCGGGCCCGAAAGGTGCGGCCCTCCACCTCCACGACAACCTCTGTGATCGGCCCGCGGTTCAGGTGGCCGCGTCTGGAGTGGGCGATCGGGATCCGCTCCGCGAGGTAGGCGAGGAGCTCGGAGGTGTCCTCCTCGCCGCTCATCGGCGCGTGGCAGAACACGCAGGCGCCGTCGAGCGGCAGCGCTGGGGCCGAGCAGACCGGGCAGTTCAATCCGTGTATCGCGTGATGGTGTGATCCTCGCGTCGCTTCTCGGATTGGTAAAGGGGGCAATCCTCGAAGTTGCGAACGCAGATGGGCGGGCTGTCGCTCAATGCGTACTTGCGCTTCGACTTACGGTCAACGTGGCAGTCGAAGCGGTAGACGCGGAGCAGCGACCGGCGCTCTTTCATGAACTCCTCGAGGTACGGGCAGCGGCGCATCGAGAATTACGATAGGCCACCGTGAAGACCCCCGCGAACTCCGAGCCTTCAGCGTGAGCTCGCGGGGACCCCAAGATTCCGGTTCGTTTCGCCTCGATGATTGATTTCGCGCGCGAGGCGGCTGCGGTCGGCGCCACGCCCGCGACCCTCGAGAAGACCCGCATCGTCGCCGCATACCTCCGCTCACTCGAAGATGACGACTTGCGTCGTGCCGCCACCTTCATGAGCGGCCGAGCGGTCGGCCAGTCTCAGCGCAGGACGCTCGGGCTTGGCTGGTCCGCGATCAGCAAGGTGGTGACCACGGTCTCGGGACGCGACCCGGATGTGCTCGGCGCAATCTTTCGCAAGCATTCGGACATCGGCGATTGGGCCGGCGAGGCGCTAGAAGGCCGGACGAAGCCGGAACCGGTCTCGCTTCTCGAGGTCGAGCAGGCGCTCGACGCGATCCGGACCGCGCGCGGCGCCGGCAAGGGCGCTGCTCTCGAGAAGATCGTCCGCCGGCTGGACCCGGAAGCCGCGCGCTTCTTGATCAAGATCATCGCCGGCGAGCTGCGGATCGGGCTCAGCGAGGGCCTGGTCGAGGCAGCGATCGCCGAAGCTTTCGAAGTGCCGATCACCATGGTGAAGCGCGTGAACCTGGTCACCGGCGATATCGGGGAGACCGCCGTCCGCTGCCGGCACAGGCAGTTCGAAACCACGACCGTCACGCTCTTTCAGCCGGTGCGCTTCATGCTCGCCAGCCCGGTCGAGACCGCGGGCGAGGCGTTCGAGCGCATGGGCGCGGACACGGTGTGGACCGAGGAGAAATACGACGGCGTCCGCTGCCAGCTGCACCGCCAGGGCGAGCGCGTCGAGCTCTTCTCGCGCGACCTCAAGGAGACGACGAGCGCATTCCCCGAGCTGACCGAAAATGCCCACACGATCGGCCATGATGTGTTGTTCGACGGCGAGGTGCTGGCGCATCGCGGCGGCCGCGTGCTGCGCTTCTTCGAGCTGCAGCACCGCCTCGGTCGCAAGAAGGTGACCGACGAGCTGAGAGCCGAGGTGCCGGTGACGCTGGTGATCTTCGACCTGCTGTGGCTAAACGGCAGGACGTTGCTCGACGAGCCACTCGACACGCGCCGCAAGCTGCTGGAAGGGCTTGGCCTCCAGCATCCTTACCTGCTCGCGCGGGTTGAAGAGGCAAGAGGACCTGACGACCTGGACCGGATCTTCGCCGAGACCCGCGCCCGGGGCCACGAAGGTCTGATGGTCAAGGATCCGCTCAGCCGGTATACCCCGGGGCGCCGCGGGCTGGCCTGGCTCAAGCTGAAGCGTCCTCTGGCAACCCTCGACGTCATTGTCACCGCCGTCGAGTGGGGCCACGGCAAGCGCAAGGGGGTGCTTTCCGACTACACGTTCGCGGTCAAGGACACCGATTCGGGCAGGCTGGTCAACGTCGGCAAGGCCTACACGGGGCTGACCGACGCCGAGATAGCCACCATGACCCAGCGCTTCCTGGAGATGACGGTCGAGGACCTCGGGCACGTGCGGATGGTGCGGCCCGAGGTCGTGCTCGAGGTCGCGTTCGACTCGATCCAGCACTCGCGGCGCCACCTGAGCGGATACGCGCTGCGGTTTCCGCGCATCGTGCGAATCCGGGACGACAAGCCGGTCGACGAGATCGACACGGTGGAAAGGGTCGCGGAGCTGTACGACCGATATTTCGGCGAGCGGTCGGAGGTGCGGCTGAGCGAGGTTGCCGAGACATGAGTCTCCCCATCCGCGACGTTGCTCACTGGTATTCCTCCCCTCCGGCGCTACGCGCCACCTCCCCACCAGTGGGGAGGCGCCACCTTCCCCGCCAGCGGGGAAGTGATTTGACGTGAAGCTCACTTTCATGGGGACGGCCGGGGCGCGATTCATGGTCGCCAAGCAGCTGGCCGCCTCCGGCGGGCTCTACCTCGAGGATGGCGGCACGCGCATCAGCCTCGACCCAGGGCCCGGCGCGATCGTCCAGTACGCCAAGCGAAAGGTCGACCTGACCAAGCTCGATGCCATCGTCCTCAGCCACCGCCACCTCGACCATTCGGGCGACGTCAACGTGATGATCGAGGCCATGACCGAAGGCGGCTTCCACAAGCGTGGGCGGCTTTACTGCCCCGCCGACGCCCTGGATGAGGACCCGGTGGTGCTGAATTACTTGCGCCGCTTCCCATCCGAGATCGTCAGGCTGTCGCCCGAGACGTCCTATTCGGTGGGCGACATCAGCTTCACGACCAGCCCGCGGCATGTGCACCAGTCCGAGACCTACGGGTTCCGGTTTGGCGACAAGCTGGGTTGGATCACCGACTCCGCCTACTACGACGGCATCGCAGAGCAGCACAAGGCGGAGGTGATGGTGATTCACGTCGTGCTCATGCAGTGCCACGCCGAACTGCCGCACCTCTGTCTCGACGATGCCGAACGGATCATCCGCGAGGCCAAGCCGCGGCTCGCGATCCTCACGCATTACGGCATGACGGTCTGGCGCGCGCATCCGTGGGAGCTCGCCGCCGACCTGACGCAGAGGATCGGGACCGAGGTCAAAGCCGCCCGCGACGGGATGGCAGTCGAAATATGAAGCGCCCCCGGTGACACCCCAGCAGCGGTTCCTCCTGCTGCTGATCCTGGTCGGCGCGCTCGCCACCGTGCTCGGCCTGGTGTCGAAGCGCACCCGGATGCTGCCTTACCCGGTGGTCCTCGCGGCGGCGGGCGTCGTCATCGGTGTCCTGCCCGGCGGCCAGTTCCCCCTCCTCTCGCTCCTCGTGCAGGGCACCCTGATCGCCCCTGTTATGCGCGGCCTGCGCCTCGAGAGCACCGCATGAGCCGCCGGCAGTGGCGCGGCTCGGTGGCGATGCTGGCCGTCTGCATGGGGTTCGTGATCTATCCGCTGATCGAGAGCAGAAGCGATGTCATCAACTCCGACTGGCCCGCGTTTGCAACGGGCGCGCGGATCATCGTCACCAGCCCCGGCCACCTCTACGACCTGGATCTCCAGCGCCACGTCGAGAGCGACGTGACCGGGGGCAAAGTGTTGGTTTCGCTCGGCATCAAGGGGATCCTTCCCTTCCTCGCGCCCGCCTGGGCCGGCCTGCTCGCCGTGCCGTTCGAGCTGCTGGGCACAGACCTCGGCGGCCGGCTCTGGATCCTGTTCGGGCTCGCCTGCCTGGCGGCCGGCCTACTCCTCGCAGTGCGGCCTAGAGCGCCATCGGCGATTCTCCCGGCCTTCGCCTCGGTCCCCACCGCGCTGTTCCTGCTCAACGCCCAGCTCGACGGGCTGGTCGCGCTGGGTATCGGAGCCGCGATCGCGCTGTGGTCCAGGCCTTATCTCGCCGGCCTCGCCCTCGGCCTCGCGCTCATGAAACCTCACCTGGTCGTGACGCTGGGCTTCGCCTTCATCCTGGCGCGCCTGTGGAAGGTGCTGGCCGGCTGGGCGGCCGCCGGCGCTGTCCTGTGGGCGGCCACGGCAGTGCTCAACCCGCGCTGGGTGCTCGAGTGGCTCGGCGCGGTTGGGACGACGGTGCAGCCGGGTGGGCGCGAGGTCGACCTGGCCCATCTCGGCGTGTTCCTTCCGGCCGGGCTCCGCACGCCCGCCGAGATTCTGCTCAGCCTGGCCGCCATGATCGCGGTCCTGCTGCTCGCGAGGCGGCGGCGCGACGACTTTCAGGCCGCAGCCGCCGTCCTGGTGGCGGGCTCGGTCGTCGCGGCGCTGCACGCCCTACCGACCGACCTCGTCATGGTCGCGGTGGCCCTTGCGATCTGGGGCCAGGCGCGCTGGTACGACTGGCTCGTGCTCTCGGCGGGCGCCGCTGCGTGCGCCCTGATCCCGGACCCGGTGCCCGTGATCGTGGGCCTCCTCGTGATCGGCTGGGTGTGCCTGCGGGCTGCTGGAGTGGTTACTTGGTCGCGGCCAGAACCGGCAGCTGCGTCTGCGCGATGATCCCGTCGATCAGGCCATAGTCCACCGCCTCCTGGGCGGTGAGGAAGAAGTCTCGGTCGGTGTCGCGCTCGACCCGGTCCAGGGACTGGCCGGTGTGCTTGGCGATGAGCTCGTTGAGCACGCCACGGATACGGACGATCTCGCGAGCATGGATGTCGAGATCGGTTGCCTGGCCCTGCATGCCCTGGCCGCCGATCAGCGGCTGGTGCATGTGGATCGTCGAGCTGGGCAGCGAGAACCGCCTGCCCTTGGCCCCGGCCATCAACACGACCGTACCGAAGCTCGCCGCGCGCCCGATGCAGACGGTCGACACGGGCGCCTGGACGTACTGCATGGTGTCGTAGATCGCGAAGCCGGCGGTCACCGCGCCACCCGGCGAGTTGATATAGATCTGGATCTCTTTCTCCGGGTCGTCGGCCGCGAGGTACATGAGCTGGGCGACCACCAGGTTCGAGACCACGTCGTCGATGGGCCGCCCGATGAGGATGATCCGGTCCTTGAGCAGCCTGGAATAGATGTCGAAGCTCCGTTCGCGGTTCCCGCCCTCGTTTTCGGTGACTGTCGGGACGTATGCCATTGCTGCTCGCAGAATACGTGAATATGTTGACGAGGGGAGACGTGCTCTCCCCGGCGGATTTCTTCGCCGGGCTGCGCAAGAGGCTCAAGGCGTCGCTGCCGCTTTCCCTTCGCAACTTCAGCAGCGGCCGGGGGCGGGGCCGTTTGATGAAGATCCACTACGCCCAGCCCGAGTTCCACTACGAGGCGTGGCACCACACCGGCGATGGGCGCTTGGAGGTCGGCCTGCATTTCGAGGGCACGACGGAGCAGAACCAGCGCGCTTTCGACTTCTTCCGATCGCATGTGGTCGCGGTCAAGGCCAACCTCCCCCGCGCCGAGCTCGAGCCGTGGGACCGTGGGTGGTCGCGGCTGTATGAGACCCTCCCGGCACCGCAGCTGGACGACGTGGTGCTCGACCGCGCAGCCGAGCTGATGACCGCGTACATCGTCACCCTGCAGCCGTTGGTCGAGCTGCTGGCGGCGGATTAGCACGTGGAACCACTCGAGGCACGCGACCTCCTGCCGCTGACCGAGCGCTACATCCACATGAACCACGCTGGGGTCTCACCGATGTCGCAGCGCGGGCGTGCGGCCATCGAGAAGGTCGTCGACGCGATGATGAACCGCCCCTACCGAGACCACTGGGCGCAGGACGAGGCGGACCGCGTGCGCGGCCTCGTCGCCCAGCTGATCAACGCGCCGGCTGGCTCGATCGGCCTCACGCGCAGCACGGCGCACGGCATGTCGCTGCTCGCTCAGGGCTTGACCTGGGAAAAGGGCGACAACGTGGTCGGCGCGATGGGCGAGTACCCCGCCAATGTCTACCCGTGGATGAACCTGGCCCGTCGCGGGGTCGACTTTCACCAGGCCCAGGCCACGGATGGCCGCATCACGCCCGAATCGCTGATGGCGCTGGTCGACTCGCGAACGCGCCTGGTGGCGATCTCTCACGTCGAGTTCTGGAACGGGTTCCGCGTCGACATCGAGACGATCGGCGCCGAGTGCCGCCGGCGGGGCGTCGTGCTCGCGGTCGACGTCATGCAGAGCGCCGGTGCTTTGAAGCTCGACATGGACCGCCTGCCCGTCGATTTCTGCGCCGCCGGCGCCGGCAAGTGGCTCATGGGGCCTCCGGGCATCGGGTTCTGCTTCTGCGCCGGGCCGCTGCTCGAGCGGCTGCAGCCGGTCATCGTCGGCGTGGGCTCGGTGGCCGGTCATGACAGGTATTTCGACTACGACCTCACGCCGGCGGTCGGCGCCAGGCGATTCGAGGAATCTGTGGTGTCATTGCTCGACACCGCCGCCTTCGGCGCGGCGTTGGAGGTGCTGCTCGAGGTCGGGCCTGAGACGATCGAGGCGCGCGTGCTGGACCTGTCGCGAAAGCTGGCCGAAGGTCTCGCGGCCGCCGGATACGAGATCATCGAACCTTGGCCACGCACGCTCGAGGAGTCGTCGGGCATCGTCTCGTTCCGCAGCGGCGAAGTTCCAGCCTCGTCCCTCCTGCGCGACTTGAGCGCCGCGCACGTGATCGCTCGCACGCATCGGGACTTCGTGCGGCTCTCGCCGCACTTCTACAACACTGAGCAGGAGGTCGATCGCGTGCTCGGCATACTCGCTCCGGAGAGGGTGAATCGATGAGACCAGTTGAAGTGAACGATGCGCTGCAGGCGTACATGGACGGCCTGGTCCCCAAGCGCGACGCGGTACTGACACGCCTCGAGGAAGAGGCTCGCCGCGAGGGCATCCCCATCGTCGAGCCGCATGAAGGCGCGCTTCTCTACCTGCTCGTCAAGATCGCGGCCGCCAAGCGGGTGCTCGAGCTCGGCACCGCCACGGGCTACAGCGGCATCTGGATGCTGCGTGGCACGGATGGCGGGATGCTAACGACCTTCGAGCTGGACCACGCGCGGGCAGAGCGAGCGCGCGCCAACTTCTCAGAGGCGGGTTTCGGCAAGCGGGCGATCGTCATCGAAGAGAACGCGACGACCGGGCTGGAGAAGGTCGAGTCAAGGTTCGACGTGTGCTTCATCGACCTGCTCAACTCGTTCGGGTCCGAGGAGATCACCCGGCACGTGCTCGACCTGTGCATCGAGCGGCTCGACGCCGGCGCGCTGCTCATGGCCGACAACGCCCTGCGCCACGGTGAGGTGCTCGAACCCAAGACGCAGCAGGCCCGCAACGTCGAGTACTACAACCGCCTGGTCGCAGAGCATCCGCGGCTCGAGAGCGTCATAATCCCGATCCGCGACGGACTCTCGGTGGCGCGAGTCAAAGACTGATCGTGCTGATCAGATACAGACGTTCGGAATATCGACCAGCAGGTCGTCGCCCGCGCTGACCGTGGCATAAGGACCGTAAGCGCCGGCAGGCGCTGCCTCGAGCACGTACCGGCCGGGATCGAGGTCAAAGCGGTACATCCCGTCAGTGGGGACGCTTTCGTGGGCGACGACAGTGGTTGGAAGGACGTCCACATAGCTCGGCGTTCCCTGGCTGCTCCGCCATGTGACCTGTCCCTCGAGCACCGTCACCGTGCCGGCCGCGTAGTGGGGCAGGTCGGGGCGGCCGAGAGCGTCGCAGGGTCTGATCCCTCCCGACACGACCCCGCGAAGAGGGGGCGTGACTGCGGCTGCGGTGATGGATAGCGCGACCAGCAGGGCTGCGGCCACCCCGAACAAATTCCGAAGACCCTTCCGCATCAACCCACCGTACCCCGTCTACGGCTTGCTGGCGATGCTCTCCTCGCCCTCGATCCAGAACGTGCCGTCCGCCGCGTGCTCCTTCTTCCAGATCGGCACCGACTCCTTGAGCCGGTCGATCCCCCACTTGCACGCGGCGAGCGCCTCTTCGCGATGGGGCGACGACACCGCGACGACCACCGAGGCTTCACCTATCTCGAGCTTGCCCGTTCGGTGCGCCATCGCGACCCGAGCCTCGGGCCACCTCTCGGCGATCTCGTCGCCGATCTTTCTCATCTGGGCGGTCGCCATCTCCGCGTAAGCCTCGTAGTCGAGGTGGGTCACGGTCCTGCCACGTGAGTTGTCGCGTACGACGCCCGTGAAGGTGCAGATGGCGCCGGCGCCCTTGTGCTCGACGGCCGCTTCGAGCCGGCGCGCGTCGAGCGGGCGCGAGGTCAGCTCGAAGAGAACCCCGGCGGCGTGCGCCCCGCCGCTCACGGGAGGGATGAACGCCACCTCGTCGCCTTCGGAAACCTGCGTGCTCCAGTCGGCGAACTCCTGGTTGATCGCACCCCGCACCGCTTTGCGATCGGGCTCGAGCGCAGGGTGGAGTGAGCGCATGGCGTCGTAGACGTCGGCCACCGTCGATTCGACTGGCAACGAGAGCCCCTCCATCTCGAGGCCGGCTTGTTCGCGAAGTCTTGCGAAGAACCGAACGCGCACCGCGATCGCGACCGCCACGACGCCAGAATAGGCCCTGACCGCGGGAGGGTGAGCAGCGGCGCTTGCCCGGCGGTCAGGCCGGGTCGGCTTTGCCGGCGCCGCGGTGAGAGGAAACCGGCAGGTCCCCTCTCACTACAAAGACGTGCACCTCCTTGCCGGAGTCGAGTGCTCGCTCGACGGTCGTTCGGGTGCCCTTTGAGCTGCCGTCCCAGAACGCGACCAGCACATCGCACGCGTCGATCAGGCGCTGGTTGCGTGCCGCGGACCTACTCGGGTCGGACATCTCATCGAAGGAAGCGGGGATCACCTGGACAGGGATCCCCTTCGCTCGGGCCGCTTTGGTCGCCGCCGCGTCGACGCCGCTGGCGCTGCCGGTGATGATCGAAGCCCGGAGTGGAAGCAAGCTCACGTACTCAGTGACCCGTTCGGTCTCTGAGAAACGCCGGCTGCCGACGATCGCGACTCTCACCGGTGATCGCCGAGCCGCCTAGCCGGCGGTCGAGGCGCCCCTGCCGATGCCGTGGATGTTCTTCTCGAACATCGAGCGCAGCCTGGCCGCCTGGCGGTCGTACTCGTTGGGGTCGGGCCAGCTGCCTCGGGGATCAAGCACCTCGGTCGGAACGTCGGGCACGTGGTCCGGGATCTGCAGGCCGAACACGGGATCCGGGTGGGTGGCCAATCCGTGCAGCTTGCCCTGCACGACCGCGCGGACGATCGCGCGGGTGTGGGCGATCGACATGCGCTTCCCGACGCCGTACGGGCCGCCGACCCAGCCCGTGTTGAGCATCCACACCTCGGCGTGGTGCCGCTTCACGCGCTCGATGAGCATGTCCGCGTATCGCTCGGGCGGAAGCACGAGGAACGGGGACGCGAAGCACGTGCTGAAAATCGGCTCGGGCTCGGTGACGCCGCGCTCGGTGCCCGCCACCTTGGCGGTGTAGCCGGACAGGAAGTAGTGGCGGATCTGGTTGTCGTCAAGACGGGCCACCGGGGGCAGGACTCCGTAAGCGTCGGCCGACAGAAAGATCACGTTGTTCGGGTGTTTGCCCGTCCCGGACAGCACCGCGTTGGGGATCAGGTCGACTGGATACGCGGCACGGGTGTTCTCCGTCTTCTCCTCGGAGTCGTAGTCGGGGATCCTGGTCCTGGGGTCGTAGACGACGTTCTCGAGGATGGTCCCGAAGCTCTCGGTCGCGGCGAAGATCTCTGGTTCGGACTCCTTCCTGATGCGGATCGTCTTCGCGTAGCAGCCGCCCTCGAAGTTGAAGACACCGGTGTCGCTCCAACCGTGCTCATCGTCGCCGATGAGCCGCCGCGAGGGATCTGCGGACAGCGTGGTCTTGCCCGTCCCGCTGAGGCCGAAGAACAGCGCGACGTCCGAGCCACCGCTGCTCACGTTCGCCGAGCAGTGCATCGGGAAAACACCGTCGGCCGGCAGCAGGTAGTTGAGCGCCGTGAAGATCGACTTCTTGATCTCTCCGGCGTAGCCGGTGCCGCCGATGATCACGATCCGGCGGTCGAGGTTCACCAGGATGAAGGTCTCGCTGCGCGTCCCGTCGCGATTGGGGTCCGCTTGGACGGAGGGCAGCGAGATGACGGTGAAATCCGGATCGAAATTCAGCAGCTCGTCGGCGTTGGGCCGGATGAACAGGTTGCGCGCAAAGAGGCTGTGCCAGGCGAGCTCGGTGATGACGCGGACTCGCAGCCGGTGGCGCGGGTCGGCGCAGGCGAAAACGTCCTGGGTGTAAACGTCGTGCGTGTCGCAGAACTCGTCCATCCGGGCCAGCAGGGCGTCGAATTTCGCGATCGAGATGGGTTGGTTGCCCGGGTGCCACCAGATCGCGCCTTCGCTCGTCGGCACCTTGACGAAGAACTTGTCCTTCGGGGACCGGCCCGTGTGCTTGCCGGTTTCGGCGGTGAGAGCCCCGGAGGAGACGATCACCGCTTCGTTGCGCCGGATCGCGTGCTCGTAGAGGGCGGCCGGGCTGAGATTGCGGCGTTCGGGCGCTGGTCGCTCTCTGGCAGACATCAGCCTAAGGATAAGTAACGGACCC
>JBAUTF010000035.1:0-9880 GCA_049582065.1 Candidatus Dormiibacterota bacterium | reverse complement strand
AACGATTCCAGGTCTCGATCTCGGCAGCGAGCAAGACTGCCCCGCGTCCTGGTGGTCGAGGCCAATCCCGGTTACCGCTCCGTGATTTCACACGTGGTCGAGTTGGCGGGAGGGCAGTTTGAGAGTGTGGCGGAGCTTGGCGCCGCTAAACGTCAACTCGAAGGTAGAAAGTTCGACCTGGTCATCATCGGCATGAGCGCCGATTCACGCGCAACTCCCAAACAGGTGGGCGAGCTGAGGGCAGAGGCGCGATCCCCTTTTATCTTGCTGGACGAGTCGTTCAATGATGCGGGAGAGGCGCTGGGCACTTACGAGGCGGGTGCCAACCAGCTCTTACCAAAGCCCTTCGTCCCGGATGTCCTTATCGGAGCGATCAAGTCTGAGCTCCGCGGTCCTGACCCGGCCTCTGTAGTTTCGATCGCAACCAAAATCGAAATGGGAGGCCTTGTCTTTGACGCCAAACAGCGAACGGTCAAAGGCGAGGATGGTGCCGCCTCTTTGACGAAGCGCGAGTGGCAATTGCTCTCGTTCTTCCTGGCTAGCCCGAACCAGTTCTTTCCCGCCGAGGAGGTTGCCCTGCCTGCGTGGGGACCCGACGCGTCGATCGAACAGTTTCGAACTTACATCACTCGCCTTCGGCGAAAGCTTTCGCCGTTCGAGGGCGTATGCGAAGTAGTCACTGAGAAAGGTAAGGGCTATCGCTTGGTGCTCAAGCGGCCAAAGCCTCCGGCGTCCTAGCCGCACGCTTGAAGAGACCACGGTTCGAAACTGGTGGACGGAACCGAACATCGATAGCCGCGGAATAGACGCGCGCGAGGCAGGCGAGGAGCTAGCGTCGTGATGTGTGGAAATTCGGCGGCGAGGGCGAGCCGCTGGTGCGCAAAAGAAGAAGGCGTACCCTTCCGACTGACCCTGGAAAAGTCATTCGAAGGAGGCACGCCCCATGGTTGCAAGGAGGATCGAACTGCAAGAGCGCCCTGTCGAAATGAACGCTAGCGCGTTCGATCCTGAATACGGTGAGGGTAGATCTCCCGCGAGTGCGGGGCGGACTCCAGTCCCGCCTCCCTCTCGCATGCCGGGCCTCCAAACCGATAGGGCTAAATGACCCTCATGTTCGCCGGCTCGTTACGCTACAGACCGGCTGCATGGCCCCACCCAAGCGAGAAAGCGCCCAACCTTCCGATGATGGACTTGTTTCCATCCGCATCAACGGCATCACCCGCCGCGTGAAGGTAGAGACAATCCGCCGCTCCTTAGCCGAACGCGCTGAGGCTAGACGTCGGAAGGAGCGGGATAAAAGGAAGCCCGATTCCTGACAGCCGGGCCAGCCGGGTCCATACTGGCGGCCGGGAACCGGGACACGGGCCAGAACGACGGAGGGGGCAGCTCCGTCTGGGCAGAAGGAAAGACTCTGCGCCCGCCACACCAGGTCCTCCCTAACACTGGCCGTCGGCCCGATCAGCCGGCGGTCAGGTTCGTCTCAGTAGGCCCGGCGAGGCCTGACCGCCGCGTTCACAGCGAACCGACGGCCAGGCTTGGGGGGAGGGACGGTTGGCTACAGGTGCCGGAAAGCGATGGCTGCCGGTAGAAGGGCTAAAACAAGAGCGACCACGACGACCAGGATCGTGGCCAGTGCCAGATCCCATTGGGCGGCCTGGAGATTCTCAACCCTGTCCCGTCGTGAGTGTCTATCCAAGGCCACGAGGTGATGTTAACTGAATGATTCTGTGAGTTAACTTCCTTAAGAGACTTTCTTTATCGCGTTTCTCCACAGAGTTTCCCAAGGGCCCGATCCCCTCGCCGCCGTTGCCCCGCGGTGTGGTGCGCAGAAAGTTCATCCCGGTGGCAGCGATCTTCGCCTGATCGCATAGCCTGGCATCCTTCCCATGCTTGCGGCCCGGAAGGCGACCACTTACTGCTCCTCACGTCCTTCTATTCACTGGTCCGGCTGATGGTCGGGCTGGTCGCGCTGACTAGCATGGCGGAGAGCGAGAAGGACGCGGAGATCTTGGCCCTCCGTCACGAGGTCGCGGTTCTCCGGCGACTCGTCAAGCGACCAGACCTCTTCCCCACCGATCGTGCCCTCTTCGCCGCGCTCGGTATGTACCTACCAGCTCGCAGACTCATGTTCCAGCCGGCCACCTATTGCGCTGGCATCGCGAGCTGGTCAGGCGGAAGTGGGCAGCCTTTCAGCGACGCCCCAGTCGTGGCCGACCTCCGCTCCCCGAGGAAACCAAAGCCTTGATCCTGGAGATGGCACGCGAAAACCCACGCTGGGGAGATCGTCGCATTTAGGGCGAACTGCTCAAGCTCCGCATCAAGGTCTCGGCCACCGCGATCCGAATGCCCTTGCGAAAGCATCGCGTACCTCCAGCTCCGCGCCGCACCGGTCCTACCTGGCGACAGTTCATCCGCGCGCATGCCTCGGCGATCATTGCCACCGATTTGTTCACGATCGATACGGTATTCTTGCAGACGCTGTACGTCATCGTCTTCATCGAACTCGGCACCCGGCGGCTGCTCTTTACGAACTGCACTGCCAATCCAGATTCAGACTGGGTCAGTCAGCAGGCGCGGAATGTGGCTTACGAACTCCAGGACCTCGGTGTCGCTGTCCGCTTCGCCATTCACGACCGAGACGCCAAGTTCACATCCGGTTTCGACGCCGTCCTCAAGTCCGAAGGCGTGCAAGTGATCAGGACCCCCTACTGCACGCCTCGGGCGAATTCACATTGCGAGAGATCGATCGGGAGTGCACGCAGAGAGTTCTTCGACTTCATGATCGTGGTCGGAGAACGGCACCTGCGTTTGCTCCTCGACCTCTGGCTGGACCACTACAACCGCGGCCGACCCCACATGGCGCTCGATCTCGTTGCACCCGATCCAAGACTGACGCCGGCGACCGGTGCGATCGTGCGCGAGCGAAAGCTGTTCTGCCTCACCACCGAGTACTCGCGAGCGGCGTAACTCCGTCCACCGCCAGCCCCCATCGGGGCTCGGTCAGCTCGGATCACCTGGCAGCTCCTATCCGCAGCCACGATCCCGATTCAAGCGGCCGTGGCCAGACTTTGTGCGCACCACACGTCAGTGCTCAGCCAGTCACTTGTACGTAGCCATTTGCGCAGCCGCGCGCGCAGCGTCACTCTTACTGGACACGCCAACCAGAGCGACCGCGATGGCGTGTCCGACCGAGTTTCTGGGCATCACGTCACACCCACTGCGCGCCCTTCGACCCTTCACTTCCGCTGCAAAGCCTACCCCCGGTCAGCGCCTTCCGACACTGGACTTTGACCTAACCAACGCGCCACAACGCCCACTATTTCTCGCTAACGCGGCATCTAGCCGGTCGAGTAAGGGCGTCCCGACGCCTCGGCGTTAGCCATCGCCACGGCCTGAGCGCGCGTTTGGACATGCAGCTTCTTTAGGACTTGCTGAACATGCTTATTGATGGTTGTGACGGAGATACCCAACCGCACCGCGATCTCCTTGTTTGTGCGCGCTCGACGCAGCTCGGCGAGGACTTCCTGCTCTCGTCTGGTCAATCCGCGACGCAGAAAGAGGCGCGTGGCGTTGCTGCCAGGTCTTGCTCCAAGCATGTCGCTGAAAGCAGGCTTGCCGAAGTCTGGTGAGGCCAGGCCTCGAATCGTGGCCACCATGTCGGCAACCGCAAGACCCTTGGGCAGGTAACCACTCGCACCGGCCGCTCGCGCGCCTGTCACCGCGTCCCAGTCAAGAGAGCCTGAGATCACAATCACCTTGACCGAGTCATACCTTTCTCTTACCGCCCTCGTAGCGGCCAATGCGTCCTGATCCGGACCGAGGATAAGGTCCATCAGGACAACGTCCACTGGACAGGTGTCGAGCATTCTGAAGAGCTCTGTCACCGATCCTAGCTCCCAAAGGATCGCTAGGTCGCCTTCGCGCTCGAGGGTACGAATAAGACCCACCCGGAAGACTGGATGGTCGTCGACGATGCCAAGACGGATCAGGCGAGTCCTCCCTTGACCGTGTCCCTCATAGATTAGGAACGTTCCTTCAACCTGTTCGGGTCTTAGCCAGCCCAAGCCGTCCTGCCCGCGCGAGACAGACTCGACCAGTGTTAATCCATTGGGATTTGGTTTAACGCTCGGTCCTGCCATTGAACTGTCATCTCGCGCTGCTCGGATCCTCACGGAAGCACCTGACCGCCGACCCCTGCGCAGAGCCGACGGCCAGGCTGGGGGCTTGGGGGATGTGGCGGGCGGCGCTTCTCGTCCCACCCCGATGGGGATGCACGTCCCCATAGCGCGCGCCCTTACGACCCTTAACCCGCCCCGACCATACACCCGACCGGTGCTGCGTGACCGAGGATTCTTGACCTAGCCAGGAGGCCACTTTGCCCGAACCCGTCGAGGTCCAGATCCGCCAACTTCGCCAGGAACTCCGCTCCATCCAGCGCTACATCGCGAGTCTTGACGACCGTGTTGCAGCGCGAGGCGTTCCAGGGCCGTGTGCAGTTCAGAAACGACGTCACGCAGCCACCAGCGCGCGGCGATACTCGCTGAGCAGGCCGCCGAGACGAATTCTCCGCGCGATCTGCCCACCAATCTGCGAGGCCGGCTCGCAACCAGCGGTCGAAGGTTTCGGCTCCGATGCGAACCATCGCGAGCGCGGTGCCGACGCCCATCTGCTCGCGAAGACCCGCGCCGAATGACCTATTTAGCCCAGAGCGGCAACCACGTTGGAGAAGACGTTCTGAATCTGGTTCCCCATGGTTAGAAGAATCACAATGACCACGATCGAAACGAGAACCAGGATCAGCGCCTATTCAACCATTCCCTGGCCGCGCTGTTGACGTCTACCGCCAAGCAGTTCCGAAGTCATCTTGACCACCTCCTTTGTCGCCAGTTGCGAACCTTATATATGGACAATGCCGGACGGATGCGTTTCCGGCTCCAGCCCGCACGAGCGGATTACCGCAGACGCGGGAGGAACTTGAGTTTCGTTGCCGCAGGGGCAGGTGTGGCGCAGTATTCTGAGTGATCGGCCCCGCGTGCGTCGGGGCCATTTGTTTCTTAGCGGGTGATGGAGGCTGATGGAGATGCATGAGGCCGGCTCGGAGAGCCCCAACCTCGCGGTAGCCACTGAGGGTGCGGCTGAATCCAAGCACGACGGCGGCCCAGGCAACACCCTCGGCCCCAGAGACACACTCGAGGGCAAGCTCACCTACGAAGGTAACCTGCGCGTCGAGGGCCGCGTCGAGGGCGAACTCCACGTGACCGGAGACATAGAGATCGCTCGAGGGGCGACGGTCAGGGCCTCACTGGAGGCGTCAAACGTGGCTGTGCAGGGCGACGTCCAAGGGACCGTCATCGCCCGCAAGAAGCTGGGCCTGAGTGGGTCCGGGCGCCTAACCGGAGACGTGCAGGTGGGCAGGCTCCAAGTCTCTGACGGCGCCAGCCTTAACGGCAACGTCCGGATGGGAGGCTTTGAGTAGCCGGCGGCCGGTGGATAGGGTCCGCACTCCCGCCATCAAGGGACGCGACTCCAAGCCTGCGGTGCCGGAAAGCGGCCACGGCGTTCTGTTGGGTCCTCGCGACCAAGTGATCGGCCAGCTCTACGTCGCGGGTGACCTGCGTGTGCAGGGCACGGTTGAGGGTGAGTTGGTGGTCACGGGAGAGATCGAGATCGACGACACGGCGAAGGTCAAGGCCTCGGTCTCCGGAAGTGACGTCAGCATCCGGGGCCAGGTTAACGGCTCGGTGACCGCACGGCGGCGCTTGTTGGTGGCTGACTCTGGCACCCTGATAGGGGATGTTCGGGCGGCGCGCCTGATCGTCAAGGACGGCGCGACTTTGATCGGCAACGTGTCGATGAGCGCGCCCGGCGAGGCGGTCGTTACATTGCCAGAGAGCGACGCCCCACCAGCTGAGCCGGCAGTCGCCCCGTCGGGAGCCGGGAAGACTGGGCCAGCCAAGCGCAATCGCAAGTGAAGCAGCGGTAGCACCGTCTGGCGGTTAGCAAACCACCGGTACTGCGGCGGGGATTTGGTCTCTCCCCAGGAAAGTCGTCCGGGTCCGCGCTCGGCGTTAATGGTTGATCTCCGTTCCCTCCGGCCGCCGCCACCCTCACGCGGCGATACGCCGCCGCGCTGGCGCCCTACCCGAAAGTCACTGGAGGAAAACTCACTACTGGCTCTCTTGGTCATTTCTTGGAATCGGGCGTGGTGATATGCAGCCGAAGGCTTGGACAGGTCAGGTGTGGCGACTTGAGCCTGATTCGCCGAAACGACGAAATGACAAGGTTCTGATGGTCCGACGTTATCCAATTGTGATGGCGACTCAACTGCCGAGAAACAAAACTCGCCCTGACGAGATGTGTGAGGCATGCGCGAAGCAACCGGCCGAGCGAGTTCTCTTCCGAAACGGAGACGTCCAAGTCGATACGTCGGGTCGGGTCGTCGCTCGAACTGAGAATCGAGTCGCGGTTTGCGAGTCGTGCTGGAGAGACATTAACGACGATCGCCGTGGCCTTCCGCGAGGTCGCGTTACACATCGCCTCAACCGCGGCACCGACAAGCTGGAGCCGGTTTAGTCACGCGAGCCCAGAGCCAGAGGGCAACCGGCAGCATGCAGCGGCCCGCCGACTCGCAACGCAAAGCGAACGAGTACTGGGAAAAAGACTTCCCTGAACTCAACTCGAAGCGAGTGAGCCTTCTCAGTAAGGCCAGCCGCGGCCGATCCCGAAATTTGCGAGGAGCCAGCGAGCGAACATCGTTGCCGTGCCCAGCCTGGCGGGTAGCCGCCGCAGCCGCCGGGGCGACGTTAAGATCGAGGCCTCGTCGATGTAGTAGACGCCGATCCCCGTAGCGCGTAGGCGATCGAGAAGGTCCCGGTCTTCTGCAAGCTGCAGCCGCGTGTCGAATCCGCCCAGCGAGAGAAAGAGGTCGCGCTCGCAAAAGAAGAGCTGCGCGCGGATACCGAAGAGGCGCGGCCCTAGCGACATCAGTCCGAAGTAGTGGCGATCCAGCCAGCCGCTTGAATCGGCGACAACGGGGATGGCGCCCGCACGCCAGCCCGAACTATGCCGCGCGACGACGGCGGAGGCGAGACCTTGGGACGCGCGCGAGTCGGCATCCAGGAAGATGAGCAGGCGGCCTCGCGCGGCCTGAGCGCCTGCGTTCTTGGCCCACGAGCGACCGGCCCGATCCTCGAAAACCACAGTGATTGGCAGTTCCCGATGCGCTGATGCGAAAGACTGCACCACGCGACTCGTCTCGTCGCGCGAGCCATTATCGATAACGACCGCTTCCATCCGCAGCGCTGGGGCCTGTAGGAGGGCAAAACTCAATCCGGCGGGATCGGCGACCCTTGTCACGATGCTCGAACTAGTCGGCCTCCTCCTCCCCACACTGGCAAGGCTCTTTCGCAGACGGCACGACCTTGTGGTCGAGAACCTTGTTCCTGCGGCACCAACTCCAGGTCGCGCTCCGATCCCGTCCTCGCCGTGACCTCAAGACCCGACCAACGAGGTTGCCGTTGTGCTGTTATACGGCGTTGTACGTGGTGATACAATGCCGGTATGGAGGAGATCCTCGACGCCAGTATCAACACTCGTGTGCCGCGGAGGGTAAAGCAGGCACTCGAGGAGGTCGCCAACGATCGGCGGGTCAACCCGCTCACCTTCGCGCGCACGCTCATCGATGAAGGATTACGCCGCGAGCGCCATCCGGGCATCGTCTTCCGAGACGGGCCAGCGGGCAGGCGCGCCGCGATCGAGGGCCGTCGCCTCGATGTATGGCAGGTGATGGAGACCGTGTGGGCCTCCGACGGCAACGTCGACGAGAGCGCGGACTACCTCGGCCTCCGGCCTGACCAGGTCAGGGCCGCGATCAGCTACTACGCTGAATTCCCGGACGAGATCGACCATTGGGTCCAGCGCAACCGCGAGGAGGCCGATCGCCTGTACGCACAGTGGGGGCGGGAGCAAGCGTCTCTCCGTAGGTGAAGCTCCTGCTGGATGAGATGCTCGCCATCAGCATCGCCGAGCAGCTCCGCCGCCGGGGTCATGACGCCGAGGCGACTCAGGGCAATGCCCCACTCGAAGGCAAGAAGGATCCCGACCTGCTCAGGGCCGCGCGTGAGCTCGATCGCGTCATCGTCACCGACAACGTCCAGGACTTCGCCCGACTGCATCAGCAATTCCTAGCCTCGGGCGAGGACCACGCCGGCATCATCCTGGTTTCCCCGACTCGATTTCCCCGATCCAAGCGCACGATCGGTATCTGGGTTGAAACTCTCGACACCTTCCTGCACGACCACCCAGAGGCTTCGCTGAAGAACATCTGCACGTGGCTCTCGTAGCCCTGCCCCAAGAAGGTCCGGTCGGGAAGCGATGCCATCTGATCGATTTGCGGCGCACCAATAACTTCGGACGCTTTCCCAACTGGTGCCGTTACCCGTCTCAGTCATCCTGCCAGGAGGGCCAACGGGAACTGGTGCGCGAGGTTGAACAACCATCCGGGGATGGAGCCCACGGGCGGACTCGAACCGCCGGCCTTCTCCTTACCAAGGAAGTGCTGGAGGGCCATTTCCCAATCGATGCTCCGCTGAGATCAAATCCAGCGGCTATTGCTAATAATCGCTGCTTAGCGGCGCTTCCTAGGAATGCCATATCCTTGCTTCGGTAAATCCAGTCGACGCACAATACGGCTTGCCGGCTTGGGCGTGCGCTGGACCGTTGCCACCCGGTTCGCACCTGCTCCCGGCGATCCCAGCCGCTCTCTTCGGCTCCGCCGCACCCAGCCAGCGGAGCGCCCGCCCGTCGCCCGGCGGAGAGATCAACGTCGCCTCGGCGACGATGCGCCGCCCCCGGCCGCAGCCGCGCTCCGACCAGCCGCGGACCCGGTGCCAGCTCACCACGCGAGCGCTGCTGTCAGGCCCCGCGATACTCAGCCGTTCGCCCGACCAGATCAGATCGTCGCAAGCATCCGGTGTCAACCGGCTGGTGCAGCCAACTCATAGTGAATCTACTCCCACGTGCAAGCCACCAACGGCGAGCCGACACGATTAGCTCCCCCTACGCATCACCGACCCAAGGCCGATGCAACGAGGCGCATGACGTTTGGTTGAGGCCTCGTGATGACGAACCTCGTAGTGACGCAGAGCCAGAAAATGGCCCCAGCCTCAGCCGGTGTGGTGATCTGCGCGTGGAGCTCCAGCCTTCGAGAGCAGCCAGTCGCGAATGTAGCCGACGACCCTTTCGTCAACAGGCCTCTCCACCTGGCGCTTGTAACTCTTGAGCCCCAGCCCGCCAGGGTCAGCGCGCAGTAGGTGCGTGACGTCGGGCACAAGATGAGACTCGAAGTCGCCCGGCAAAAGTCCGGCCATCAGCTCGAGGTCGGCAGGATCGACCTGGATGTCACGTGACCCGGTAATCGCAAGGATGGGAATCTTGGTCCTCACGAGGTCGACGGCCGGGTCATAGGAGAGGAACTCACGCATCCACTTGGCGTTGATCTTCTGCACAAGCTGGATACGCGCCACTTCACCGGTTGTCGCCTTGAGCCCGGCGATGTACTTGCGCTGTGACGCTTGCGGGTCGATATGCAGTGCCGCCACTAGCCACTTGTTGAAGCCGGTGAGGGTCTTCGCGATCTCCCCGCCCTGCCACAGTAGCGTTTGCTCGCCGGTCTTGGCGGAGCCGGCGAGGAGGACCGCCCCAGCGATTGGCGCCGCGCCACTCGCAAGCCGGATCGCGACCAGCGCGCCCTCACTGTGACCGAGGACGAATATGCGCGATGCATCGACAACGGGCCGGCTCGCCAGCCAGGCGACAGCGGCGACGGCATCCGTCAATCGATCGTTGAACCCAGTGGCCCAGTAATCACCGGCGCTCGCGC
>JBAUTF010000034.1:0-5659 GCA_049582065.1 Candidatus Dormiibacterota bacterium | reverse complement strand
GCCGGCATCTGGGAGATTCGTGAAGCTCCGCGCCAGTACGTGCACTCGAAAGTGTGGGCCTGGATCGCACTTGATCGCGCCGCCCGTGTAGGGCATCGCCAGAAAGTGAGCCGTCAAAGAGTGATGGGTTGGGAGCGGGCGCGGGACGAGCTCGCTGCGGAAATTCGCGAGAAAGGGTTCGACTCGCGGCTGGGAGCGTACGTCCGTTCCTACGGATCGGAGGATCTCGATGCCGCGTTGCTGTTGCTGCCGCTCACTGGCTTTGAGGCAGCTGGGTCGGCGCGGCTTGCCGGCACAGTCGACGCCACATGGAAACAGCTCAGCGCCGGCGATCCCTTGCTCTACCGATACGTTCCCGGCAGCGACGGTCTCGCGGGGAGAGAGGGCGCCTTTCTTCCGTGCACCTTCTGGCTCCTCGAGGCGCTACTCCGCCTCGGGCGTCGAGAGGAGGGCCTTCGCCTCTTCGACCAGGTCCTCGCGCTCGCAACCGACCTCCTCCTGCTTCCAGAGGAGATTGATCCCACAACGGGCGACTTCCTCGGGAACTATCCGCTTGCCCTCAGCCAGGCGGGGCTGGTTCATGCAGTCCTCGAAGTGCAGCGAGTGGTCGACGGCTAGCTCACGTGGTCACGTGGTGAAAACCGCTCGCCCGGCTTCCACGCCGGCAGCCGCGCGGTCCATGAAGGCGTACGTCCCGTCGTCGAGGAGTTCGCGAGCCGCCTCGACGAGGGCCCCGTATCCACCATAGGCGAAGGCCTGCCCCACCGAAATCCGGCGGACCCCAAGGGCCGCGAGCTTCGATACCGACGGCAAGCCTGCGCGGGTCACCACATTGAGGGGCCGGTTCACGGACTCGATGACCTGCCGGATGTCCTCGGGCCGGGTCAATCCCGGTGCGAAGAGGACATCTGCTCCTGCCTCCTCGTACGCGCGCAGACGCGCGATTGTGTCTTCGAGGTCGTGGATCCCGTGGATGTGGTTCTCGGCGCGGGCCGTCAGAACCAGCCGTGCAGGCCCGCGGTGGGCTGTCTCGGCCGCTGCAGCAACCCGCTCGGTGGCTTGTGCCAGCTCGTAGATCGGGGCGGCTGGATCCCGCGTGTAATCCTCAACGGAGCAGCCACACAGTCCTGCGGCGATAGCACGCTGGATGGTGTCCGCCACACCGGCGGGGTCGTTCGCAAAGCAGTCCTCCAGGTCTGCCGACACCGGAAGGTCGGTGGCTGAGGCGATGAGCTTTGCGTGCCCCAGGGCCTCATCGCGGGTTACATGCCCGTCGAGCCGGCCCAATGTGGCGGCGAAGCCGCCGCTCGTGGTTGCCAGCGCTTTGAACCCGAGCGACGCGAGCAGCTTCGCGGAGCCCTGATCCCATGGGTTTGGGATGAGCAGCGGGCTTTCGCCGTGGTGCAGTTGAAGGAAGGCCGCCGCGCGCTCTGCCTGCGTAGCGGGGTCGGCCATGCCGGAAGCTTACCCCGACGGCCGGCGGCGTCAGACCAGGCCGAGGATGCTCTTGGTTGCCGTGTAGACCGCAACGAGCATGAGCAGGCCCGCGAAGCTTCGCTCGAGCGTGGACCCCGGGATTCTGGCGGCAAGGCCACGGCCCACAACCGATCCGGCGATGGCCGCTGCCGTAAAGGGAATGACCACGTGCCAGTCGACGGCGGTCACTCCACCGCGGGCCGCGAGCGCGACCGCGGTGTTGAGCGCGATGACCAGGAGGCTGGTGCCCACCGCTTCCGGCATGCCGAAACCGAGTGCCAGAACCAGGCCGGGAACCACAACGAATCCGCCGCCGACACCGAAGAAGCCCGTCATGAAGCCAACCAATGTGCCGACGGCGGCGACCCCGACGAGCCGTTGGGCGGTCAGTCCCTCTCCGACCGCACCGGGCGCGGACGGCTGCACAGAAGTCGCTCGCGCCGATCGCTGCAGCATGGCTCCGGCGGCCAGGAGCATGAGGCCGGCGAACGCGAGCAACAGAACATTCGGGTTGACCAACCGGTTGAGTCCCGACCCAAGCAGGGATCCGCCAACACCGACGACGCCGAAGACAAGTCCGGGGCCCCATCGCACGCGTCGCGAGCGGGCATAGCCGATGGTCCCAGTGAGCGCTGTCAGGCCGACGATTACCAGGGAAGCGCTGGTGGCGTTCCGAGGGCTTTCACCGATCACGTAGACGAGCGCCGGGACAGTCAGGATCGATCCGCCGCCGCCGAGGGCCCCTAGCGAAACGCCGATGAGCAACCCGAGGGGTAGGGCGAGGAGGGAGAAAGTCACCAGCCGGCTGTGGCGCAAGCCTGGGGTGCGGGCATAAGCCCAGCATACCCTGGGGGGTATACGATAGACTGATTCCATGAACCACACCTCCTCGCCGGAATCACACGGCATCGACTTCGATGACGCCACACTCGCCGACCTGCAGCGGCGGTTGCGTAGGGTGGAAGGTCAGGTTCGCGGAGTTCAGCAGATGCTCTCAGCGCGTCGTGATTGCCGCGACGTGGTGACCCAGATCGCTGCCGCCAACAAGGCTCTCGAACAGGCAGGGTTCATGCTCGTCGCCGCCGGGTTGACATGGTGCCTCGAAGACCCGCGCCGGTCGGCGGCCGCCGGATACGACGTCGGCGATGTCCAGAAGATGTTCCTCAAACTTGGCTGAAAGCCGGAGATGAAGACCTGAACCCCTCCTCGACCTTTCCATGCAACCGGGAATCATGAGAACTGGCAAAGGAACACGGATGAATACGATCAACCTGACTGCGGAGACCTTCATGCCGACCATCGAGGCAGACGGCATCGTGCTGGTCGATTGGTGGGCATCATGGTGCGGCCCGTGCCGTGCATTCGCGCCGACGTTCGAGGCGGCGGCCCAGAAGCATGAAGACGTCCTCTTCGCCAAGGTCGATACCGAGGCTAACCAGGCACTCGCCCGTAATGCTGGGATCATGTCCATCCCGACGCTCATGGTCTTTCGGGACGGCATCCTGGTGTTCTCGCAGCCCGGCGCCCTCCCTGCCACGGCGCTTGAGGATCTCATCGCGCAGGTCCGTGCACTTGACATAGACAAGGTCCGCACATCAGTCACACACGGCGTGGCTTGACGGACGACGCGCGTGTGTAGAGCAGTCACCTGCAGGACCTGTCGGCGGCCAACCTGGGCCGGGTGCGGCGCGCACGTCGAAGACGTCCTTGGCCATGTTCCTCGTGATCAGCGTTGCCAGTGCGATGTCAAGTCGACGGCCGCGCCGACCCCCCGAGGGGCGTCGCCGTCCTGGTTCAACCGCCTTCGTGGAGGGCGATCATGAGCATCCTGCCGCCGACCTCAGCGGTGGCGGCGTGAGTGAATCTGGCCGGAGTATCGCGTGCGCGACCTGGTGTATGCCGTCCGTCTCGTAACGAATGACCCTGTGAGCGATCGACCACCCACCTTTCCAGGACATCGGTACATGTGACGTTGGACCCCTTCGGGGCCGTCGTACGGTGTGACGTCGTGCGGACCTATGGCCCTGGCGCGCCCGGCATGAGGCTGCGATCCTGGATTCATCCGCCATCACCGAGGAGCTAGTCATGAATCCTGTTTCGCCTGACCAGCCGAAAGCGACGGCCGTGAGCACCGCAAACGGCCGGCTGAGCGGAGAAGCACGCGAGCTGCGGCAGCGTCTTGATGAGATCCGTGCGCTGACGGCTGAGATACCGAGCATGAGCGACGCACAGATGCTCGCGGCGACGCGCCGCGTTCGATTCTTCGTCGACCACATCATCGAACATGGACACGCGGAAGAACACGTCGTTTACCCATATATCGACACCTTCATGAGGGGGTGTGATGCTGAGATCGCAGGGCTCCGCACCGATCACGTCCGTCTTGACGATCTGGGTCGGACGATCATCGAGTGGACACCGGCGCAGAGCCGTGCAGTCTTGGTTGCTCTACTCACGGAATTCCTGGAGATCGCGGACGCTCACTTCCTGGTTGAGGGCGAGGATTGCATGCCCGTCGTGCACGCGCACATTCCCTCTGGTGCGGAGCAGGTGCTTTTCGAGGCAGTCGAAACCGAGACGTTCGACCGCGTGGTGGCGAACGCACCCGGCCTCCGGGCGCGCTAGCCAGCGCCAGCCACAGTCGGCCGCAATCAAGCTGTGATCGCGGTGCTCCCAATGGTCCAGATCCCCTGATCGGACGCACGTGACGAGGACGCGTGGGAGGTCCTGTCCCGGATGGTCGTCACCGCTCGAGTGCTGCGGCAACGCGGCGCAAGCGCTCGGCGGCGTCCGCCGCGATCGGGGCGAGCGCTGGGTTGTCGATCAATCCGAGGACCGCGATGGGGTCCATGAACGACACGCGCGATCCACCCTCGGCGCGCTCGGCGACGACCACGTTGCAGGGGAGGAGCAGCCCGACGTCAGGATACGCTTGGAGCGCCCGGTGAGCCAGTGGCGGATTGCATGCGCCAAGGATCTCGTAGCGGGGGAATGTAACGTCGAGTTTCTCCCGCAGCGTCGCGCGCACGTCGATCTCGGTGAGCACGCCGAAGCCCTCGGCCTTGAGCAGCTCGCGAACCCGCGAGTCGGCCAACTCATACGCAATCGGGATGTCGACGCTGAAGCCGAACGCATTTGTGGTGCTCATGAGGCCGATCTCCGTGCATGGTCGTCGCGTGCGGAAGGCCGTTCGGCACGCACCAGGGCATCGATGGCGTTCCGCTCGCCATCGTCGGTCATGACCGGACGCATCACACGGTCGGCGCGCACCACACGCAACTCCTCGATGCCGGCGAGGTCTTCGCTGATGTCATCGGGGCTGAAGAGGATGGTCGGATCCTGGGGCCCACCGTATCCCTCCTCGATATTGCTGCGATCGTGTCCAATCACGAGGAGCGTGCCGCCCGCCGCGACGGCGTCTCCTGCGCGGCGCACCAGGGCGCGCCGCTCCTCGCCGGGGAGATGGATGTACAGGAGAGCGACCAGGTCGAACGCGCCGCGCGCTGGCGAGTACGTGCGGAGATCGGCCTCGATCCAAGTGACCTCGACCCCGCGCGCCGCCGCCAGACGTCGTGCCTTCTGCAGGCCGATGCTGGAGAAGTCGACAGCGGTGACGCGCCACCCCCGTTCTGCAAGCCAGATGGCGTTGCGGCCTTCGCCGGCGCCGAGGTCGAGTGCTCTCCCCGGGGGGAGATCCGCGACCTCTTGCACCAGAAAGCGGTTCGCCTCAGCGCTCCAGACCAGTTCGGCATCCGCGTAGCGGTGATTCCATGCCTCACGATCCATGACGGTTCAGTATGCGCAACCACTCTGTATCGCCGAGCAGCTCGAGGCGCCGTAAGAGCACGGCGTTGTCGCGGGCCTGGCTCGCGTGGCAGGCGATCGCCCGGCATTGTGTGGCGCGATCGACCGGCAATCGGAAGTCGAGTTCGCTCGGCGCGCGACCGCAGAATGCCGTACCGAACTCGAGGTTGACGGCGGCGGCGACGCTCTCGGGGATGGCCCAGGCGACAACCGGAAGGTCTCCACGCGCGGCGGCAATCGCGGCTTCCGTCGCGCGTGTGTGGTCGGCGTGACCGGTGATGCCGCCCTCGTCGAAGACCAGGAGCGTATCGGGCCGGAAGCGTTCGATCATTGCCTCGACATCCGCGCGAAGGGTGTCGAGGCTCATCACGTCGAGCTT
>JBAUTF010000033.1:0-6023 GCA_049582065.1 Candidatus Dormiibacterota bacterium | reverse complement strand
GGTGCAGGCCTCCACCGAGCGCGGGCAAAGCGAGGCGACACCGGCCGCGGTTCAGCCAACCGCAGCTTTCTGACCCCGGCCCGCGTTCGGTTGTTGCGGGTCGACTGCTACAGGACGAGAATCGGCGACGCGCCACCAACTGCGTGAGGAGGGGTCCGATGGCTGGCCAGATCAACACCGGCGGCATTCACCACCTGCGCTTGACGGTGACCGACGTCAACCGCAGCCGGGACTTCTACACCGGCCTGCTCGGGTTCGACGTCGCGGTCGACTCCGCGCCGTCTGACAATCCGAAAGCCGAGCCGACGTACCCGGTCCTCTGGGGCGGTTGCGTGCTGGTCCGCGGCAGCCAGCTGCTGGGGCTTCGGCCGGTCGCCCCGCACGGCGACAGGTTCGACGAGGACCGGGTCGGCCTCGACCATCTCAGCTTCAGCGTCGAAAGCCATGCTGAGCTGGAGGATGCTGTGCGCCTCTTCGACGAGCGCAAGGTGGCGCACGGGCCGATCACTCCGCTGACCGGGTTCGGGATCTACGTCCTCCCGTTCCGCGACCCGGACAACATCCAGGTCGAGCTCACGGCGCCGATGGCCTGAACCTGGCGCCCCGCGCCCGAAGCCACGGCTCCATACTCCGGAGCGTGAGCCCCAATGATCGATGACCCCGTCCTGGTGGACGACTGGCACCCGGTGGCCAGCATCGAACAGCTGGCGGACGGCGGGCCGGTCGCGGCCCGTCTGCTGGGGGAGGACATCGTGCTGTGGCGCTCCGGCGACGAGCTTCTGGCCTGGCGCGACCTGTGCGTCCACCGCGGCACCCGTCTTTCCCTGGGCCGAATCGTCGACGGCTCCCGCCTGGAGTGCGCTTATCACGGCTGGACGTATGGCAGCGACGGGTGCTGCGTGCACATCCCCGCCCATCCCGAGCAGGCGCCGCCTGCGAAGGCGCAAGCCGTCACGTATCGAGCCGCTCTCGCTCACGGCGTGGTGTGGGTGACGCTGGGCAGCGGCGCCACGGCGATCCCCACGCTCGAGCTGCTGAACGATCCCGCCCACAGCGTTCTGCTGGCGGGCCCTTATCGCGTGGCCGCGAGCGGCCCGCGCATCGTCGAGAACTTCCTCGACGTCGGCCATTTCCCCTTCGTCCACGAAGGGGTGCTGGGAGACAGGCTGAGGCCGGAGATCGCCGACTACAACGCCCATATCGACGAAGAAGGTGTGCTGGCGACCGGCGTCCAGGTGTTTCAACCAGACCCATACGGCACCGGGCGCGGCTCGACCGTGACCTACACGTACCGCGTGCACCGGCCGCTGTCCGCCTCCCTGGTCAAGCACGGCGAGCTGTCGTTCGGGATCCTGCTGTCCGTGACCCCACACGACGTGACCGACAGCACGGCCTGGATGTGGATGGCGATGAACTACGAGCCGCCGGCGGGCATGGTCGAGTTCCAGGACCGGATCTTCGAACAGGACCGTCCGATCCTCGAGTCGCAGCGCCCGGAGCTGCTGCCCCTCGACCTGCAAGCGGAGCTGCATCTGCGGAGCGACCGCACGGCGATCGCCTACCGGCGCTGGCTCGCCCAGCTGGGAGTGCGGACCGGCGCCTCGTGACCGCGCTCGAACGTAAAGGGAGGCCGCCGCTCGGTCAGCCCAGCTCGAACAGCTTGCGAGGGAGGCGGTGCAGCCGCTCCACCTCACCGTCTTCGGCGATCAGGAAGTTGTCGCAGGCCCACGAGTAGGTCCGCGCCGTCGAGTAAGCGGGATGGAGTGCGAAGTACATATTGGCGGCGACCGGCATCGTCTCGTCGAAGCGAACGAGCGGACGCTCCACCATGTCGTAGCCCTGGCCGTGGCAGTGGATTCGCTTCTCCTCGGCCCGGCCGTGCTCGCGCAGGAACGTGTTGTAGGCCTCCCAGATCGCGGTCGGGGCCGCGCCAGGCCGGAGCAGCCGGGTGCAGAATTCCTGCGCCTCCAGCACGAAGGCCTGCTGCTCGCGCATCTCGTCCGTCGCCTTGCCCAGCACCGCTGTGCGCCCGAGCTCGCAGTAATAGCCGCCCGGGCCGTTGTTCTCGACCAGAAGGCTGAACTGGTCCCCGTCCTGCAGCACCCGGCCCTGTAGGTGGCGGTTGACGATCTGCCCGGGCGAGCCGGCGGGGGCCGAGAACGAGAGAAAAAGGCCCTGCTCGCTGCCGGCGTCGTGGCCGGCACGTTCGGCGACGGCGGCCACCTGGAGCTCGGTCATTCCAGGACGGATCGCTTCGAAGGCCGCCGCCATCGCGGCGTCCTGGGCCAGTGCCGTGCGGCGGACGTAAGCCAGCTCGTCTTCGCTCTTGACCGCCTTGATGGGGTCGACGAGGTCGGAGGCGTCGACCACGTTGGCGCTGCTCAACGCGCCGCGCTTTAAACCGTCGACCAGCGCGTAGGAGATGGCCGCGCTTCCCAGCAGTCCGACGGTCGCCCTGACGTACCCTTCGAGCGCCTTCGCCGCCAGGTCGGCGTCGTAGCCCGCCGTGTAATACGCCGATGCGTAGCTCGGGACCCCCATCAGCCTCCCCACTCCGCGGCGGATGCCGTCGCCCCCCGGCGGCAGCTTCTGGTCGAGCCCGAAAGCCCCCTGGCCGACCACGGTCATCGGCTCGTCGCGAGGGAATATCACCGTTAGCCAGTAACCGTTGGTGGCCGGAATGTCGGTGAGGTACTTGACGTACCCGCCCATGAAATCGTTGTTGGCCTGCGCCAGCAGCACGTCGACCCCGCGTTCTTCCATCGCCTTGCGGATCAGCGCCCAGCGCCGCTCGAGCTCGCGGTCCGGCAGCGGATGGTTGACGCGCTCCGACATCTCCCTCACCGGCACCCTCCTATCGCCTGACGACGTTGATCATGCGGTCGACATCGCCGGCCATGAAGCGCCGGATGTTCTCCTCGACGACGGGAAGGGCTTCTGCGGGATAGCCGACATGAAACCCGGCCATGTGGGGCGTGATGATCACGTTGTCCATCGAATAGAACGAATGCCCGTCGGGCAGCGGCTCTTCCGCGAACACGTCCAGCGCGGCGCCGGCGATGGCGCGGGTGCGGAGCGCCTCGATCAGCGCGGATTCGTCGACGATCCCGCCCCTGGCGACGTTGATGAGGAAGGCCGACGTTTTCATCGCCGCCAGCACTTTCGCATCGATGAGGTGGTGCGTCTCCTTCGTGTAGGGAGTCAGAAGGACAAGGTAGTCGAGCTGTGGGACGACTTCCATCAGCTCGTCCTTTCCTCTCATCGAGTCGAAACCGGGCAGCTCTCGCGGGGCGGAGCTCAGGCCGATCACCGTCATGCCGAGCGCTTTGCACCGGGGCGCCAGCTCCTCCGCGATGACGCCCACTCCGAGGATGCCGACCGTGGCGCCGGAAAGAAGGGTGACCTGGAATCGGTCCCATCGCCCGGCCGATTGGCTGCGCATCGCCCTTGGCAGGTTGCGCGCCAGCGCCAGCATGAACGCGAGCGCCGCCTCCGAAACCGACTTTCCGTGCAGCCCGCGAAGGTTGGTGACGATCACTCCTTCACGGAGCGCGGGCCGGTCGACGATCCCGTCGACGCCGGTGCCGAGCGCCTGGATCCACCTGAGGCGGGCACCTTTCTCGAGCACGCTGTCATTGATGTGAGCGCCGAACGTCACCAGGATCTCGGCGTCCTCGATATATGGGTCCACCTTCGAGTGGTGGTCGACCATGTCGATCTGCAACTCCGGAAAGGCCGCTGCCAGCCTGTCGCGGTACTGATTGCGAACCGGCTCCGGGAAAGCCAGGACGAGAAGCAGCCTCATACGGCCTGTGCGAGATTGGTCACCGGAGACGGGCACGACCCTCGGAGGGTAATGCAGGCACCGATCCGCTGTGACGCCCGGCCGTCGTCGCGCCTTACAGTCGATGCGATGCACACGGGCGGTCGCGGCAAGCCCACCGGGTCGACCCTCGCGTTTCTCGAGGGCGCCCTTTCGGGTCATCGCTACGACGCTGACGAGCTTCGGACCACCGACCCCGTTGACGGCCGCACGCTGCTCGCGCGCTACGACCTGCAGGCCGCCGCTGCAACCCTGAGTCGCGAGTCAGTCGCGAGGCGCCCCGGCTGGCTGTGGCGATGGTCGGAGCTGCTTCCGGTGCGCAATGAGGCGTTCGTGACCACGCTGGGCGAAGGCGGCACCCCTCTGCTTCGGCCCGGTCTGCTGGCGAAAAAGCTCGGGCTGCCGAAGCTTCACATCAAGGCCGAGAGCCTGAATCCCACGGGGTCGTTCAAGGCGAGGGGGATGGCGGTCGCCGTGAGCCGCGCCGCCGAGCTGGGGGCGCGTCACCTCGTGGTCCCGTCGGCCGGCAACGCCGCCGGGGCGATGGCGGCTTATGCCGCCGCGGCCGGTCTCCGGGCCACTGTCGTCATGCCCGCCGATTCTCCACCGGCCAACCAGCAGGAGGTGCTCATCGCAGGCGCGCGCCTGATCCTGCTCGATGGGCTGATCTCCGATTGCGGCAAGCTCGCGAGCCTGCTTCGCGAGAAGACCGGCGCATTTGACATGGCGACGCTTCGTGAGCCTTATCGCGTCGAGGGCAAGAAGACGCTGGGATTCGAGCTCGCCGAGGACTTTGACTGGGAGCTGCCCGACGTCGTCGTCTACCCGACCGGCGGCGGGACCGGCCTCGTCGGCATGTGGAAGGCGTTCGACGAGATGGAGGCCATTGGCATGGTCGGGCCAGCGCGGCCCCGCATGTTCGCCGTCCAGTCGGAGGGTTGCGCTCCGATCGTGCGGGCCTTCGAGCAAGGCGCCGAGTTCGCCGAGCCGTGGGTGGGTGCGGCCACCCGGGCGGCTGGAATTCGCGTGCCGGGTGCGCTGGGCGACCATCTCATCCTGGCTGCGCTCAGGCACTCGAAAGGGGGCGCGGTGGCGGTGCCCGAGCGCGAGCTGGCGAGCATGCAGGCTTACGCGGCCTCGCTCGGGGCCGGTTACCTCAGCCTGGAGACCGCGGCGGCACTGGCGGCCCTGCCGGCACTTCGAGAACGCGGGCTGATCGATGCCGCCGATCGCATTGCCCTCTTCGACACGGGAGCGGGATTCAAGTCGGCGGCGCCGGACGTCGTGGTGCCGAAAGCAGTTCGCAACGACCCGACGACATGGGAGGCGATCGTCACCTCGCTGTGATGCGAGTCGCTGGCCAATCGCACGACGACGCGGGTACGGTAGGTAGGACGATGTGGTGTCCATGAGCGTCACCCGCCTCGGCAACGTGAGACCAGGCCGGCTGGGGATCTTCGCGGGGTCGCTCGCTGCGCAGCCGGCGAGCATCCAGAGGGAGGTCGCAAGGCAGATCGAGAGCCTTGGCTTCGGCACCCTTTGGTACGGCGAGGCTGTGGCGCGCGAGGTGTTCGCCCAGGGGGCGATATTCCTGGCGGCGACCGCAAGCCTCGTCGTGGCAAGCGGCATCGCCAACATCTGGGCGCGTGATCCGATGGCGATGGCGGCAGGCGGCCGTGCCCTCGCCGAAGCGTGGCCGGATCGCTTCATCCTGGGCCTCGGGGTCAGCCACGCGCCGATGGTCGGCGCGCGCGGCCACATGTACGCGCGCCCCGTGAGCGCGATGCGGGAATACCTCGAACGGATGGCGAGCGCACCGTGGCGCGGTCCTGACGCAGCGCTGCCGCCTGTCATCCTGGCCGCCCTGGGCCCGCGGATGGTCACGCTTGCGGCGGAGCGGACGGCCGGCGCCTACCCGTACTTCACGACCGCCGAGCACATCGAGCAGGTGAGAGAGCGGCTCGGTCCTGAGCCGTTTTTGGCCGCGGACCTGCCGGTCGCTCTGGCGCGAGACCGTGTTGAGGCGCGGTCCATCGGAGACCCCCACACGCGCATGTACCTCGGCACCGAGAACTATCGGAACAACCTGACACGGTTGGGCTGGGATCCGTCCGACCTCGAACCGCCAGGATCGGACAGGCTCTTCGATGCGATCGTCGCTTGGGGCGACGTGGCCAGCGTGCGTCAACGGATCGAGGGT
>JBAUTF010000032.1:0-8203 GCA_049582065.1 Candidatus Dormiibacterota bacterium | reverse complement strand
GCTCTTCCTGGATCTGATCCATCGCGACGGCGTGACGCCATACAAGGGATCGGTGCGCTACCTGCACGCGGCACGCGAGGCCGGTCTGAGGACCGCGGTCGTTTCGTCGAGCAGGAACTGCAGCGAGGTGCTCAGGGCGGCGAAGCTGGACGGTCTCTTCGACGGGCAGGTCGACGGCAAGGTGGCGGAGGCGGAACACCTGAAGGGCAAGCCGGCTCCAGATACCTATCTCAGGGCGGCCCGCATGCTGGGTGCGCGCGCCAGCGAGGCGGCCGTGTACGAGGATGCGCTCGCCGGCGTCGAAGCCGGACGCGCCGGCGGTTTCGCGCTGGTGGTCGGAGTCGACCGCACCGGACAGGCTGCCGCACTGCGCGCGCACGGCGCCGACGTCGTCGTCCACGACCTCGCCGAGCTCATGCGCGAGCGCCGGTGATCCGTCAGGGCTGCTTCCGCGTCGAGCCATGGGCCGTCCATGAGACAGACCTCGACCTCGACCTCATGGCTCAGACCGAGTCCGTCTTCGCCCTCTCCAACGGGCATATCGGTTGGCGCGCCAACCTGGACGAAGGCGAGCCCCATGTCATCCCCGGCTCGTACCTCAACGCGGTGTACGAAGAGGTTCCCCTCCCCTACGCGGAGCCGGCGTACGGCTACCCGGAGGCGGGCCAGACAATCGTCAACGTCACCGACGGCAAGATCATCCGGCTCCTCGTCGACGACGAGCCGTTCGACGTTCGCTACGGCAAGCTCCATTCGCACGAGCGGGTGCTCGACCTGAAGACCGGGCTGCTGCGCCGGACCGCGGACTGGGAGTCGCCAGCGCACCGCCGTGTCAGGGTTCGCTCGACGCGAATGGTGTCGCTGGTCCACCGCGCGTTGGCGGCGATCATGTACGAGGTCGAGGCGGTCGACGGGCCGGTGGACCTCGTCGTCCAGTCGGAGCTCGTGGCCAACGAGCCGCTCACGTGGGCGGCCACGGGCGACCCGCGCGCGGCCGAGGCACTGGACCACCCGCTGGTGAGCGAGTTCTCCGGGCAGGCGGGTGACGGCGCCGCCGTGCTCATCCATTCCACGAGGCGCAGCCGCTTGCTCGTCGCCGCCGGAATGCAGCACGCCGTCATAGCGCCTCGTGGCGTGCAAACCGACGACCAGTTCGAGGCGGACCAGGCGCGATCGACGGTCACCACCACGCTCCGGCGCGGGCAGCGTCTTCGCCTGGTCAAGTTCGTCGCATACGGCTGGTCGAGCCTGCGATCCATGCCGGCGCTTCGATCGCAGGTCGAGGGAGCTCTGGCCACGGCGACAAGCCATGGATGGGACGGCCTGGTCGCCGCGCAGCGCCGATATCTCGCCGATTTCTGGTCCAGGGCCGACGTCGAGATCGAGGGCGACCCCGAGGTGCAGCAGGCGATCAGGTTTGCACTGTTCCACGTCCTGCAGGCCGCGGCGCGCGCAGAGCAGCGTTCGATCCCGGCCAAAGGTCTCACCGGGCCCGGCTACGACGGCCACACGTTCTGGGACACCGAGACCTTCGTCCTCCCCGTGCTCACCTACACCGCCCCTGCGGCCGTGGCCGACGCCCTGCGCTGGCGCCACTCGATCCTGCCGCAGGCCCGTGACCGCGCGCGCGCCCTCGGGTTCAAGGGAGCTGCCTTTCCGTGGCGGACCATTCACGGCGAAGAGTGCTCCGGGTACTGGCCCGCCTCGACCGCCGCGTTCCATATCAACGCGGACATCGCGGACGCCGTGCTGCGCTACATCACCGCGACGGGCGACGCCGACTTCGAGCGGACGGCGGGCGCGGAGCTCCTGATCGAGACCGCGCGCCTGTGGGCTTCGCTCGGACACCAAGACCGCGAGGGTCGATTCCGGATCGACGGCGTGACTGGGCCTGACGAGTACAGCGCGGTCGCCGACAACAACGTCTACACAAACTTGATGGCGCAGCGGAACCTCGTGGCGGCGGCGGACGCTGCCGGCCACCAGCCCGGCGTCGCGCGCCGGCTCAAGGTCACCCGGGCCGAGGTCGCCGCCTGGCGAAAGGCAGCGGCCGCCATGCTCATTCCCTACGACGAGGAGCTCGGCGTCCACCAGCAGGCCGGCCAGTTCACCGACCACCAGCACTGGGATTTCGCGCATACGCGCCCCGACCAGTACCCACTCTTCCTCCACTTCCCGTACTTCGACCTCTACCGCAAGCAGGTCATCAAGCAAGCCGACCTCGTGCTCGCGATGCACCTGCGCGGCGACGCGTTCACAGCCGAGGAGAAGGCTCGCAACTTCGCGTACTACGAAGCGATCACCGTGCGCGACTCATCGCTCTCCTCCTGCACCCAGGCCGTGATGGCCGCCGAGGTCGGCCACCTGGAGCTCGCCCACGACTACCTCGGCGAGGCGGCGCTCATGGACCTCGACGACCTCGAGCACAACGTTCGCGACGGCGTTCACATGGGCTCTCTGGCCGGGGCGTGGATGGCGGTCGTCGCCGGGCTTGGCGGCATGCGACACCACGGCGACTCGCTTGGTTTTGCGCCCCGCCTGCCGCGCGGCATCCGGCGCCTGACTTTCCGCATGACGTTTCTCGCCCGACTCATCAGGGTGCGAATCGACCACTCCCGCGTCACGTACAGCCTGCTGCGCGGCAGACCGTTCACCTTCGACCACTACGGCGAGCCGGTGCGCCTGGGAGCACGGTCCTCGGTGGCCAGGTCCATCCCCAGGCAGACCACCACCCCGGTGCCACAACAGCCGCCGGGCCGGGGGCCGGCCCGCCGGGGAGTCGAACGGCCCCGGCGGCTCCGAAAGGAGCGCAGCGGCGCGAGCCGCCTTCCCAAACCCGCAGGGTCCGCCGGCCGGCCTGCCTGATCGCGACCGCAAAAAGAAAGCCGGGCCCTGGCGAGCCCGGCTTCCCACCCCGGCTTGGGGGCTCCTTACTTCATGTCCGCCGTCGCGCCCGCTTCCTTCAGCCTTGCGATCGCCTTCTCGGCGTCCGCCTTGCTGACGTTCTCGAGCACGGGCTTCGGCGCCGCATCGACCAGGTCCTTGGCCTCCTTCAGGCCAAGCTGGGTGAGCTCGCGGACCGCCTTGATCACATTGATCTTGCTTTCGCCGACCGCAGTCAGGTTGACGGTGAACTCGGTCTGCTCCTCTTCCGCCTCAGCAGCCGCACCCGCAGCCGGGCCTGCCGCCGCCGCCACGGCCACGGGGGCCGCAGCCTTGATGCCGAACTCGTCCTCGATGGCCTTCACGGCCTCGACGACGTCGAGGATGCTCCAATCTTTCAGGGCCTCGACGAAATCCTTAGGGGTGATCTTGGTCGCCATTCCTACGCTGCCTCCAACTTTGTCTTGTACGCCTCGAGCACTCCACGGAGCTGCTGTAGCGGGGTCTGCATGATTCCGACGAGCTGGGCCACGGGTGACTGAAGGGTGCCCAGCAGCTGAGCGAGGAGAGTCTCGCGCGACGGCAGGTCGGCCAGCTGCCGCATCTGGTCGGGCGTGAACACCCTGCCCTCCACCAGCCCACCCACGATGTCGAGCTTCAACCGCGTCGTGCGGACGAACTCGTTGATGAGCCTGGAAGGAGTGCCGAGGTCGTCGTATCCGAAAGCGATCGCGACGGGTCCCTTGAACGTCGACTCGAGCGCCGGGTGTCCCGCGGCCGCCGCCGCGCGCCGGGCCAGGGTGTTCTTGATCACGCGGTACTCGACGTCGCCACCGCGGAGCTTGCCTCGCAGCTCCTGGATCTGGCTGACCTTCAGCCCGCGGTAGTCGGTCAGCACCGCCACCTTGGCCTTCTTGAGCTTCTCGGTCAGCTGGTCGACCTGCTCGGCCTTCTGTTCCTTACGAGCCTTTGGCAATAAAAAATCCTCCCTGCCCACAATGCCAAGGCGGGAAGGATAAAAGGTCCTTCACTTGAGTTGCCTCGGTAGGAGATTAAGCCGGGCGGTTCATCCGCCGGCGCCTACGGTCTAGGGCAGAGTCGTGATTATACGGAGCTTCTCCCAGTCATCGCGCATCAGCTCGGTCAGGATTTCGTCGCGCCACTCACCGTCGACCCAATGGTCGGCACTATATCGACCGACCTCCCGATAACCTGCCGCAGCCTGGGCTCGCCCACTGGCGACGTTGCCGTCGTAGTAAGACGATTTGAGCTTGCGCAGCGGCAGCTGCGTGAATGCGTAGGCGGCTCTCAGCTGCATGACCTCTCGCCCCAGGCCCCTGCCCCAGACCGACCTGTCGGCAATGACCGTCCCGGTGTTTCCATGACCGTTTCTCCAGTCGATGTCGCGGATGCCCGTCGTGCCGACCGCGCGGCCATCATGCTCGATCACCCATATCACCGAGTTCGGATCCCTGGCTGTGGTGTCGAGCCACTCCTTCTCCATCTCAATCGAAGGCGGGTTGCGCAGGCCCAGGAAGTGCGTGGCTTCGAGATCCTCGAACCAGGTCGCCATCTCGGGCGCGTCGTCGGGTCTTGGCGGACGAAGCCGGACGAGCTTGCCCTGGATGACGGGGCCGTACATGGCCCGAAAGTGTATGGGAGGGAACCCGGACTGTTCCCCTCTGCGCGCCAGGCGCGCGCAGGTTCGGACCTGTTGATTGCATCGCCGCGCTTCGCGCGGCTGCTCTCTCTCCGATAAGGATGAGATTGTTTTCAACGTCACTCCCGGCGCCGTTTGGCGGCCCGAGAGACAAAGTCGCGACCGGGATCAACCCGGCCGCCCCTGCGCCGCTAGCTCGAGGTGTGGAGCTTCGCCGCCTCTTTGACGTCGACCGGCACCGACGGGCCTTGGGTCGCGGTGAGAAAGAACGTCCTCAGATACTGGCCTTTCGAGGTCGAGGGCTTGTTCCGGATCAGAGCGTCGACCAGCGCCGCGAGGTTCTGGTGCAGCTGCCCGGAGTCGAAGGAGACCTTGCCGATCGGCGCGTGGACGATCCCGAACTTGTCGGTCCGGAACTCGACCTTGCCGCCCTTGACCTCGCGCACCGCGCGCGCCACGTCGAAGGTGACCGTGCCCGACTTGGGGTTGGGCATCAGGCCTCGCGGGCCGAGGATCTTGCCCAGCGGGCCGACCTTCGACATGATGTCTGGCGTCGCGACGGCGGCATCGAAGTCCGTCCAGCCTTCCGACACCTTCTTGACCAGCTCGTCGCCGCCGACGAAGTCGGCGCCGGCCTCCTGCGCCTCTTTGGCCTTGTCCGCGGTTGCGAACACGGCGACGCGCACCTTCTTGCCCGTTCCGTTCGGCAGGACCACCGAGCCGCGCACCATCTGCTCCGCGTGGCGCGGGTCGACGCCGAGCCGGATATGAGCCTCGACCGTCGCGTCGAACTTGGAGATCGACGTCTCCTTGGCAATCTTGCAGGCGGTTTCGGGGTCCAGCCCACCGTTGCCGTTGCTGGCTATCGCCGCCTCCACCTTCTTGGCGGCGTCCACGTACTTCTTTCCTCTCTTCTTCGGCATCTCGCTACTCCACTATCTCGAGGCCCATCGACCGCGCCGTGCCCTCGACCATCTTCATGGCCGCCTCCGAGTCATAGGCGTTGAGGTCCTTGCGCTTGGTCTCGACGATCGTGCGAAGCTGCTGGCGGGTCACGCGGCCGACCTTCTCCCGGTTCGGCTTGGCCGAGCCCTTCTCGATGCCGGCCGCCCGCTTCAGCAGGTTGACGGCGGGCGGAGTCTTGAGGACGAACGTGAAGGTGCGGTCTTCGAAGATCGTGATCTCGGCAGGCACGACGTCACCGGCCTGCTGAGCCGTTCGCTCGTTATAGGCCTTGGTGAACTCCATGATGTTGATGCCGTGGGGACCGAGCGCGGTGCCGACCGGCGGCGCCGGGGTGGCCTTGCCTGCCTGAAGCTCGAGCTTCAGGATCGCCCGGACTTTCTTCTTGCCCATCAGACCGAGCGCGGGTGAGGCAGGCCCCCCCCGCGGTACCCCCTCCAAGTAACACATTGCCCGCAGGCGCATGGAAGCGCATCGGAGACGGCCGGAGTGAATCCGGCCTTCAGCTCCACTGTGGTTCTCAAAGCTAGTGGACCTTCTCGACCTGCAGGAGGTCGAGCTCCACCGGCGTCTCGCGACCGAACATGTTGACCAGCACTTTCAGCTTGCCCTTCTCGGGGTTGATCTCGTCGACCTTACCGTGGAAGTCAGTGAACGGCCCGTCGACCACCCGCACCGACTCCCCGACCTGGAACTCGACGCGGATCTTGGGCGCCTCCTGCTTCATCTGCTTCTGGATGGCGCGGACCTCTTTCTCCTGCAGGGGCACCGGGCTGTTCGCGGAGCCCACGAAGCTCGTGACGCCCGGGGTGTTGCGCACCACGAACCACGACTCGTTCGACATCACCATGCGGACCAGGATGTAGCCGGGGAAGATCCGCTTCTGGACGTGGCGCCGCTTGCCGTCCTTGATCTCGATCTCGTCTTCCATGGGGACCAGGACCTGAAGGATCTTGTCCTGCATGTCCATCGACTCGATCCTCTTCTCGAGGTTCTTCTTGACCTTCTCCTCGTGGCCCGAGTAGGCGTGGACCACGTACCACTGCGCTTCCTGCTCCGGGGCCGAGCTCTTCTCGACGGCCATGCTAGTGAGCTGTCCCGTTGTAGATGACGCTCTTGGCGATCGCGCCGAGCAGGTAGTCGGTGCCGCCGATGAAGGCGCCGAGCACGATCACGGTGAAGATCACGACCAGCGTGTAGCGGTATAGCTCTCCGCCCGTCGGCCATACGACCTTGCGGAGCTCTTCGTATACCTCGCGGAGAAACCGCCCGGGAGTGAACTCCGAGGGCTGATCGACGCGGTTCTTGGTGGTTACCGCCATCCGGTTACTTGGTCTCCTTGTGCGCCGTGTGCTTGTGGCACCACTTGCAGTATTTGCTCATCTCGATCCGGTCCGGGTCGTTCTTCTTGTTCTTAACGGTGGTGTAGTTGCGGCGCTTGCAGACGCCGCAGGCGAGGGTGATGATGTCTTCCATAACTGTCTCTTTGGCTGGGGGTGGAAAAGAAAAAGCCTAGGTTCACTAGGCCTTGTCAATAGTAGCAGAGCGCCGGGCGCCGGCCCCTTCCTGACGCGGCCCGTCCTGGACCGGGCCATATGATTCGATCGATGGCCGCATCGACCGTCGCCATCCTGCACGGCGACCAGACCGGCGAAGAGCTGCTGCTCGAGGCCTTGCGCCTCCTCGATCCGGGCGTGCTTGGCCTGGACATCAAGAAGCGCGACTTCGACCTTTCCCTCGACCAGCGCCGCAAGACGCGCAACCAGGTCGTCCTGGACGCCGCCGAGGCGCTGCGCGAATGCGGCTTCGGGATCAAGGCGGCGACCATCACGCCGGAGGGCACGAGCGACGTCGGCAGCCCCAACGCCATCCTGCGCAAGCAGATCGACGGCCGGGTCATCGTCCGCACCGGGCGCCGAATCCCCGGCGTCAGGCCGCTCGCGGGCGTGCATGCCCCCATTTCGGTGATCCGCATGGCGGTCGACGACGCCTACGGGGCCAAGGAGTGGCGCGAGGGTCACGACCTCGATGAGTGGGCGTACCGGACAGAGAAGATCAGCCGCAGGACCTGCCGCATAGTCGCCGAGTACGCCTTCAACCACGCCCGGCGGATCGAGGCCAAGGTGTTCGGCGGCCCCAAGTTCACGGTGAGCCCCGTGTACGAAGGCATGTTCAAGGAGGAGCTCGACGCCGCGGCCCAGCGCCACCCCGAGGTCCGCTACGACCCACAGCTCATCGACGCCACCTACGCCTTGCTCCTCGCGACCACGGGCGAGTCGCTCGTGATCCCCACTCTGAACCGCGACGGCGACACGCTGTCGGACCTCGTGATGCAGATGTTCGGGACCATCGCTGGAGCGGAATCGACGCTGCTCGCCTTCGACGAAGCCGGCGCGGTCAAAGTCGCGATGACCGAGGCGCCCCACGGAACCGCCCCCGCGCTGCAGGGCAAGAATGTGGCCAACCCCATGGCGATGATCCTGGCGGTCGCCTCGCTGCTCGGCTACATGCCCGGCGACGAGCCGCGGATCGCGTCGCGCGCCATCTATGAGGCGGCCCTGGAGACCGTCTCCGACGGCGTGCGCACCGCCGACCTCGGCGGGCAGGCGTCGACCACGGGTTTCATGGAGGAAATCCTGCGGCGGGTCCGCACCAAGATCGACGTGTGGAGCTCGCTCGCCGACATCGAGCGCTAGC
>JBAUTF010000031.1:0-6644 GCA_049582065.1 Candidatus Dormiibacterota bacterium | reverse complement strand
CCGGCGATCCGCGCGCGCGTCGAGCGCCTCCGCGCGGCGCACCCTCTTCACACCAATCATCAACTTGCCCTGGAGCTCGTCAGTTCCACCCGCCGCCGGGTCGCGATGACCGGCGCGGTGAGCGGCGCCGCCTCCATCGCCCCGGGCCTGGGCACCGTGCTCGCGGTGGGTACGATCACGAGCCAGTCCCTGTACGCCCTCGAGCAGGAGGTCGAGCTCGTGCTCGGCATCGCCATGGTTTTCGGCCACGAGCTGAGCGGCTCGGACGAACGGGTGCTGGAGGCGCTGGTAGTGGTCGGGATCACGAGCGGCGCCGTGAAGGTGCGCGAGAACGTCCTTGTCTCGGGGGGCGAGCGGATAGCGGTCGAGGCGTTCCGCCACCTACCCAGCCTCATCCTCGTGCGTGGCGGAGGGCGTGTTGTGACGCGAATCCTCGGCCGCCTCGCGAGCAGCGGAGCGGCGAAGGTGGCGGCGCGGATCGTGCCACTCGGAGTCGGCGTGGCTGTGGGCGCAGGGTTTGACTGGGTCGCCGTGACGGCCCTCGGCCGAGCGGCGATGAAGTACTACGGCCCCGGCGGGCCGGGGGCGAAACCCCTGCTACTTGCTCCCGAAGATTCCGAGCACGTCAAACTCGGCCGCTGACGCGATCTGGTCGAAGCCGCACTGCCTCGGCTTCTTGTCGGTCCTCCAGCGCAGGAAACCCGTCGCATGCCTGAACCGCTCCCCGGCCTCGAGCTTGTCGTAGCTGACCTCGCACACGAGCTCAGGGCGCACCGCCACCCATTCCGTGTCCTTGCCGCGCGACCACCGGCTCATGCCTCCGGGCATCCGACCCGGGTTGGCGCGCCACTCCTCTTCAGGGATCTCGGTTTGCAGCGGCTTCAACCGCGCCATCAGCTCTTTGCGCTCCGCGGCGTTGAACGACGACGTGTGCCCCACGTAGTGCATCGTGCCCTTCGAGTCGTACAGGCCGAGCAGCAGCGAGCCGAGACTCGACCCATCGCCAGTCTTGCGCCAGCCGATGACCACGCAATCGCAGGTCCGGCGGTGTTTGATCTTCACCCACAGTCGCTTGCCGGGGACGTAGGCGCCGTTCCAGGACTTGGCCATCACACCGTCGAGCCCCGCGCCCTCGAATCGCTCGAACCACTCCTCGGCCGTGGCCGGGTCACGCGTGTACGGGGTGAGAAAGATCGGCTGCTTGACTCCCTTGAGCAGCTTCTCCAGCCGCCTGCGCCGCTCGCCCAGTGGCTCCTTGCGCAGGTCGGTGTCGCCCTCGGCAAGCAGGTCGAACGCCACAAACCAGGCGGGCGTGGCCTCGGCCAGCATGCGCACCCGAGAATCCGCGGGATGCAGGCGCTGCTGCAGCGCCCCGAAGTCGAGCCCACCGCCCCCCACCACCACGAGCTCGCCGTCCAGCACGAGCCGCGCCTGAGTCAGCTTGCGAAACGCGGGCAGCACCTCGGGGAAGTAGCGCGTCATCGGGCGCCCGCCGCGGCTCATCAGCGCCACCTCCACGCCGTCCCGAAAGACCAGCGTCCTGAAGCCGTCCCACTTCGGCTCGTACTCCCAGCCGTCCCCCTTCGGGATGCCGTCTGCAGCCGCCGAGAGCATGGGCTCCATGTCGAGCGGAAGCGGCAGTTTCAAGGTACTTGTCCCCAGCTGTCTATATCTTGTGGACGGCAGGGCACCGTGCTACCATATCGACGGCCGGTGACCCGGCCCCCCAATTTCGACTTCACGCCCCCACCCCAGCCTTGGGAAGCTCGCGCAAGCGGGCTTCCCGCTTTTAGGGCGCAAATCGCTTGAGCAGGTCGGCGATGGTGATGTTGCCGTAGTCCTTGCCGAGGACCTGGTTGGCGGTAGCCCAGACCGCTCGAGCCGAAGCCGGACCCCGACTCACCAGGTCGTTGAGCCTGAGCGCCCCATAGACCTGGATGTCCGGCACGCTTCGCAGCCGGTCCGCCAGCCATTTCGCCCACTGGCTGACGTTGCCTTCGGCCGGCGATGCGTTGTGGACGGCGCCGGACGCCGCCACCTTGGCGGCCACCGCGGCAGCCTTGGTCTCCGCCGCCGCCTGCTTGGCCGCGGCCTTGGCTTCGTCCGCAACCTTCTCGGCCTCCGTCTCAACTTTGGCCTCAGCCTCGTCCGCCGCCGCCTTGCTCGCGGCCGCCGCCTCAGCGCCGCGACTCTTCAATGCCGCCAGGCCTTCGCTTGCGATATGGCTGATGCGGTCGGCGGCCGACCCGCTCTCGCCGTTGCCGACGCCCTCGCCGTCACCGCTCCGCAGCCTTTCGCCGAACCCGCGCCCGAGCGCCCCCCCGATGAGATTCGGGACGTCGAGCCCGGTGAGCCCCTTGATCGCGGTGGTCGACTCGATCATCGCCCGCGTAGCGTTCCGCACGATGTCAGAAGCGCCATCGGCGCTCATCACGGTCAGGGAATCGATGTGGCCCATAGGCTCGGCGGCCGCGCGGACGATCTCGGGGAGCGCCGCCAGCACGGTCTGGATGATCGCCGCCTCGTTGAACTGCTTGTACGCGTCGGCCCGCATCGCGAGAGCCTTGGCCTCCGCCTCTCCTTTGGTGAGGACGATCTGGGCCTCCGCCCCACCTTCCAGTCGGGTGGTCTCGGCGTCGGCCTCGGCGGACGCGATCCTCGCGCGCTTGTCGCCTTCGGCTCTCGCGATGACGGCCTGCGCTTCGGCCGCCGCCGGCTTGACCGTGGATGAGAGCAGCTCCTTTTCCTTGCGGTCGGCTTCCAGCTGCGCCAGCTCGGTCTGCTTCCGCACGACCTCCTGCTGAGCCTCGGCCTGTGCGAGCGGGCCGGCCTGGTCGGCGCGCGCCTGTGCCGCGGCGACCTGTGTCTTGGTCTCGGCCTCGCGGAGAGAGACGTCCCGCGCGGCGTTGATCTTGATCTGCTGGGCCTCCGCCTCCCGGACCGCCGCCTCCTGGTCGGTCGAGGCCTTGACCATGCGCGCGTCTCGGGTGACGGTCGAGACGCTCTGCTGGCCGAGCAGCTCGATGTAGTTCGACTCGTCGGAGAAGCTCTGGATCGTGAAGGCGTCGATCTGCAGGCCGCTGGTCGCGAGGTCGCCCTTGGCCGCGTCCTGCACCTGCTGCAGCAGCTTCTGGCGATCGCGGATGAGCTCCTCGATCGTCAGGGTTCCAACGATGGATCGCAGCGATCCTTCGAGCACGTTCTTGACGATCGAGTCCACCTGCTCGGGCTTGGCGTCGAGGAAACGCTCGGCCGCGTTGCGGAGCGACTCCACGTCCCGCCCGATCTTGAACGTGGCCACGCCCTGGACCTGGACCTTGATGCCCTGGCTGGTCACAGCGTCGCTCAGCTGCACGTTGATCTGGCGCGCCGTGAGCTTCAGCTTGCCGACGCGGTCGAGCAGGGGGCGGATGAAGGTGCCGCCTCCGACCACCACCTTGACCCCCTTGTCGCCCGGATGCGAAGCGACCTGGCCACGCTCGTCGCGCACCTTGGCGCCGCGCGACCCGGCGACGATCAGCGCCTCGTTCGCGCCGGCGACGTGGTAGCGGCTCGCGACGAAGGCGATCAAGAGGATGAGGATGATCACGCCGGTGACGGCGAGGAACGGTGTTGACGTCATGAATTGAGGCATCGGACCGTGCTCCTTAAGTGATGGCTTCCGAATTGGGCGTAACGACGAGGTTGCCGCCGGCGACGGAAACGACTTTGACCTCGTGACCGGCAGGGATCTCGGAATCTGAGGTTGCAGTCATGTTGTGGGACGAGCCGGCGAAGCTGATGAGCACGGTGCCGAACCGGTTGGCGGGGATCCCGACGGATACCCTGCCGGTTGCGCCCACCATCTCCTCGAGCTCGAAAGTGCTGCTCGACTCAGCCTGGCGCAGGACCTTGAAGGCCCCGAACACCACGCCCGAGCCGACCAGGCCCGCCCCGCCGCCGACGAGGGTGGCCACGCCGACTCCAGCGCCGATGCCGTGGAGGCCGAACAGCCCGCCGATCCCGAACATGGCGACGAAGCCGAGCAGCATGGGGGTCGGAGAGACGCCCGCCACGTCGAAGCCGAGATGGACGGCTCCGAGCAGGCCGCCGAAGATGTCGTCGACGATCAGGGTCAGGAGCAGCAAGGCGCCCCCGAGCAGGAGGCAGACGCCGAATACGAGATCAGCCGTGCCCATGCCCTACCACCCGAATCGAATGTTAGGCCGCTGGACGGGCTACCGCAGGCAGCTCAAGAGCGCGTCGACGAGACCGGACGTGCGCGGGTCGAGGCCGTAAGCGGGCCGCATCTGGTTCATGACGTAGCCGAACGAGATCCCAAGGCTCTTGTCAGCGAAACCGACCGAACCGCCGCTCCCATAGTGCCCGAAGGAGGTCTCGCCGGCCATCGGCCGGAACGGGAACGAGAGCTGGAAGCCGGTCCCATAGTGCGTTTCGTACGGCATGACCAGATCCTCGCCGCGAGCCTGCGTGACGGTAGCCCTCTGGACGGTGCCGGCGTCGAGCAGGCGAACCCCATCCACCTCTCCGATGCAGGCGGCGTAGATCCGCGACAGGGCTCTCGCGCTCCCGATGCCGTTGCCGGCCGGGACCTCGGCGCCTCGGAACGCGTACTCGTTGAAGGCAGCCGGCGGGATGACCGGGTTGGTGAACGATTTGTGGGCGAGCGTCGTCGGGTCGAGAAGGCGCAGGGTCAGGGGATCCAGCTGCTCGCCGGGCGCGGGCGGCGGGGCCGGGATGACCGGCGCGACGCGCGGATTCTGTGCCTCGGGTAGGCCAATCCAGAAGTCGGCGTGAAGGGGACCCGCGATCCGCTCGGCGACGAACTCCCCAACGGTTCCGCCCGAAACCCGCCGGATGACCTCGCCCGCCAGCCAGCCGTACGTGAATGTGTGGTAGCCGTGCGCCGAACCCGGCTCCCAAAGGGGCCGCTGCGCCGCGAGAGCGTCGACCACCGGCGTCCAGGCGATCACGTCGTCCAGCCCAAGACGGCGATCGATCGCCGCGAGTCCCGCTTTGTGGCTGAACAACCACCGCACGGGGATGCGTTCTTTGCCTTCGGCGGCGAACTCAGGCCAGTACTCGACAACAGGCGCGTCAAACTCGAGCTTACCTTCCTGGGCCAGGATGTGGGCCGCGATTGCCGTCACCCCCTTGGTGGTCGACCACACCATTTGCAGCGTGTCGGCGATGTACGGGTCCGAGCCACCCGGCGTCGTGACGCCGCCCCAGAGGTCCACCACCATTCGGCCGTGTAGGTGGACGCAGCAAGCCGCGCCGACCTCCCCGTGGCGTTCGAAGTTCGCCGCGAACGCCTCCTGGACGGGCTCGAATCCCGCCGCCACAAATCCACCGACCGGGGCCTGGATCATGTCGCCAGAAGCGTACTACCGTGTCTGCGGCGAGTACGATCGCCGCCATGGCTTGGCTGAGGACCTCGTCGTGGATCGCGCTGGCCGCTCTTTTCTTCATTGCGACCGTCGCAGCCTGCGGAGGTTCCGCCTCCGGATCGCCATCGCCAAGCGCCTCCATCCCATCGGTCACGCCGGTGGCGCTCGCGAGCCCAAAGACCACCCCGGCCCCGGCGTCGTGCCCGACTGCCGCCAGGGTGGGATCAGCTCTGGGGATCACCTTGCCCAAGCCCGTCGGTGTTCCAGTTACTGGAGCGACAACACTTCCAGCCGGCGTAACGGCCGTCGTTTGCGATTACCACGCCGCCACGTACAACGTGATCATCGAGCGGCTGACGAACATCAGCCCGTCCTACATCACGCAGTTCAGCACCAACTTTCCGGTGCCTTTCACCACGGTGTCCGGCGTGGGAGACCAGGCGCGCGCCTTCTCGGCGCCGATTGGCGGTGGCAAGGACAACGAAGGCGTCGTGGCCACGAAGGGAACGACCCTCGTCGCCATCATCGCCACCGCCACACCAGCCTCGCTCGCGCAGCTGGAGGCGCTGGTCAACCAGCTCCTGTAGCCACCGACGACCCAGCGCTCGCCCCAGGCGCGATCATCAGGCTGAACGCGTACGAGGCATGGCATCCCTTTAACTCGTTAGGCGACGCGCACGTTCAGCTCCGAGAGAACGTGATCGAGCTCGTAAGAGAGTTATTCGGGCCGGGCGTCATGCGCCGAGACCGACCACCACTGCCAGCGCGCGATCGACCTCACGAAGCTCACCAAACGCGAGTAGCCCGTGGGATTCGCCAAGCCTGCTTGGATCGACTGCCCCGAGCTGCTCGACCAAGACCCGGGTCAGTTGACCGTCGATTTCTACCTCTGGTCTGAATGAGGCTGGATGGGCGCGCGTAGAGGTAGGCGCGATGATCACCGTGGACAACCTGAGCAGTTCATCGGCCTGAAGGACTACACCGTAACGGTGCCCGGCCTGTTCGCGTCCTCTGGTGCCTCGGGGCGCCCGCAGTCGAAAGACCTCACCTCGCTGCACGAAGAGATTCCATCAAACGGGCCACGCGAGCTTTCTCCGTACGATCCTCGCGGTCAACGCTTAGGCGCTTCGCCTCAGCGACAAGGTCACCGCGCTGCCCGCGCCGCGCGAGCTCGACGATAGCTTCTCGGACGGCCTCGGATTGGCTTCGACCCGACCCGGTGAGTGTGCGGAGAGCTTCCTGAGCCTGCTCATC
>JBAUTF010000030.1:0-24731 GCA_049582065.1 Candidatus Dormiibacterota bacterium | reverse complement strand
GCATGCCTCCCCGCAAGCCTGGCTACGGTATCCCGGAGGCGAAGCAGTCAAGGATTGAAGTGGCCGACTACCCGATCCTGGAGTACGACCCGGATTCGCTGGGGATCATCGATCCCACGATGGTGTCGCCCCGCGATGTCCCTGAACATGCCGTCCTTTGCTTCTTCAGCGAGGTGGTCGCCAAGCTCTCTGGCGGTGCCCGCGAGTGCTTCAAGATGCGGGCCGAGCATGGCACCCACGTCGCGTATGAGATCGAGTACGAGGGTAAACGACTCGCTTTCTTCCAACCAGGCGTTGGCGCGCCGTTGGCGGCCGCCTTCCTCGAGCAGGCGATCGCACGTGGTTGCCGGCGATTCGCGGTCTGCGGTGGCGCGGGCGCGCTGGTGCCTGAACTCGCGCTCGGCCACGTCATCGTGCCGACCGCAGCCATCCGTGATGAGGGCACCTCATACCATTACCTGGCGCCGTCGCGTGAGGTCGAGCCAGCGCCTTCTGCGGTGGATGCCGCGACGACGATGCTGGGCGAGCGCGATGTCCCCTTCGTCACGGGCAAGACATGGAGTACGGACGGCATCTACCGGGAGACCCGGGCTCGCACCGCCCGGCGTCGCGAGGAAGGCTGTCTTGTGGTTGAGATGGAGGCGGCTGCGCTGTTCGCGGTCGCCCGTTTCCGAGGGGTTCCGCTCGTCTACCTGCTGTATGCAGGCGACTCATTGGCTCGGGAAGAGTGGGACCGTCGCGACTGGCAACACCACGACAGTCGCGAGTCGCTGTTCTGGCTGGCGGCCGCTGCGTGCCTCCGACTGTGAGTCCCTCGCCACACCCGGACCGCTCGTTGCCTGGCGTTGCCCGAGCCTTGACGCCCAAGGTCCGTAAGTATTACCTTACGGTGCGTGACAACTGACCAACTCGCCGCGTTGTCCGCCCTCGGCGATCGCACGAGGCTGACGATTTTTGAGCGGCTTGCCAATCGGCCGTACGCTGTCGGCGAACTCGCCGAAGGCCTTCCAGTGAGCAGGCCGGCGGTCTCACAGCACCTCCGAGTGCTCAAGGATGCGGGACTCGTCGTTGACGAGGCCGTCGGCAACCGGCGCATCTACGCGATCAACCCGGACGGTCTCAGCGAGTTGCGTGCCGAGCTCGACCGGTTCTGGACCAGCACCCTCGACGCCTACAAGGCCGCCGTCGAGCAACCCGAAGAGGAGGTGACATGACCACCCCAGCAGCAGCAACGTCCGTCCGCCACCAGGTCGTCGTCGAGGCGCCGATCGAGCGTGCGTTCTCGCTCTTCACTGAGGGTTTCGGCAGCTTCAAGCCGCCCGAGCACAACCTGCTGGGCGTCGATATCGCTGAGACAGTCTTCGAGCTACACGAGGGTGGCGCTGTCTACGACAAGGGTGTCGACGGGAGCGAGTGTCGCTGGGCTCGGGTACTGGCGTACGACCCACCAAATCATGTTGTGATCAGCTGGGACATCAGCCCGCAGTGGCAAATCGAGACTGACACTGCGAAAACCAGCGAGGTCGATGTGCGATTCATCGCCGAGGCGCCGAATCGGACCCGGGTCGAGCTCGAGCATCGGAACATCGATCGCCACGGCGATGGCTGGGAGGCTGTCCGCGAGGGGGTTGACGCGGACGAAGGGTGGGCGCTGTACCTCCACCGATTCGCCGACGTGGTTGCCGCATAGACGCAGCCCGACCGACAAGCCGGAGCAGATGAAAAGGAGGCAATCAGGATGGCACCGATCGTCACGAGCATCGCGATCGCACGTCCGCAGGACGAGGTGTTCGCGTACGTCACCGATCCGTCCAAGTTCGCGGAGTGGCAGGCCGGCGTCGAGGGCGGGAGCACCGAGGACGGCGGGTCTCCCCATGTCGGCGCAAAGTGCACGACGACCCGCCGGGTCGGCGGTGCGGCGCGGCAGGTGACCTCTGAGATCGCGAAGATTGATCCGCCCGCGAGGTGGGCAATTCACGGCCTCGACGGTCCGATCCGAGCGAGCGTCGACGTGACCGTCGAGCCGCTCAACGGGGGCGGGCAGTCGCGCGTGACGATCGAGGTGGACTTCGAGGGACACGGCATCGGCAAGCTCCTCGTGCCCCTTGTCGTGCGCTGGCAAGCGCGCAATGAGATGCCCGCAAACTGCCGCAAGCTCAAGGAACGCCTCGAAAGCCTGCCCAGCCGTTCTGCTGCCTGACGGCGTCGAACGCTCGTCAGCCGGCGCAAGATTGCGTTCAACGACCGTGCCTGGCACCCGAGCACCGGAGATCTACAGCCCCGACCTGGTGACTTTGGAGCCGGGCGGGCAGGTCATTCACGGCATCGACGACTTCATCGGCTGAACGTCAACCAGCTGAGCAGTATTCCATCGCCGCGTCAGCGAGATCCGCCCACCGGGCAGCCTGGGGGGCGGGCACCACGACCCACTCCTTCATCGGACGTCCTCCCATCGGGTCGAACAGGTGCGCGCCAGGAATGCCGAGGGCCTCAGCATGAGCTTGCCCGGACAGCTTGAACACCATGTCGCCGTCGATGCTTCCCGCGAACGCCTTGCTCCCGATCTTCAGCGTTGGCATTCCGAACATCCTGCCGGCGGTGACGCCGGGGCGGGTCACCAATTGGCCCGCCAGGCGCTCATAGCTCGATTCGGTCACTCTTGAACACCTGCCACTTGCGATGGGTCGACGACAACTATACTAAACCATATGGTTGCACATAAGGAAGCGGCCCTCGACGCCGTCTTCGGCGCTCTCGGTGACCCGACAAGACGCAGGATCCTGATGCGTCTGCGCGACGGTGCCGAGGTGTCCGCATCGGCGCTCGCCGCGCCGTTCCCCATGTCGCTGCCCGGTGTCACGAAGCACTTGCGGTCGTTGCAGCGCGCCCACCTCGTGGATCAGCGCAAACAGGGTCGGGAGCGACTCTACTGGCTCCGGCCGGAACCACTCAAGATCGCCAATCAGTGGCTTGCCGAGTACGAATCGTTTTGGACCGCGCGGCTCGACTCGCTCAACGAGTTCATCCGAAGAGATCGGGACGATGAAGCCTGAGGTCCGCATCGAGCGCGTCATCGATGGTCCTGCCGAGGCCGTGTTTCGCGCCTGGACAACCGCAGACGGCATGCGTCAATGGTGGGGCCCCGGGGGTTTCACCACGCCATACGCAGAGATCGATCTCCGTCCTGGCGGTGCTTACCTCTTGATCATGCAACCACCCGAGGGCGATCCACTTGAGCTTCGTGGCACGTATCGCGAAATTGTGCGCCCCCGACGCTTGGTGTACACATGGCGGTGGGCTGCGGGCGTTCCCGACTCCCACGAGTCCGTTGTCACTGTGGAATTCGAAGACCTCGGGAGCAGGACGAAGGTGATCGTTGTTCACGCCGAACTTGATGACGAGTCGCCGACTGACCCCTACGAGTATGGATGGCAATCTGGACTCGACAAGCTCGCTATCTACGTCGCAGGATCCCCCCACATCACACGAGGAGAGCACCATGCCTCACGCTGAGCATCGCGTCACCATCAAACGTCCCGCGGCAGATGTCTTCTCGTATCTAGCCGACGGAGAGAAGGGCCCCGAATGGCGAAGCGGCATCATCGAGATCACGAAGGTCTCCGGCGAAGGAGTCGGCTCACGGTACAAGCAGACCGTCCGTGGCCCGGGCGGCCGCGCAGTCGCGGCCGACTACACGATCACCGAGTTCACACCCAACTCTGTCCTTGCCTTTCAAGCAACCGCAGGACCGGTTCGTCCCCGCGGCCGCTACGAACTTGCGGAGGTCGACGGCTCGACAACGGTGACCTTCAGTCTGGACGCCGACTTAGCCGGCATCAAGAAGTTCTTCATGGGCGGCATGGTCGCCAAGACGATGACCGCAGAGGTTCAGGCGCTCGACAAGGCTAAGGCCGTTCTGGAAACCTGATTGCGGTTGAAGGGCCGGCGCGCGACATCAAAACCGCAACTACTCGAGATAGTCACGCAAGCGCTTGGTGCGCGACGGCTGTCGCAGTTTGCGCAGGGCATCCGTCTCCAACTGGCGAACGCGCTCGCGACTGACGCCGAACCGGCTGCCGACCTCTTCCAACGTCCGCAGCCGACCGTCGAGAAAGCCGAAGCGCAATTGCAGGCAGCCTCGTCCGCTAGTCGCCTGGCTATCGCCGTCGCCTCTTCATCGTCTTCGGGCGCTGGAGCAACAGCGTGTTGCTCGCTCGTTTGCGACCGCCACACTGACCGTCCCTGACCACTTCGACGAGCTCGTCCACGCTGCGATCCCGCCGCATATCTGCGCGATGCTCGCGGGGGGTGAGTCGATCGAATTCTCGGTTGTTCGCGGCGGCCTGGCTGTTGCCCGATTCGGTGCTGTCCAAGCACATACGTGCCCCAGACGAAGCTGGCTACGACACAGCGCACAAGGGCGCGTCTCTCTCAAAACTCCGAACGAGCATGTCGCTCACCCGAGAGGGGCCGGAAGCCTACCAGGGCCATGTGTCCGCGCTGCGGGCGATCACGGGATTTTGCGCTGCGGCGGCCGCAAGCGACTCCGTTGGCGTACAGATACTCACCTACCCGCCGGCGTGCTCGCTATCGCGACGGTCCCCTGCGGCAACACTGCCGCGCGCATCAATTCGACTGGGTGTTGCGCCCGCCGGCCTGTCCCATGCTCGATCTGTTGACGGCACGACACGCCCGTTGCCGCGATCACCGTCTCAGCGGCCTCCGCCTTGACTGCTGGGAAGAGGCGCATCCCGCCGATCTGCATCGACAGATCGTAATGCTCGGTTTCGAACCCAAAGGACCCGGCCATGCCACAGCAACCTGCATCAACCTCGGCGACGATGGCGCCAGGAATGAGAGACAGCATGCGCACGGTTGCGGCCGTACCGACGAGCGCTTTCTGATGGCAGTGACCGTGGAAGAGAAAACGCCTGCCCACCATCGGGGAGTTTGGATTCATGTGAAGTCGGCCGCCGGCCACGGCATCGACGATCAATTCCTCAACAAGACGCACCTGACCGGCAACGACCCGGGCATCATCGTCGTCGGGTTGCAGCGCAAGGTGCTCCTCGGTCAGGGTGAGGATGCACGACGGTTCGATACCGACGATGAGCGCTCCCTTGCGCGCCAGGCCGGCCAGTCGCTCTGTCATCGCACGCGCATCGCGGGCGGCGCGGTCGAGGCGCCCCTTGGAGATGGCGGCCCGCCCGCAGCAGCGATCGCCAACCAACTCGACGTCCCAGCCGGCCATCTCGAGCAGTTCCACCGCGGCGATGCCCGCGCCCGGCTCCGTGAAGGTTGTGAACGAGTCGGCGAGCAGCACAGCGTGCCCAAGGGTTCCCGAAGGTCGGCGCCGGCGCCCTGCATGCCAGCGAAGTAGCGTGCGTCGCTGGAACCGCGGCAATGGCCTTCGCCGGCTGATCCCGAGCACACGCTCGAAGAGCGCGCGTGATCCCGGGAGCGACGTCGCCAGGTTCGACAAGGGCGCACAGTCCGACCCGAGCCGGTTGAGCCGCCGCGCCGCCGCAAAGAATCGCGCGCGTCGTGGAACACCGTGAATCGCCTGGTACTGAAAGAGAAACTCGCTCTTCATCGATGCCATGTCGACACCGAGCGGGCACTCACTCTTGCAGGCCTTGCACTCGAGACAGAGGTCGAGGATGTCGTGGAGTCGATCGTCGCCGAGGGCGGCACGCGGGTCTGTTTGTGACAGCGCATGGACAAGGGCATTGGCACGGCCGCGCGTGCTGTGCTCCTCCTCACGCGTGGCCATGTACGACGGGCACATCACGCCGGTCGATCCCTTGCGGCAGACGCCGATATTCATGCATCGGTCGGCCGCGCCGCGCATCCCGCCGGTGGCGGCGAATGAGAGCCGCGTCGACAGCTCGAACGCCCGAGGGAACGTCACATCGCGGATGCTCTCCGTCATCGGCGGGGCGTGAACGATCTTTCCGGGGTTCATCAGCGCCTGCGGATCGAAGAGCTGTTTCACCTCGCACATGGCCCCGTACAGATCGTCGCCGAAGACGGTGCGGTTGAACTCGCTCCGAGCGAGCCCGTCGCCATGCTCGCTGGAGTTGGCGCCCCCGAACTCGGTCACCAGATCGCGGATCTCCTCGGCCACCGCGCGCATCGTGGCGAGCTCCGCCGGCTCGGTCAGATCCATGAAGGGACGGATGTGGAGACACCCAACCGAGCAGTGACCGTAGAACCCGGCGACAAGGTTATGGCGCTCGAGCACGGCGCTGAATCGCCGGACGTATTCCGAGAGTCGTGCAGGGTCGACGGCCGTGTCCTCGATGAATGCCACCGGTCTGCGCGTCCCCTCACTTGCGGCCATCAACAGGCCGAGCCCGGCGGCACGCACCTTGAGGAGCGCCGTCCGCTGTGCGGACGTCGTCGCCCGCAGCGTGTGGTAGCCGTGACCGTGGCGCTGCCAGATCGCGGCCAACCGATCGACGCTCGCACCCGCTTCAGCTGCGCTGTCCGCGTCGAAGGTGACGAACAGCAGCGCGCCGGGATCGCCCTCGAGGAGGGAACCCAGTGCCGCGAACTCCATCTTGCGACGCGAGAGTCCGAGGATGGTGCGGTCGATGAGCTCCACGGCACTCGGACCCGTGCTCAGTGCGTCCTCGGTGGCGGCGACAGCGTCGGCCACGGATGCGAAGTGACCAACCGCGATCGCCTTCGCACGCGGCAGGGGCACCAGCCCTACCGTCGCCTCGGTGACGATGACCAGTGTCCCCTCGGACCCGACCACGAATTGCGCCAGGTTGTACGGCGAGCCTGCTGCGAGGCGGTCGAGCCGGTAGCCCCCGGCACGTCGCCAGTGCTGCGGATACCCGGCGGCGATGGCAGTGCGATATTCATCGACGAGCGCCGGTAGGCGCCCGCGAATTCGCGCCTCGAGCGTGTCTGCGGCATCGTGGTCGATGGTTGGCGAGATGACTGGTCCGAACCTGGCCACGCTTGCATCGCTCAGCACCACCTCCATGGCCTCAACGTGGTCGATGGTCATGCCATACACCACCGATCCGCTCCCAGCGGAGTTGTTGCCGATCATTCCCCCGATCGTCGCCCGATCGCTTGTCGAAGTATCTGGGCCGAAGAGAAGGCCGTGCTGCCGTGCAGCGAGGTTGAGGTCGTTTTGGACAACCCCGGGCTGAACTCGTGCACGCCGACTTTCAGCGTCGAGCTCGACGATGCCGTCCATATGACGCGAGGTGTCGATGATCACCGCGTGCCCCACCGTCTGCCCTGCCAGGCTTGTCCCTGCGCCGCGCGGCAACATGGGCACGCGAAGACGCGCACAGACGTCGACTGCGGCCGCGACATCGGCCGCATCACGCGGGAAGACGACGGCGAGCGGCTCGATGCTGTACATGCTCGCGTCCCTCGAGAACATCTGAAGCGTGTACGGGTCGGTTCGCACATCGCCAACCATCGCCGAGTGAAGTGCTCTCTCGAGCTCGCTCATCCGCAACGTTTCCACGGCGTCAATCGTTCTGCACCGGGCGCGGTCGGACGCGCTGATGTTGAGCGCATCATCCTCTGGGTTTCACGACACAACCCCGGCGTCGCGCAATGCGGCGATGTCCTCAGCCGTGTACCCAAGTTCGCGGAGGACTTCTTCGGTGTGTTCCCCGAGCTCTGGCGGCGGACGCCGTACTGTCGCGGTGTACCTCGAGAGCTTGATGGGTGATCCGGTCATGCGCACGATGCCGGCGGTGGGATGCTCGGCGGTCACGACCATGCCGCGGGCCACGACCTGTGGATGCACGAGCGCGGCGTCGATCGTGTTGATCGCTCCTGCGGGAATGCCAACTCCCGACAGCTCATCGGCCCACGCGGCTGAACCCTTCGCGGCCAGGGCCGCCTCGAGGAGCGGGATCAGCGCCTTACGGTTCTCCACGCGCTGCGGATTGCTTGCGAATCTCGGATCGTCGACGAGCTCGGGCAGCCCGATCTGCGGTGCGAAGCGCTGCCAGAGCGTGTCGTTCCCCACGGCGACCATGAGGTGCCCGTCGGCGGTGCGGAGTGCCTGGTACGGGACGATGCTCGGATGCGCGGACCCATAGCGCCGTGGGACATCGCCCGATGCGAAGTAACCGCCGGCCAGGTAGGTCAACGATGCGATCTGCCCGTCGAGCAAGGAGATGTCGATCCACTCGCCGCGCCCGCTCGTGTGCCGGGCGTGGAGCGCGGCGAGAATGCCAATTGCAGCCCACAGGGACGCGCCGAGATCAGCTGCGGAGTTGCCCACCCGCACCGGCGGACCGTCGGTTTCACCGGTGACGCTCATCAGACCGCTGAGCGCTTGGGCGATCGCGTCGTAGCCGGGCTCGGACGCATAGGGGCCGGTCTGACCATATCCCGAGATGGAGGCGTAGATCAGCCGCGGATTGCGCGCGCTGAGCGCGTCGTAGCCAAGCCCGAGCCGGCCGGCCGTGCCGGGCCGAAAATTCTCCACGACGACATCGGACCGATCGGCGATGCGCAGCGCGATTTCGCGGCCTCGCTCGGTCTTGAGGTCGACTGCGATGCCGCGCTTGTTGCGGTTCACAGCGAGAAAGTAGGCTGACTGGTCGCCTTGATACGGCGGCGCCCACTCTCTCGTGTCATCCCCGGTGCTCGGGTTCTCGAGCTTGATGACGTCGGCGCCAAGGTCGGCTAACACCATTGTCGTAAATGGTCCGGACAGGATCCGCGACAGGTCGAGGATGCGCACGCCCGCGAGAGGCCCGGAGGACGGCGGCGCTGCGTGCAGATCCATCGAGAGCGTTCCTAGGACAGCACGCCGACGTAGAGCCCGACGATCTCGTCGTTGTGCAACAACTCGCGGCCCGGGCCCTCAAGGCGGTTCTTGCCGAGCACGAGCACGTACGCCCACTGGGCGTGGCGAAGCGTCTCGCGAGTGTTCTGCTCGACCACCACCACTGCGACATTGGTGGCGCGCACCTGCTCGATGCGCTCCCACACGGCGCTCTGAAATTTGGGGGACAGACCGGCAGAGGGTTCATCCAGCAGGAGCACCGCCGGGTCGACCATGAGCCCCCGAGCCATAGCCAGCATGGTGCGCTGCCCGCCGCTCAGGGTTTCGGCGTGGCGGCGGTGGGCGTGCTTGAGGTCGGGGAAGAGCACATAGAGCTCCTCGGCTCGCTCGCGCAAGCCGTTCCTGCGGCTGTACCCACCCATCTCGAGGTTCTCCTGCACCGAGAGTTGGGGGAAGACATTGGCGACCTGGGGAACGTACGCAATACCGCGGCGAACCAGCTTCTCCGAGGGCAGGCCGGTGGCGTCGCGGCCCTCGATCGAGATCGTACCGGCCCTGGGGGTGATCACCCCGGCAATGGCCTTGAGCAACGTCGACTTGCCCGCGCCGTTGGGCCCGACGATCGCCGTGATGGCTCCACGGTGGGCGCGAATGCTCACGTCCTCGACAATCGGCGGCCCCCCGTACCCGGCGGTGAGGCCGGCCACATCGAGGGCCGCGACCGTCGCGGTATCTGTCGGAGCGGGGTCAGGCGTCAGCGTCGCCATAGGTGGGCATCTCTCCGAGGTAGGCATCGACAACGGCCGGGTTGCCGCGGAGCTCACTGAATGGCCCCTCGGCGATGACCTGTCCTGCGGCCATCACTACCACCTGGTCGGTAACGCGCTCGATGAACGGGAGGTTGTGCTCGACGATGATCACCGACGTGCCGGTGGCCACGAAACCGAGCACGGCGCTTGCCATGCGTTCGCCGAGCACTGGATTGACTCCTCCCATCGGCTCATCGAGGATGACCAGCCGAGGAGCTGCCATACGGATCCGGCCGAACTCCAGGAGTCGTTTCTGACCACCGCTGAGGTTGCCGGCGCGCTCGTTGCGAAGATGGGTCAGGCCGAACTCTTCGAGGATCGAGCGCGCACGGACCAACTGCTCGTTGGCTCGTTCCCTCTCGGCACGCGTGGGCCCGATGAGTGATCGCCAGAACCGCTCACGGCGAGGCTCGAAGCACGCGAGGATGAGATTTTCGAGAACGCTCAGCCCCGGCCATTCGCGTGGACTTTGAAACGTCCGGATCAACCCCATCCGCGAGATGGAGTGTGGTGACCTGCCCTGCACCTCGGTACCCTCGAAGCGGACCTTGCCCGTGTCGGGGACCTTGAACCCTGAGATGAGGTCGATCGCGGTGCTCTTGCCGGCTCCGTTGGGTCCGATGAGTCCGGTGATCTGGCCCGCTGCGACGGTGAAGGAGCATGCGGTGATCGCCTGCACACCACCGAAGTGCTTGTGCAGATCCTGCACCTCCAGCAACGCGGTCATACCGCGCCCGTGTCGAGCGTCGGGCCGGTGATCGGAGCCTCGACCGCCACCGCTGCGCCGCCCGTGTCGGCCGGATCCTTGTCGCGGATGCGGTGCTCGGGAAGGAGGCCCTGAGGGCGGAACCTGATGAACAGCACGAGCACGATGCCGGTGAGAATCAGGCGAATGGCAGGTGCGAAGCTGGGCTGGTTGGCGATCTCGGGGAGATAGCGCGTCGCCTCCTGCAGCCCCATCACCATGACGGCGACACCGAGCACGACACCACGGTTGCTGCCGCGTCCGCCGACGAGGATTGCGGCATACAGCACGATGGTTTCGACCGGTGACCACGCCGACGGGTTGAAGGCGCTGAGATACCCGGCGAAGAGCGCGCCACCCAATCCGCCAAGGCCGGCGCCGATGACATACGCCTTGAGCTTCATCGCGTAGATGTTGCGTCCAAAGGCGGCTGCTGCCCGCTCGTCCTCGCGCAGGCTACGCAGCGCGAGTCCAAAGCGGCTGCCGCTCAACCGCGTAACCGCGACAAGTACGACGATCAGGATGAGGACGCAGAAGCCGAGATAGAAGAACGGCCACGCCGTGAAGTCGAGTCCGAAGAAGTCGCCCATGGGGTCGAACAATCCCGAGAGCCCGTTGAATCCGTTGAACAGGGGCACGAACTGCCCTGCGAAGACATAGAGGACGTAAACGGCACCGAGGGTGACGATCGAGAAATAGATACCGCGCAGATGGCGGAGCGCGATGGCGCCGACAAGGAGCGCGAGCAACATCGCGCTGGCGACCGCGATGGCAGCGGCGATCGGAAACGGTAGCGTCAGACCCAGGATGTACGTGGTTGGCGGCGCGGGTGCTCCGATGGTCAGGACCAGTGTCATGTACGCACCAAGCGCGACATAACCGTAGAACGCCAGGTCGAAGTCGCCCGACCACCCCCAGATGATGTTGAGCCCGAGCGCCATGATTGCGAAGATCGAGCCCTCGGTGAGCACTGACACCAGGTAGTCGATCATTCGAAGATGCTGCGCCTCCCACCGACGAAGAGACCGCGAGGTCGGACGAGGATCACCAGCGAAAGGATCGCGAACGCGAACGCCAGGTTGTAACTTGCGCTCAGGTATCCGCCGAAGAACTCGAGCGCGATACCGACGATGATCCCCCCGACGAGCGTGCCCACCGCCTTGCCGAGGCCACCGGCGACAGCGGCAGTCAGCGTGATGAGGAAGAAGCTGAAGCCGGAATACGGGCTGAACGTACCAACGCTCTCGGCAAGGATGAAGCCCGCGTAGCCGCCGATGAGCCCGGCGAGCAGCCACGTGAGCGAAGCGACGCGGTTGGCATTGATCCCGGAGACCCTTGCCAGCGAACGGTTTTGCGATACCGCCCGCAGTGATTTGCCGAAGCGTGTGTGCTGGATGATCAGGTAGAGGAGCACGGTGATCACCACCGCGGAGATCATGATCTGGATCTCGGTGTCGGTCCACAGGAAGGGGCCGATCGTTCGCGGCGCTCCCTGGGGGACGGCGTAGCCGAGATTGGACGCGCCAAAGATGATGACCAGGACGTTCTGAATGACCAGCGAGACGCCCAGCGTCGCGATGAATGTCGGCAGTCCGCCGATGCCCCTGCGCACGAACCGGTCGACAACGCTCGCATGCACCGCGAGCGCGAGTGCGCCGCCGCCGCCGGCCGCCGCAAGGCCCGAGAGGATGACACCGCCGCCGTGTTGCTGCACGAGATATGCGCAGTAGGCACCGACTGTGAGGATCTCACCGTGAGAGAGGTTGGCGACGTTGGTGACCGAGTACTCGAGCGTGAAGGCCAGCGCGGACAGCGACAGTATCGCTGCAGTAACCAAGCCGAAGCCGAGGATGAGGAGAGCCTCGTGCACTAGGCGGGTGCTCCAACGACAGGACTGGACGCCGCCAGACGGCGGGCGATGGGACCGGGGCAACGCATCAGCGCTGCGTGCGTTGCCCCCGGTGCGTCAGGGGGTGGCTGCGGCAAGGTCGGAGGCGGAAAGCAGCGCAATCTGCGTCTCGGCGCCGCTGCTGGCGTCGGCCTGGAAAGCCCCATACGGGCCGAACACGTTGTTGTACGTGTTGAAGATCAGGTCGCCGCTGGCACCGTCCATCTTGATCCTGGTGCCGGCTTTGATGCCCGCCAGACATGCCTTGTAGGAGTCGCACGGTGTGCCGGGTGGGTTGGTGACCTGCTTCATCGCGGCGATGACCGCCGGACCGTCGGTCGTCCCTGCTTTGTCCATAGCCAGCGCCAGACTGATCACCGCATCGTACGCGTAGTTCGCGCCCGCGATCGGCTGTGCAGCGGAGCCGTTCTGTGCAGCGAATGCGGCGGCGAAGTTGTCAGCAGCGGCGCCGGTTGCGTTGGTGCCGTACACCGACACCAGGTGATCATGCGCGATCGGATAGGTGATTGCCTTGAGGTAGTCGTTGCCACTCGTCACATCGGTTCCAACTATCGGTATGGCAAGGTTGTCGAGCTCTTTGAAGTTCTGGAACATGACCGCGGCGGTCTGCGGGTCGAGCTGGGTGAAGATCACATCAGGATGCGCCGCGATGATCTGCTGCACCTGGGGAAGGTACGACGTCTGTCCGGGCGTGACAGTAATGTTGGAGACGATGGTGTTGCCGAACTTCAACCAGGTGGCGGTGATCGGCTTGGGGATCGTCTGCTGTGCGATGTCCGACGAGAAGAGCAACGCCGCGGTCTTGTAGCCCTTCTGGTGGGCATACAGCGCCATGGCGACACCGAGCTGCGAATCCGATGGGCTGTCCCGCCAGAGGTACGGGTTGGTGTTCTTGTCGAAGGCAGTGCTTCCGCCCTGGAACTCTGTCGGTATCTTGGCAGCGCTCACGATCGGCGCCACCGCGGCGATCTCCTGAGTCTCCGGCCCGATGATCCCGCTGACGCTGTCTGACGAGAGGAGTTGGCGCACCGCCGGCACGGCGTCAGCTTCGTCGCACTGGGTATCCGCGTGGCTCAGGTCAAGCTGTTTGCCGAGCACGCCACCGCTGTCATTGATGACCTTCTGGGCCACCTGCGAGCCCTGGAGCATCGCCTGCCCCAGGACAGCAAGTGGACCGGTGAAGCATGAGAGAACGCCGAACGAGACGTGGCCGGAGCCATCGGTCTTGATGGTGCCCCCGCCGGAGCCGCTGGGCGAGCTGGAGCTACCGCACGCAGCGACAACGATCGCTGCCGCGATACCGGTGAGCAGACGTCTTGTTGCACGTGCGTGCGGGACCCGGGTCGTGGCTGTCGGCGTCACTGTCAACCTCCGATCAGGCCCAGCGATGGGCCGCCCCGATTACTGCGGCGCAGTCTGCTCTGTAGTGGACAACTATGTCAATGGGTCGGTGGTTAGACCACTTTTTTGCGCGATAATCCGCGCCGTGACCCTTGATACGTCGCCGCTCCGCCCGCTCGGCCGCACCCGTCTCTACGAGGATCTGGTCGAGCGTCTCGGCGAACTCGTTGTCCGCACCAACCTCAGGGTTGGCGAGCGGTTCCCTCCCGAGCGTGAGCTGGCGGCGCGCCTCGAGGTGAGCCGAGCGTCGTTGCGGCAGGCCCTCGCGGTGCTTGAGGCGCAGGGCTTCATCGAGGTCCGTCACGGTGGAGGCGTGTTCCTCCGGCGCAGCCGAGGTTTCGGCGGGGTGCTCCACAAGCTGGTGGAACGGCGAGCCCGGCTCCCGGAAGTGCTCGAGGCACGCGAGCTCCTCGAGGTGCGCCTCGCGGAGCTCGCGGCCACGCGGCGCACCGAGGCCGACCTCGGCGCGATGCGCACGGCGCTGGCGGCTATGGAGGCTGAGATCGCTTCGGCACGGCTCGGAATCGACGGGGACGCGGCCTTCCACCATGCGATCCACCGCGCCGGAAAGAACAAGGTGCTCGAGCACGTGATCGACGGCCTCGCCCTGGCCATCCACGAGACGCGCGTCGAGTCGCTCGCCGAGCCAGGTCGCCCACGGAACTCGCTGCTGGCGCATCGCCGCATCCTCGAGTCGATCGAGGCACAGGACGTTGCGCGCGCCGCGGAAGCGATGCGCGCGCATCTCCGTCAGGTCGCGGACGTCGCGCTGCTTCGCTGGGAGCCGCCAGTTGACGATCCAGTTCCCTCATGAGCCCGCCACCGTCCTGGCTGGAGCATGTGACCGCTGTCGCCGAGCGGGGGCGCGCAATGCTGGGACGCGCTGCGGGGAACGCGAACAGCACGGCGAACCTCGCCGCAATCTGCAGCCTCCTGATCGCCAGGCACGGGGAAGCGTCCGGCCTGGCGCTCGCGACCGACGTGGTGCGCGCACTCGAGCGCATGAACGACTCCGCGTCCGCCGAATTCCTGGAGGTACTCGCCGGCGAGTTCTCGCCTCCACCCGAGGCGGTGGCGGCTGCGGTCGACAGGTGGCGATCGGACCCCACAGATGAGGCGGTGATGGCGCTTGCCATTGCCACCGAGGCGCCTCGCCAGGAGCTGTTCCGGCGGCTCAACCTGGTTGGCGGCGGCGCGGCAGCGCTGGTGAAGCTCCGCGGGCAGCTGCTCGTTCTGCTGCCCACCCGACCGCATCTGCGCCCAGTCGATGCCGACCTGCGCCATCTGTTTTCGTCGTGGTTCAGCGGAGGGTTCCTGCGCCTCGAGCAGATCAGCTGGGGAACGCCTGCGGCCACGCTGGAACGGCTGATCGCCTACGAGGCCGTGCACGAGATCCACGGCTGGGACGACCTGCGTCTGCGCCTCGCCGCCGACCGTCGTTGCTTCGCGTTTTTCCATCCTCTCCTCCCGGGAGAACCGTTGATATTCGTGGAGATCGCGCTCACGCGTGAGCTGCCCACCGCGATCGCTCCGCTCCTCGCCGCGCAGCGCACCATCGCTGACGCTCGCACCGCGCACACCGCCGTCTTCTTCTCGATCAGCGATTGTCAGCCGGGGCTTCGAGGCATCTCCTTCGGCAACTTTCTGATCAAGCAGGTGGTGCGCGAACTCTCGATCGAGTTGCCGGGGCTCCGGACCTACACGACCTTGTCGCCGGTGCCCGGTTTGGCGCGAGCCGTTGATGACCGGCGCGACCCCGACGCTTTCACCGACGAGCGGCTACGCGCGCTCACGCTGCCTCATCACGATGAGGTCTGCCGGCTAGCGTCCACAGACGACGACCTCCAGGCGTTGTCAAGACTCTTGCAAAGACCCGGTCCGTACGCGCCGGTCGTCGCTCGGATCGCCGGCCGGCTGGCGCTTGCCTATCTCATCCATGTCAAGTCCGGCATGCGCGTCGCCGACAGTGTCGGCCACTTCCACCTCTCGAATGGGGCACGGCTCGAGCGCATCAACACTGGCGGCGATCTTTCTCCCCGGGGGCGGCAGTCTTTCGGAGTGATGGTCAACTACGTCTACGAACCTCAGCGTCTCGAGGTCAACCACGAACGCTACGTTCGCACCGGTCATGTCGCCACTGGAACGTCACTCAGCGGCGAGGTCAAGGCGGTCGACGCCGCATGGTCGAACACGCCACGCCGCGACCGGCGATCAGTCCGCGCTGCGCGCTGACTCCCGCGCTAGCAGACAGTCGCCCCTGTGATCGGCGGCTGACCTGCGGCGGCTTTGAAGGTCGACTCTGTCGTAGCACTCGTTCGGGCTCGGGGCTCCGTACCCGGGCCGCTCCGCGGATGCGAATCTGCGAGGACTGGCGTGCTGATACGAAACCTGCTGGCGCTGAGCCTCGACCAAACACACCCGGGAGCTCGATTCGTGTCTCGCTCGCGAAGGTTGAGGAGGTTGGGAACCCGACCGGAGACCTGGACAACGAGAATGTCACAGTGAACATCCGGCACACAAAGCTGGGCATCCTCTAGGTTGCTCGCACGACGGCGTCACCAAACGGGTGCGCAACGCTCAGCTCCTGATTGGTGAGCACTGGGTCACAGGCCCGAACCGTCCGGTGACACCTCATCGTGGTCCGCCTGAGACTGGGCGAGATGCGTCGCCCGAGTGCCTGAGGCTGCAGTGAGGAGGCGCACAACGCCAGCGGTGGCGCCAGGAGCGGCGCGGACCGCCGGCCGACCGGCTACCCAGCGAGAGATCGAGGACTTGGTCCGTGCGGTCCGGCAGGCCGCCGTATTCTCCTCCACAGGGTTCGCTCCCTCCTGGCTCCCTCTCCCTTCGCCCAGCGCCAGCCCCGGCAGCTGATGGCGTTCCAGCTCTGGCGCGCTCACTGCACGCTGGGGTGCGCAAGCCTGGTCCGCCAGCCCATCGATGCCCTCGTGTACCACGGGGCCGGATGGCAGGCTCCCACTCGCGAGCGCATGATCACCGCGCTCAATGGTGGGCTCACGCCGTCATGAATGAGAGCCTCCGCGCAGCGCTGCCGTCACTGGGACTCCCATAGGAGCGCTGTGGTAGGAACCGCGGATCGCACCTCGATCCCGGCGAGCTTGACTTGTACCGATGGATCCTCCAATCGTTTGCATCAGGAGCGTCCCCGTCCGGCCAGGATGTCGCCAATGCCGGTCTGTCCCTGAAGGTGAACGTAGCAAGGGCGTTATCCCGCATGGTCGAGGGCGACCTCATCCAACGCTCGGCCAGCGGCGACATCGAGTGCGCGTACCCCTTTTCCGCCAGGCCCACAACCCATGTCATCACGCTCGACGACGGGATCAGGCTGTACGGGATGTGCGCCGTGGACGCGCTCGGCATTCCGATCATGTTGGGACGGGCGTGTCGTGTGGAGACCGCCGATCCCGTTGATGGGACAGCAATCTTGGTGCGAGTTGTCGCTTCGGGACAGGCCCAGTCCGAGCCAGAAGGCGCAGTCGTACTGTGCGCCGTGGGGGACGGATCTGAGCCGGTCTCGTCATTGTGCTGTCCACTCGTCAATACATATCGATCCGCCGCGAACGCAGAGCGCTTTCTTGCGAGCCACCCGGGGCTGAGTGGCCCGATCCTGTCGATTGCTGAGGCGGTCGAGTGTGGCGCTGCCGTCTTCGGCGGTGTGCTCGGCTAACTTTCAGCCCCTCGAAGTTGGCAGGCACGGCCGCGCCTGGTGGGTCAGTGCTGCAGACGTATCAGCGTCTCGCTGAGTTGCAGCCACGAACACCCGCGTGAGATCACCGGCCAAGGTGTGCCCTTGGACCGGCCGTCCCCCGGCCAGGGACGAATTCCTTGACTTCGTAGGTGTCGGCAAGCCGCGCCCCAGGAACTCGTCTCGCTGGCCAATCAGTGTGTGGTCCGGAGTTTCTGCGACCTCGTGTTATTCGACGCTCCCAAAGGCCTTGATCTCCTCGAGTTCTTGCGGGGACAACTCACGGGGTTGGTTGCCTTTGGCCACCTTCTCGGTGTGGACCTGCTGGCGGATACTCTCCACGATCTCGGGATTTGCCAGCGTGGTCACATCCCCAATATCGGTGAAGTTGGAAATCGACGCGATCACCCGCCGCATGATCTTTCCTGACCTGGTTTTGGGCATGTCGGGAACGATCCACACATTCTGCGGACGCGCGATCTTCCCGATCTCACGGTCGATCGCTTCGACGATCTTCTTCTTGATCTCGTCGCTCGGTTGCACACCCGGCTTCAGTGCCACATACATTTCCACAGCGCGGCCGCGAAGATCGTCGATAACCGGGACCGCCGCAGCTTCGGCGATCTCATCGACCATAAGGCACGCCGACTCAAGCTCCTTGGTTCCCAGTCGGTGTCCGGCCACGTTGATCACGTCGTCGACACGACCAAGGATCCGTATGTAGCCATCCGGTGCCTGGACGGCGCCATCACCCGCGAGGTAGGGCCAGTCATGCCAGTCCTTGCTCTGCGGGTCCCGGTTGTATTTCTTGAAGTAGGTATCCACGAACCGCTCGGGTTGACCCCAGATCGTCTGGAAGATGCCCGGCCACGGGTTGCGGATGCAGATGTTCCCTGCTCGCCCGCTGCCCGGCTCGATGACGTTGCGATCCTCGTCATAGATCACGGGATAGATGCCGAGGACTCCCGGGCCGCAGCTGCCCGGTTTCATGTGGTCGAGCGCAGGAAGCGTGCTGCCGAGGAACCCGCCGTTCTCTGTCTGCCACCACGTGTCGACGATGACCGCTTCGCCTTTGCCCACGACCCGGTGATACCAGCGCCACACCTCCGGTTCGATGGGCTCGCCAACCGTCGTCATGTGCTTGAAGTGGTAGTTGTACTTCGCTGGCTCATCCGGGCCGAACTTGCGGAGCATCCGGATAGTGGTGGGTGCGGTGTGGAAGATATTCACGCCAAGGCGCTCGGCGATCCTCCAGGGCCGACCCGCATCCGGATACAGTGGCACGCCCTCGTACATCACGCTCGTCGTTCCGAGCGACAGCGGGCCGTACACAATGTAGGAGTGCCCGGTGATCCAGCCGATGTCAGCAAAACACCAGTACGTATCTTCGGGATGGATGTCCTGGTAGAACTTTGACGTGCCAGCAACGTAGGCGAGGTAGCCGCCCGTGCTGTGCACACAGCCCTTCGGACGTCCGGTCGTACCGCTCGTGTACATCATGAACAGCGGCGCTTCGGCCGGCATCGACACCGGCTCGACCATCTTGCCCGCGTAGTCCTTCAACAGATCGTCAACAAAGAAGTCGCGCCCCTCGACCATCGGAGTCTTGGAGCTGTACTGACCGGGGTGGCGTCGCCACACCAGCACCTTTTCGACCTCGATCCCCTGCTCGCGAGCAACGGCGATCGCTTCATCGGCTTTGGCCTTATGGTCGATGAGTTCGCCGTTGCGGTAATACCCATCCATGGTCACCAGGATGGTGCTCCCAGAGTCGGCCATACGGCCTCCACAAGCCGTCCCGCTGAATCCGCCGAACACCTGGTTGTGGATGACGCCGAGGCGGGCGCAGGCGAGCATCGAAACCGGCAGATCGGGAACCATCGGCATATGAAACGTGACGCGGTCACCGACCTTGACACCGCCGAAACCGCGCAGGAGAGCAGCGAACTCGTTGATCCGTTGATAGAGCTCCTGGTAGGTGATGACCTTGGTGTCCTCTGCCTCCGGCTCTGGCACCCAGATGAGAGCGGCCTTGTTGCGGGACTTCGCAAGGTGACGATCGACACAGTTGACGCTCGCGTTGAGCCGGCCACCGACGAACCACTTCCAAAACGGCGGATTGCTCGTGTCCAGGGTCGTGTGCCAATACTTGTCCCAGGTGAGCAGGTCCGCATACTCCTTGAAACATTCCGGGAAGTTCTCCTCGCGGAATCTTTCGCGGATGCTCGGGTCACTCGCATTCGCCTGCCCGATGAACTTCGGCGACGGGGCGAAATAGTCCTCCTCGCGCCAGTGAACCGCGATCTGGGCTTCCGTGACCTGCACTTCCACTGCCATTGGCCGACCTCCGACTTACCGCTTGACTCGCAGAGCTCCATCCCAGGTGTACACGTCCACTCTAGCCTTCCGAAAGCAGGCTTGCAGAGACCGCGAACTCCCGCAGGTCGGCAGCCATGGTGGCCTGGTTGGTCAGCGACTTGAGGTCTCCCCTGGCCAGGGAGTCTCGGCAGAGACTGCGCACCAGCTCGAGGGCATGCATGGCCATGGAGGGCAGAGATTCAAAAGACGCGGCTTCCGTTTGGAGCCGCAGCCGTGCGAACTCACCCGCAGATTCGGTGCTCGGTGCGCTGGCCTGCAGCTGCATCAGCCGGATCGTCAGCTCCCCGATGATGTACTGCTGGGTCATCTCGACCATTCCCACTCTTGACGCGAGCGCCAGAACCACGTCCGCGCTGGCTTCGGTGCGGTCCAGCCCATGGTGCGCCGCCTCACCGACGTGGTCAAGCTGTGGCTCGCGGTGCCGGCGTTCATCGAGCACGGTGGGTCAGCAGGTGCCGCGAGGAGTTGCAGGCGCCGGATTACCACCATGTTGAACCGCCGCACGGAGATGGCAGTAGGGGCCGGGCCAAAGCCCTGTGGACGCCCTGTCGTAGGCGTCTCTTCAGGGTTGAGGAGGGATGTACTTGCCTTTACTTCGCCCGGCCCCGACCACCAGCATAGGCCGATGGACGTGACTCGGGTCGACGAGCATGGAACCTGGTGACCTCGGATTCAGGTTGGGTTCGCTGACAACGACCGTCCCAAGTGGTTAACTCTCCCGACGCTCCTTTGCATCCAAGAGCTGCTCAGCCTCGGTCAGCGGTTCGCGCGGCGTGGAACTCAACTTCCGAATCCTCGAGAGAAGCTGGCGAGCAGTGGGGACATCGAGGCGACCAACTGCCGCCACCAGAACGACCGCCTGTGCGACGTCGATGGCGATGACACCAAGTGCGCCCGCAACTCGCTTGCCCCGGCGCTCGTTGATGAGCGCGATTGCTCCGACTGCTCGCGCACACGCAATGACCGATGCCTCCCCCGGATCGAGCCCGGCGATGGGACGGGGTTCCGGTTTAGGAAGACGAACGAGCTCGTGCTCGATCTCGAGGAAGACGTCCTGATAATCGAATCGTGTCCGAGGCCGGCGCGGATCTTCGTGAAGGATCTCGGCTCGCACCGCTGCCGGCACCGCCACCCGGAACTCCTCGAGTAGGAGCCTGACGAACCCAATGCGAACGGCGATGGGCCAGAACGAGGTATCGACGGCCGCATCGTGATGGGTCCCATCGGTCACGCGCTCTGGCCATGGCCGTCCAGCCGCGGCAGGTTCGCACCAAGCTCCGTCGCAGCATGCCCGAGACCGCTGAGCCAGTCGTCGTCGGGTTCGTCGAGGGCCACCTGGTGGTCGAGACATTCCTCGATGAACACCGCCCGGGGTAGTCCGGCAATCTGAGCAGCCTCAGCCGTCGAGGCACCTCGATGCATCGCCAGAAAAGCCTGATCCAATCGCTCCGCCTGAAGGCCGCGTCGCAGGGCACGCTTCATAGCAGTCGCCTCGGTCTCCCCGGTGAACTCCGTGAATTCAGCCCACTGCTGCACTTCGGCGGGCGTGAGCCGGACCGACTTTGTGATAGCGCGCTTTGAAGGTGCTTCTTTTCGCACCTATGAGAAGCATCACGACGGCGCTCGCTCATCGCATGTCCCGGGTCTCGGGTGCCATAGCATTCCCCCATGCCTGCGGAACGGCCGGACAGCAAGTCGAAGCGGCGCGCCGATCGAGCGTTCGTTGGCGTCTATCACGAAGCCAAGCTTGCCGACCTTGTCGAGCATGTCCGTGCCGGTCTGGCACGTTACGACGCCGGCGAAATAACGGCATTCGACGTCGACGAGATCATTCATCAGTACACGCTCGCCGCCCGCGAGCTGTGGAAATTCTGTGACCCGAAAGGAAGCCAGGTTCAGAGGACCGCCTCTGTGCTCTTGCAGATGCAGCGAGATGGCAACGAGCCCGACTGGTGGGCGGCGGGGCGTCGGGAGCGCTCGTGAATCCCACACACGCCGAGTCAGGACGGACTCAGGCCCACGATCCAGAGACGTTTGGACGACATGCGCCGTCGAACTCGATTGAGTGGCAGAGCGAATTCGAGAAGCGAGGCTGGGCCGGCCAGCGCGCGTATCAACTGCTCGTGGAGTTGGCGGAGATCGAGCCGCGGATCTGGCGTCGGGTGGTCGTGGCTGACACGACACCGCTGCCGCTCCTCCACCGCATCCTGCAGGTCATCTTCGACTGGAAGGACTATCACCTTCACGAGTTCAAGGTTGGCACCGTGAGCTTCGGAGTTCCCGACGAGGACTACCCGCCTCCTCATATTGACGAGCGGAGCGCGCGCCTGTACCAGCTGGCTCACGAACCTGGGGACCGCTTCGTGTATGTGTACGACTTCGGTGACAGTTGGGAGCACGACCTGGTGGTGGAAGACATAAGTGCTGCGGAGAATCCCGTCATACCCGTCTGCTTGGCTGGTGAGCGGGCGGCGCCGCCCGAGGATTGCGGCGGAGTCCCCGGTTACGAACAGCTGATTGATGCGCTTCGCGATCCCAGCCATCCCGAGCACCTGGACCTGAAGCGGTGGGCCGGCAAGTACGACCCCGAGAGCCTCAACCTCGACCTGATCAATCCGCGGTTGGCAAGGCTCCCCCGCGGTCGGGCTCGGGTCTGAGCATCACCGTCAACACGCTCATGGCGGCCCTTGTCCACCAGTACGCTGATGGAGGTCACGTGATGTCCGGTGGGATGTCCTGACTTTACTGGAGTCGGATTCTTGGTCAGTTTGTGAGCGTCACAGTCGACGTGACCAGGGTTCCGCGATCGATACGCAGGAGGGTCATGTTGGCCAGCCGCTGCCATCCCTCAGCCTCCGGCTGGGGAAACCCCGATGATGCCACCACTACCGAGTTCGCATCGGCGCGGTAGGCGAGGTCGTAGAAGGTCGTATCCGGTTCCATTGACGAGCTTGCGCCTCCCGAGGACGTGCGCATCATCGGGACCCGAGAGCGATCGTACGCGCTGATCACGTACAGAGCGTCGGGGGTCAGCAGCATCGCGTTCAGGCTGGTGGGACTGAAGCCCTCGAAGATGCGGCGTACCACCGCGCCAACCGCCTGCGGCAGCATCTCCCCCTCGCTGACGCGCGCCACGATCGAGACGAAGTAGCGCTCACTGTCCGTCGTGCCCGCGAGCTGCGAGGTCCAGCCCGGCGAAACCAACTCGCCGATGCGGTCGAGCGGGTGGATGGCGCCGTTGTGAGCGAACGCCATCGACTTGTGCACGAAAGGATGCGTGTTGGCCGCGATGATGGGAAGTCCCGGCGTGGCCCATCGCAGGTGCACGATGCCGGCGTCGGCCGGCACGGATCTGGTCAGCTCGGCGAAGCGATCGTCATCGGCAGCGCAGGTTGTCGACCGCTCCACCCGTGGCGGGTCGACGCTCGACGCGCCGCGCGGCCACCACGCCATACCCCACCCGTCGGCGTGCTGGCGGGAGAGGGAGGTGAAAGCGGCAAGCTCAGCGCCGCCCAGGGCATCGGCGACGGTACAAGGTCGTCGAGCCGCCCATCCGAGAAGCCGGCACATCAGACGTATTTGCCCATCCCACCAGCCACATCCATCGAGGTACCGGTGATGTAGCTCGCCCGGTCGCTCGAGAGGAACGCCACAAGGCCGCTCACCTCCTCGACGGCTCCGAAGCGGCCGAGTGGGACCTCGTCCCGTGCGAGGCCGGCGAAGAAGTCCTCGTCAGTCGTGTCAGGCGCTCGGCGCGCCTTGATGCGCTGCCATTGTGGCGTGACCACGAAACCGATGTTGACACTGTTGACCAGAATGCCCTCAGGTCCCAGCTCGCAGGCCAGCGCCTTGGTGAAGTTGAGACACGCTGCGCGGTTCACCGTGGTTGCGAAGAACGTAGGATCGGGATAGCGCGCATACACCGAATTGATGTTGATGATACGTGCCGTTTTGCTGCGCCGCAGGTGTTCGAGCGCCGCCCGCGTACAGCGGATCTGTGAGAAGAGCTTGACGTCCAGGTCCGCCCGCCAGTCTTCGTCGGTCAGCGACTCGAAGTTGCCGGGATGAGCCGCACCCGCGTTGTTGACGAGGATGTCCAGCCCGCCGAGCGTCTCGACCGAGCGCGCGACAAGGTCGGTGATCTGCGCGGCGTCGGTGACGTCGGTGACCTGCGCGTACACCCTGCCCCCAGAGCGGCGCAGCTTCTCGGCCGCCGCTTCAAGCTCGTCCGGGTGGCGCGCGCAGATTGCCACGTGGACACCCTCCGAGACGAGTTCCTCCGCGATTGCCATCCCGATGCCCTTCGATCCCCCGGTGATGAGCGCTCGCCGGCCACTGAGATTGAGCTCCAACTACCCGCCTCCACCTGGAGGCGATGCCTGACTGCGCGCAAGCTCGAGGAGCGAACGCCGTGGCGGGTTGAACACGTCGACCTCGCGGCACGCCGCGCCGCGCGTCCGCGCCCCATGGCGCACCCAACTGGGGATGACTGCGACGTCGCCTGCCCGCATGGTGCGCACATCGCCATCGATGTCGAACTCGAACTCACCCTCAATCACGAGAACGATCTGCTCCTCCTCGTGCACGTGCATCGGCGCCTCTGTATGCGGCGCGAAGGACACGAAGTTGAGCATGGTGCGCTCGCCGAGCACCGGCCGGAAGATGAGGCCTGGGACGAGCTCGATGGAGCTGATGGCGTTGACGTCGACATAGCGGCCCGGTGCGGTCGACGTACCCGCCGCCTCTGTGCTGAAGTGGTGCGCGGAGTCTGTCATCGGTTCTCCAGTGCTGATGTGATCAGTTTCCCCAGGCGCGCGACACCCTCGTCAATGTCGTCCTCGCTGGCCAGGCTGTAGGCAAGACGCAGCTTGTTGGTACCGTCTCCGTGCGGGTGGAACGGTCGCCCGGGGACGAACGCCACCCCGGCGTCGCGGGCCGTGCGGGCGAGGTCGACCGTGTCGAGCCATTCGGGTCCGCTGAGCCAGATGAAGAACCCACCACGCGGACGG
>JBAUTF010000029.1:0-36727 GCA_049582065.1 Candidatus Dormiibacterota bacterium | reverse complement strand
GGCATGATCGGCGTCATCCAGGACTACGGCAAGCGGATCGGTGCCGGGCTGCGCGCGGAAGGGGACTTCGTCCTGCTGGTCGGCGCGAGCCACGACGACCTCGGCGGCAGCGAGTACCTCAAGGTCGAGCATGGGCTGGTCGCGGGTCGGCCTCCCGCGCTGGACCTGTCGCTCGAAAAAGCCGTCCAGCGCGTGATCCTGTCCGCGTCGGAAAGCGGGTACCTGCACTCAGCGCACGACTGCGCGGAGGGCGGCATGCTGGTCGCCCTGGCGGAGTCCTGCCTACTCGGAGGCATCGGTGTGCGCTGCCCGGCCATCCGGCAGGAGCCGCAGCTTCGCCTCGACGCCGCATTCTTCGGCGAATCGCCGAGCCGCTTCGTCGTCAGCGTCCCATCGCGCGCCATGCCAGAGCTCCAGTCCATCGCGCGGCGCCATCACGTCGAGATCTCGCTTCTCGGCCTCGCCGGCGGCGATGCGATCGAGTTCGAGGGCCAGTTCAAGGTCGCGCTTTCGGATTTGCGCCAAGCTTGGGAAGGCGGGGTGGTTTAACAATCCTGTGTGTGGGGTTTTCGGGATCTGCGCGAAGCAGGCGGTTGAAAAGCGCGGGGGGATCAGGATCCCCCCACGGACCCCCCGCGGACACCCTCCGGCCGACCCAGATACAGATCGATGGGGTGGCCCGGCCAAGCCGGTCCACGCCAGGATGAAGAACTAGAGATGTGTGGGGTTTTCGGGATCTGCGCGAAGCAGGGGGTTGATGTCGCCAACCTCACGTACTTCGGCCTGTTCGCGCTGCAGCATCGGGGGCAGGAGTCGGCCGGCATCGCGGTGTCTGACGGCACCTCGGTCCGCGTCCACCGCGGGATGGGCCTGGTGGCGCAGGTGTTTTCTGCCGAGCAGGTCAAGGACATGGGCGAGGGCTCGATCCTCGCGCTGGGTCACACCCGGTATTCCACCACCGGGGCGAGCCGCGCCGAGAACGCCCACCCGCTGCCCTTCCACCACCCGACCCTCGGCCCCGGCGCGATCGCCCACAACGGCAACCTTCTGAACGCCGAAGCGCTGCGAGCGCAGCTCGAAGAGGAGGGCGCGACCTTTGACACGGCCCTCGACACCGAGGTCATGGCGCGTCTGATCGAGCACACGCACGGCAAGACGTGGGAGGACGTGATCCGCCGCTCATTCGCGCGGGTGGTCGGCGCCTACTCGTGCGGGATCATCACGCCAAACCAGCTGATCGCCCTGCGCGACCCGTATGGCTTCAGGCCGCTTTGCATCGGCTTCATCCCACTTCCGGGCCAGCCGGCTCACGTCATCGCGTCGGAGACCTGCGCTCTGGACACCGTGCATGCCAATTTCGTGCGCGAGGTCCAGCCGGGCGAGATGGTCTTGATGGATGAGCATGGGGTGCACAGCGTCAACTTTCAGACCTCGAGCAAGCACGCGATGTGCGTCTTCGAGTTCATCTACTTCGCGCGACCCGACTCCATCCTCAAGAACTGCGAGCTCGAGGACGCGCGGATTCGAATGGGCCATGAGCTGGCCAAGGAGGCGCCGATCGAAGCGGACATGGTGGTCGCATTTCCTGACTCCGGAACGCCGGCGGCGATCGGGTACGCGGAAGCGGCCGGCATCCCGTTTCGCGAGGCGCTGATGAAGAGCCGCTACATCAACCGGACCTTCATCCAGCCCGACCAATCGCTTCGGGAAGCCGGCGTGATGCTGAAGCTGAACCCGCTTCCGCGCTCGATCAGGGGCAAACGCGTGATCGCGGTCGACGATTCCATCGTGCGCGGCACCACGTCGCGCCGGATCATCGAGCGTCTTCGCGCGGCCGGCGCGCGCGAGATCCACATGCGCATCTCGAGCCCGCCGATGCGTTTCCCGTGCTTCATGGGCGTGGACATCGGCTCGACCAAGGAGCTCATCGCCTCCGGTCGCACAGTTGAAGAGGTGAGGACGAAGATCGGCGCCGACAGCCTGGCTTACCTCTCCATCCCGGGCCTGATGCGGGCGATCGGCCGCGGCACGGCACAGGAGTTCTGCCGCGCGTGCTTCGACGGCTCGTATCCGGTGCCGGTCCCGCAGCAGCTCGAGATGGACAAGATGCAGTTCGAGCTGCCGCTCAAGTCAGACCATGTCCCAGGTCCGCCCTCGCCTCAGCTGGTCCGTCCGCACCTCTGATGCCTAACGAGGGACTGTCGTACGCCGCGGCCGGCGTCGACATAGAGGCTTATGAGCGCGCGCTGGAGCGGGTCAAGCCGCTCATCGCGGCCACACATGGCGAGAACGTGGCCGTGGGAGTCGGGCCGTTCGCCGGCCTGTTCACGCTGGCGGATGGGAGCCACCTCGCGGCGAGCGCCGACGGCGTCGGCACGAAAATCAAGGTGGCGATCGCGTCCGGATCTCACCGCGGAATCGGCGTCGACATCGTCAATCACTGCGTCAACGACATCGCGACGGCGGGCGCCCGGCCGCTGTTCTTCCTCGACTACTTCGCCACCGGCCGCCTCGATCCGGACGTCTTCGCGCAGCTCGTGGAAGGCATGACCGCCGCCTGCCGCGAGGCGGGCTGCGCGCTGCTCGGCGGTGAGACCGCCGAGATGCCGGGCGTCTACGCGCTCGGCGACTACGACCTGGCCGGGTTCATCGTCGGCCTGGTCGAGCCCGACCGGCGCCCGGACCTTGCCATGATCAAGGCCGGCGATATCCTGGTCGCTTTGCCGTCCAGCGGGCTCCATACCAACGGGTACTCGCTTGTCCGCAAGGTCTTCGAGGACGTTCCGCTCAACGAGAGCTTCGAACGCACCGGCCGAACCCTCGGTGACGTGCTGCTCGAGCCACACCGCTCATACCTCGAAGACCTGGGCCGGATCCGATGGAAGAGCGCCGCGCACATCACGGGAGGCGGGATCCTCGGCAACCTGCCGCGCTGCCTGCCCGATGGGCTTGGGGCGCGCCTCCGGAAGCGCTCGTGGGAGGTGCCCCGGATCTTCGAGGCGATTCGCAAACGCGGTCGGATCGCCGACGACGAGATGTACGGCACGTTCAACATGGGTCTTGGCATGATCCTGGTCGTCGATCCCAACGACGTGCCGCAAGGCGCCCTGGTGGTGGGCGAGGTCGTCCGCCCAAGCGGCCCCGACCGCGTGGTCATCGATTAGCCCGGTCATGCCGCTCAAGCTGGGCGTCGCGGTCTCGGGCCAGGGCTCCAACCTGCGGAACCTCGTCGAGCGAGGATTCAGCGTGACGGCCGTCGCGACCAACCGGCCGTCGTGTGGCGGCGCTTTGTTCGCGCGGGAGCGTGGCATCCCGCTGGGTGAGCTTTCGCAGAAGCGGTTCCAATCGGCCGAGGACCGCGACATCGCGATGCGCGACTTCTTCCAGCGGCACGGGGTCGAGCTGGTCGTTGACGCGGGCTACGACCGTGTCCACACCAAGCCCTTTCTAGAGGCCTTCCAGGGTCGCATCATCAACGTGCACCCTTCCCTTTTGCCGAACTTCGCAGGCGGTATGGACGCGGTCGAGCGGGCGCTGGACAGCGGCCTGAAGTTCACGGGTGCGACCGTCCACATCGTCACCGCGGACCTCGACGCGGGGCCGGTCCTCGTCCAGGAAGCTGTTCCGATCCTGGAAGGCGATACGGTGGACACTCTCAGGCAGAGAGTGCACGCGATCGAGCACGAGATCGTGCCGCGGGCGATCCTTTTGATGGAGGCGCGACTTGCCAAGAGCCCTGCTGTCGGTTAGCGACAAGACCGGCCTGAGCGGTTTTTCTCGTGGCCTCCAGCGGCTGGGGTACGAGCTCTACGCCACCGGCAGCACGCTGAAAGCCATCCAGGACGCCGCGGTCGACGCGCACCCGGTGAGCGACCTCACAGGCTTTCCCGAGATGATGGACGGCCGGATCAAGACGCTGCACCCCGGCGTCCACGCGGGGATCCTGGCCCGGCGCGACAAGCCCGAGCATATGGAAGCCCTGGAGGCTCATGGGCTGCGCGAGATCGACCTCGTCTGCTGCAACCTCTACCCGTTCGTGGAGACCGTGACGCGTCCGGGGGCGACCTTCGAGGAAGCGGTTGAGCAGATCGACATCGGCGGCCCTGCCATGATCCGGGCCGCGGCCAAGAACCACGAATCGGTGCTCGTGGTCGTCCGCCCCGAGCGCTATTCGGAGCTCCTGGGCGCGCTGCACGAAGGCGCTGTCGACTCGGCCATGCGCCGCAGGCTCGCGGCCGAGGCTTACTCGCACACCGCCGCCTACGACTCCTGGATCGCGGCCTACATGCGCTCTTCAGACCCGGACGGGTTTCCGCCGGAGATCTCGTTCGCGGGACTGCTGACACAGACTTTGAAGTACGGCGAGAACGAGCACCAGAAAGCGGCCTTCTACCGTTACGGCCCAACCCCCGGCGGCCTCGGCGGGGCGGAACAGATGCAGGGCGTAGCGCTCGGCTTCAACAACATCCAGGACGCGTCGGCGGCATTCCAGCTGGTTTCTGATTACGAGCGGCCGGCGGCGGCGATCGTCAAGCACATGAACCCGTGCGGGCTGGCGATTGCTCGCGACATCTCGAGCGCGTACCTCCGAGCTTATGAGTGCGACAGGGTATCTGCGTTCGGCGGGATCGTGGCCGTCAACCGCGCGCTCGACCGCAGCACCTCGGAGCACATCGTCCAGATCGTCACCCACGTCGTCATCGCGCCCGAGGTACTCGACGAGGCGAAAGACGTGCTCGCACGGCGCAAGAACATGATCGTGCTGGCGGCGCAACCCGCCCGGACCGGCCTCTTCGATTACGACGTCCGCTCGGTGCCGGGCGGGTTCTTGGTCCAGGACTGGGATCGCAAGGGTTTCGACCGCCAGGAGGCCAAGGTCGTGACACGCCGCCCGCCGACCGAGGTGGAGTGGGAGCAGCTCGGCTTGGCTTGGACCGCCGTGAAGCACGTGAAGTCCAACGCTATCGTCCTTTTCAAAGACGGCGCCGCCGTGGGGGTGGGCGCCGGGCAGATGTCACGCGTCGAATCCGTGCAGATCGCGGTGCGGCGCGCCGGCGAGCGAGCTCGGGGGTCGGTCATGGCGTCGGATGCGTTCTTCCCCTTTCCCGACGGCCTGGAGGAAGGCATTCGCGCGGGCGTGACCGCCGTCATCCAACCCGGCGGGTCGGTCAAAGATGCCGACGTGATCGCCGCCGCCGACGCGGCCGGCATCGCGATGGTGGTGACCGGCCGGCGCCATTTCAAGCACTAGCCGTGAGCGAGGGATTCGCGGGCGAGCGTCCTGAGCATCACATGAAGAAGACGCGCGCTGCGAATCCTCCCGTCACCTGCGGGTCCTGCAGGAAGTTCGACGGCACGGCATGGTGCCGCCACTGGAACTTCCACACCACGACGGATTCTCCCCCCTGCCGCTTCTATTCGAAGGCCACCGAGTAGCCGGCGGCGATTCGCCGTTGACCTCAGTCGTCGATCGCGGAGTACGCCAGGGTCCAGAAATCGGCGAAGACAGGCGGCGGGGTTGGTGACTCCCACAGCTTCGAGGTCAGCAGGATGGTGATCATCTCCTCGCGTGGGTCCGATTCCCACATCGAGCCCAGGCCGCCGTTCCAGCCGTAGCTCCCCACCGATGCGAGCCCGGTTCGCTCGGTGACGACGTACAGGCAGAAGCCCCAGCCATGGTCGGCGAAGAAACCCGGGCCGAACCCGGAGACTGCTTTCTGCTCCGCGCTCAGCTGGTCCGAGGTCATCAGCTCGACCGACGGCCTCGAAAGGATACGTGTCCTGCCGTGCCGGCCTTGGTTCATGAGCATCTGGGCGAACGCCAGGTAGTCGTCCGCGGTCGAGACCAGGCCGGCAGCGCCGTTCGGAAACGCCGGTGGCCGGCTCCAATCGCTGCTGTCCGCCGCATCAAAGACGTCGAGGCTGCCGGTCTGCGGGTTACGCATGTAGCTCGTGGTCAGCCGGTCGAGACTCACAGCGGGAACCGCGAATCCCGTGTCCTTCATGCCGAGCGGCTCGAACAGCCTCTCGCTCAAGAAGGCGTCGAATGAACGGCCGGACGCCCTTGCGACCAGTACGCCCAGAATCTCCGCGCCCGCGTTGTACAGCCACCTCTCGCCCGGCTGGTACATGAGGGGGAGGGAGCCCAGGCGCCGCATGTATTCGTCAGGTGAGGGCCTGTCAGACGGGAGCGGCGGGCCTGGCGCCATGCCTTGCTCCGCGACGGCCTGGTGGATCGGGTAGAGCTCGGGCTGAAGAGATGGCCGAAGCCGAGCCTGAACGTGAGCAGGTCGCGGACCGTGATCGGGCGGTTCGCCGGGACAGTCGAATCCACCGGGCCGCCGACCTCTTTGAGCACCCTCCGGGCCGCCAGCTCGGGCAGCAAGCGGTCGACAGGCTCGTCCAGGCGCAACAGGCCTTCTTCGACCAGGATCATGGCCGCGGTCGCGGTGACCGGCTTGGACATGGACGCGACGCGGAAGATCGAATCCCGCCTGACGGGGTGGCCGCCGATCGACTGCGCACCAATCACCTCGACGTGAGCATCGCCTCGCCGGCAGACCAGGCCGACCAGCCCCGGGACCTCACCACGCTCGACATATCCGGCCAGCACGCTGCGCATGCGCGCGAGCCGTTCGGGTGAAAGCCCGGGAGAGCTCACCGCGGTGCGGTCAGTTAAGCCGCTCCACGATCATCGCCATCCCCTGCCCGCCGCCGACGCACATCGTCTCCAGCCCGTAGGTCTTGTCCTTCTCGCGCAGGCCGTTGAGCAGAGTGCAGAGAATGCGCGCGCCGGTCATGCCGAAGGGGTGTCCGAGCGCGATCGCGCCGCCGTGCGGATTCAGCTTGTCGCTGAAGGGGTCGACGCCGATGCCGCGCGCCGATGGGATGACCTGCGCAGCGAAGGCCTCGTTGATCTCGAGGATGTCGATGTCGTCGATCGTCATCCTGGCCCGCTTCAGCGCCTGCTTCGAAGCCTCGATGGGACCCAGGCCCATGAACTCCGGCTCGAGCGAGGAGAGCCCAGTCGACACGACGCGCGCGAGCGGCTTGAGCCCGAGCTCCTTGGCCTTGCGCGACGACATCACCACCACCGCGGCGGCGCCATCGTTGAGCGGGCATGCGTTGCCCGCGGTGATCGTTCCGTCCTCGCGAAACACCGGCTTCAGCGCTGCGAGCCCCTCCATCGTGGTGCCCGGACGCGGGCCGTCGTCCTTGGTGAACATCTGGCCGTTGGGGAGCGGCACGGGGATGATCTCGCGGTCGAAGAAGCCGTCATCCCGCGCCTTGACCGCCGCCGTCTGGCTTTTGACCGCGTAGCGGTCCTGCTCCTCGCGGCTGATCTTCTCCCGGCGGGCGACGTTCTCAGCGGTCTGGCCCATCGCAATGTAGATGTCGGGGTATTCGTCCGCGTTCCCGGGGACGAGCTTGCTGTTGTACGTGTCAGGCGCGTCGGGATAAGCGCTGCCATAGCGTGAGACACATTCGACGCCGACCGATAGGAAGACGTCCCCCTCGCCGGCCTCAATCGCGTGCGCCGCGATCCGCGTGGTCATGAGCGATGACGAGCAGTAGCGGTTGACCGTCACGCCCGGGACGTCGATGCGCGACAGGATGGAGACGACGCGGCCGATGTTGTGACCCTGCTCGCCACCGGGCAGCCCACACCCGCAGATGAGGTCCTCGATCTGCGCAGGCTCGAGCTCGGGGACTTTTTCCAGCACCTTGGTGACGACGTACGCCGCCAGGTCGTCGGGCCTGACGTCGACGAGCGAACCCTTGCGTGCTCTCCCGATCGGCGAACGGCCCAGGGCGACGATCACTGCATCAGTCATGGATCGAGATTATGGGCCGGTCGGGAAACCGCTATCTGGCGTCGCACCCAAGACGAAGGTCCGCCGCGGTTCACTTTCCCTTGGCCGTTCTCCTCGACGTCGCCGTCGCCTTCGTTTTGGCCGGCACCTTGGCCCTGGCTTTCGCCGTCGTGCCGCCTGCTGGGGCCGCCTTCTTGGCGCGCGCGGGCTTTTCCGCGGCCGGTGCGGCGCTGCGCGCCGGCGCTTGCTTGGGCGCCGGCTTCTCCGCGCCGGCTACCGACATCGTGCTCTCGAGAGTGCGGTGACAGGTGTCGCAGGTCAGCGTCATGCGGACGAGCGCGCCCAGGTGCCGCTCTTCGCGGCGCAGGTTTCTCGGGCGCTCGCAAAACGGGCAGTAGCCCACTTCGGTGACTACGTTGAGCTGGCCGGGCCTCTTGTTCATCTCTCGCTAAGGTAGCGAATGCCGAGCCGGGACGCGGCTCTCGAGCGCCGTCCCGATAGGTGCTAGAGTTTCGGCCGGGATCCTTTAAGTCCGGTTCTGAGAGACCGGGAAGGAGGTTTTTTGATGGCTGTCGGCAGCCGCATCCGGCACGTGATCGAGAGTCAGCAGTTCTCTCGGTCGCTCCTCGAGGAGCTCTTCGCCCGAGCCGAGGAGATGAAGCGCGAGCCGCACAGGTTCATGGGACGTCTCAATGGACAGGTGATGGCCGCGCTGTTCTACGAACCGTCCACCCGCACTCGGCTGTCGTTCGAGGCCGCGATGCTGCGGCTCGGCGGCCAGACCATGGGCACTGACAACGCGCGCGAGTTCTCGTCTGCGGCGAAGGGAGAGACACTCGAGGACACGATCCGCATCGTCAGCGGATATGCCGACGTGATCGTGATGCGCCACAACGAGGAAGGCGCCGCGAAGCGCGCAGCTGCAGTCAGCACGGTGCCGATCATCAACGCCGGCGACGGCCCGGGGCAGCACCCAACTCAAGCGCTGCTCGACCTGTACACGATCCGCGACGAGCTCAATCGAATCGACGGCATCAAGGTCGCGATGGTCGGAGACCTGGCCAACGGCCGCACGGTCCGCTCTCTGACCTACCTCCTCAGTAAGTTCAAGGACATCCAGGTCTGGTTCGTCGCGCCTCCTGCGGTCAGGATGCGAGACGACCTCAAATCTCACCTGGACGAGCACCACATCCCCTGGGTCGAAACCGAAGATCTCGACGCGGTCCTCCCCGAGGTGGACGTGGTCTATCAGACGCGGATCCAGAAGGAGCGATTCGGCTCTGCCGAGGCTTACAACGCCGTCAAAGGTGTTTATCGGATCGACAAACGCTCGCTCGAGCTGATGCGCAAGTACGCCATCGTCATGCACCCGCTGCCCCGGGTCGACGAGATCGACCCCGAGGTCGACGGCGACCCGCGCGCCGCGTACTTCAGGCAGGCCCGCAACGGCCTGCACATCCGAATGGCGTTGCTGGACAAGCTCCTTTCGTGAGCAACACGTGATGACCGTCACCCAGCGCCGCCTCAAGGCCACCGTGATGGACGCCGACCAGATCCGCCGTTCGCTCTCGCGCATCGCCCACGAGATCGTGGAGCGCAACCGCGGTACCGACGAACTGGTGCTGGTCGGGGTGGTGAGCAAGGGAGACGTCCTCGCGCGGCGCCTGGCAGTGATCCTCACCAAGATGGAGCGGATCGCCGTGCCGGTGGGCCGGCTCGACGTCGCCGCACACCGCGACGATCGGCATCTGCGAGAGCCGTCGCATCGCTCCACCTCGGAGATGCCGGCGATCGATGGCAGGGTCGTCGTGCTGGTGGACGACGTCATCCAACACGGCCGGACCGCCCGCGCCGCGATGGACGCGGTGATGGACTTCGGCCGGCCCCGCGCCATCCAGCTCGCCGTCCTGGTCGATCGCGGCCATCGTGAGCTGCCGATCCGCCCCGACTACGTCGGCAAGAACGTGCCCACATCCGACGCGGAGCGCATCGAGGTCCTCGTCGAAGAAGAGGACGGCGTCGACCAGGCGGTGATCGTTGCCGGCTGACAGACCGTTCGCGGCGCTCGTGCTGGAGGACGGCCGCGCCTTCGTGGGCGCCGCGCTGGGCGCGGACGTCTCGGGGGAGGGCGAGGTCGTCTTCAACACCGCGATGACCGGCTACCAGGAGGTGCTCACCGATCCCTCATACGCAGGCCAGATGGTGTGCATGACCTACCCGCTGCAGGGCAACTACGGCGTACGGGAGGCGGATGCAGAGTCCTCGCGGCCGTGGGCGCGTGCGCTGGCCGTTCGATGGGCGTGCCCGATGCCAAGCCACCACTCGAGCGAGGCCTCGCTCGACGAGTATCTGCGCCGGTGGAAGGTGCCCGGGATCAGCGACATCGACACGCGTGCGCTCACGCGCCATCTGCGTACGCACGGGGCGCTTCGGGCGGTGCTGGTCCACGAGGTCGACGCGCCCAGTCGCGCTCGGCTCGCCGAGCTCGCCGAGGCGGCTCGCCGCGTGACGGCCCTGTCGGAGCAGGACCTCGTGGCGGAGACCTCGCGCGCCAGGCAGGAGGAATGGCACGATGCGCTTCCTCCGGAGCTGCGACCCCGAGGCCATGCCGGCGGATCGGGTCTCACGGTCGCAGTGGTCGACTACGGCGTGAAGATCAACATCCTGCGGTCGCTGCGCGAGCGAGGGTGCCGAGTCGTCGCGCTGCCGCATACAGCAACCTGGTCAGACGTGGAGGCCACCGGCGCGGAAGGCCTGGTGCTCTCGAACGGGCCTGGTGACCCGGCGGTGCTGGACGGGCCGGTGGAGCTTGCGCGCCAGGCGCTCGGCCGCATCCCGATGTTCGGGATCTGCCTGGGGCACCAGGTCATCGGCCGCGCCGCGGGCGCCACGACCTCGCGGCTGCCGTTCGGCCACCACGGCGCCAACCACCCGGTCAAGGACCTCGAGACCGGGCGCGTTCACATCACCAGCCAGAATCACGAGTTCCAGGTCGATGCCGCATCCATCCCGGCGGGCGAGTTCTTCGTCTCTCAGCGCAACCTGAACGATGGCTCGGTCGAAGGGCTGGGCCATCGCACGCTGCCTGTCTTCAGCGTCCAGTACCACCCCGAGGGATGTCCCGGGCCGCAGGACAACCAGCACCTGTACGACCGGTTCGTCGAGATGGTCCGCACCCGGGCCCCGATGGTAAAGGCGGTCAGCGGCATGAGCGAGGCACCGCGCCCACGCAAAGTACTGATCCTCGGCTCCGGCCCGATCGTGATCGGGCAGGCGGCGGAGTTCGACTACGCCGGCACGCAGGCCTGCAAGGCGCTGCGCGAGGAAGGCATCGAAACCGTCCTCGTCAACTCCAACCCCGCCACGATCATGACCGACGAGGAGGTGGCGGATCGCGTCTACCTCGAGCCGTTGACGGTCGAAGCCGTGGAGCGGGTGATCGAGCGCGAGAAGCCGGACGCACTCCTGCCGACGCTGGGCGGCCAGACCGGCTTGAACCTCGCCACAGACCTGGCCAACGCGGGCATCCTCGAACGGCACGGGGTGCGGCTGCTTGGCGCGGGCATCGAGACGATCAAGAAAGCCGAGGACCGCCAGGCGTTCAAGGAGATGCTCCGCGAGATCGGCGAGCCGGTCCCCGACTCGCGCGTGTGCGAGTCGATCGACCAGGTGCGCGAGTTCGTCGGCGAGGTCGGCCTGCCGCTCGTGATCCGGCCCGCGTACACGCTCGGCGGTACGGGCGGCGGTTTCGTCACGACGCCGTCCGACCTCGAGCTCATCGCGATCCGCGGTCTGGACGCGTCCCCGATCCACCAGGTGCTCGTCGAGCGGTCCCTGTGGGGCTGGAAGGAGATCGAGTACGAGGTCATGCGCGATGCCGCGGACACGTGCATCACGGTCTGCAACATGGAGAACCTCGACCCCATGGGCGTCCACACCGGCGACTCGATCGTCGTCGCGCCGGCCCAGACGCTCTCCGACCGAGACCACCAGATGCTGCGCTCGTCGGCGATTCGTATCATCCGCGCCCTGGGCATCGAAGGCGGCTGCAACGTGCAGTTCGCGCTGGACCCGAAGAGCTCGACCTACCACGTGATCGAGGTCAACCCGCGCGTCAGCCGTTCGTCAGCCCTCGCCTCGAAAGCGACCGGCTATCCCATCGCCCGCGTGGCGGCCAAGGTCGCGGTCGGCAGGCGGCTGGAGGAGATCCGCAACGAGGTCACCGGCCGCACGTTCGCCGCGTTCGAGCCCGCGCTCGACTACTGCGTGGTCAAGATCCCACGCTGGCCGTTCGACAAGTTCCCAGCCGGGGACCGGCGGCTCGGCACGCAGATGGCCTCCACGGGCGAAGTGATGGCCATCGAGCGGACATTCGAGGCGGCGCTGACCAAGGCGATGCGCTCGCTGGAGCAAAAGCCGCCCGCCGCCCTGGAGCTGGGCGGCGAGACCATCGACCAGCCCAACGACCGCCGGCTGTTCGCGTTGATGAACGCGCTGCGTGAGGGCGCCGATCCCGCAGCACTCGCAGAGCGAAGCGGAATCGACAGGTGGTTCCTCGACCGCATGGCCCACATCACGCGCCTCGAGGCCACCGGCACCGTTCGCGAGCTCCGCCGCGCCGGTTTCTCCGACACCATGATCGGTGCGCTGCGCGGCGAGACGGTCGAGCCCGCTGCCCCGACTTACAAGCTCGTCGACACATGCGCGGCCGAGTTCGAGGCCGCGACACCCTACTACTACTCGTGCTGGGAAGACGAAACGGAAAGTGAGCCTTCCCCATTCATGGGGAAGTACCCGCCAAAGGCGGGGGATGGGGAGGTAGGAGTCCGCAGCGTGCTCGTCATCGGCTCTGGCCCGATCCGCATCGGCCAGGGCATCGAGTTCGACTACTGCTCGGTGCACGCCGCATGGTCGCTCCGCGAGGCCGGCGTGCGCGCGGTGCTCGTCAACTCCAATCCCGAGACAGTCTCGACCGACTTTGACACCTCCGACCGCCTGTACTTCGATCCTCTCGACCTCGATGGCGCGCTGAACGTCGCTCGGGCCGAGAATGTTGATGGCGCTCTGGTGCAGTTCGGTGGCCAGACGGCGATCAACCTCGCTGAGCCGCTGCACGACCACGGAGTGGCCATCCTGGGCTCGAGCGTCGAGGCCATCGACCTCGCGGAAGACCGCCGCGCGTTTGCGAAAGCGCTGGACGCGATCGGCGTCCCGCAACCGATGGGTGGCACCACGACCACGGTCGAAGAGGCCGTCGCGATCGCCGAGCGGGTGGGCTACCCGGTGTTGGTGCGGCCGTCGTACGTGCTCGGCGGCCGCGCGATGGAGATCGTCCACAACCGCGAAGAGCTGCGCCGATACATGGGATGGGCGATCGGCGCGATGCCGCGCGGCACCGTGCTCGTCGACAAGTACCTGCAGGGCACAGAGGTCGAGGTCGACGCGATCTCAGACGGCGAGACCGTCGTGATCCCCGGCGTGATGCAGCACGTCGAGCGCGCCGGCGTTCACTCGGGCGATTCGTACGCCGTCTACCCCGCGCAGGGACTCGAGCCGTCGGAGCTCGACCATGTCATCGACTACACCGTGAGGATCGCGCGACACCTGCGACTGCGCGGACTGGTCAATGTCCAGTACGTCGTGCACCGTGGTCACGTTTACGTGCTCGAGGTCAATCCCCGCGCGTCGCGCACCGTGCCCTTCCTCTCCAAGATCACGGGCACCCCGATGGTCAAGCTCGCGACGCGCGTCATGTTGGGCGAAAAGCTCGCCGACATGGGCTGGTCGACGGGGCTCATGCCGCCCCGGGACCTGGTCGCGGTGAAGGCCCCCGTCTTCTCCATGAACAAGCTGCCGGCCGTGGATTCGTACCTGGGCCCTGAGATGAAATCCACCGGCGAGGCGATCGGGATCGCGAGCACCTTGAACGAGGCCTTGAGCAAAGCGTTCGCCGCCTCCGGAATGCAGGTCAAGCGAGGGGGCGCGGCGCTTCTGACCATCGCTGACGTCGACAAGCCCGAGATCCTGCCCATCGTCTCCCGGCTGGTCGAGATGGGCTACCGGCTGGTTGCCACCGACGGAACCGCGAGGGCGCTTCGGCACGCGGGCTTCTCGCCCCGCGTGGTCGCGAAGATCGGCGAGGAAGGCCCCACCGTGGTGGACGTCATCACGCGTGGCGAGGTGGACCTCGTCATCAACACGATGTCTAACATCTACGCCGACCCCGGAGAGTCGGGAGCGCCCGTCTTCAAAGACGGGTTCGAGATCCGCCGCGCCGCCGTCGAGCGCCGCATCCCGTGCCTGACCTCCCTTGACACCGCCGCGGCCCTGCTCGAGTCGGCGGTCGCCGTCTCCCACGACATCGAGGTGCGCACGATCGAGGAGTGGAGGGACGGGGCCACCTCCCCGCGGTGGGGGAGGTCGCCGGCGGAGCCGGCGTCTGGAGAGGTCACCTCCCCGCAGGCGGGGAGGTCGCCGGCCGAGCCGGCGGGTGGGGAGGGGCACTGAAGAGAGTGTTCCTCCTCGACGCCCGCATCACCGGCAAGCGGACCGTCGCTCGCGACATGTTCGTGATCACGATGCACGCCCCGGAGATCGCCGCGTCGGTGGCGCCCGGTCAGTTCGTCAACCTCGGATGGTCGCCCGGCCCGCTTCTCCGGCGCCCCTTCTCGGTCTACCGCGTAGACGGCGAACGAATCGAGATCGTGCTGAAAGCGGTCGGCGTCGGGACCGCCCAGCTGCTCGCGATGGGTCAAGGCGACCGCGTGAGCTGTCTCGGACCGCTCGGACATGGTTTCGGAATCGACGCAGGACCGCGTACGGCCGCCCTGGTCAGCGGCGGCCTTGGTGTGGCCTCGATGACGCTGGCCGCACGCCGATGCGCGGCGCTCGGCATTCGCGTGACGTGGGTCCATGGCGCGCGCAACAGCCAAGATCTCTGCTCGGAAACGGACGGCGACGAAGTCATCTGGGCGACGGACGACGGGTCGAAGGGATTCGCGGGGACGGCTGTGGCGGCAGCCCCCGACGCCGACCTGGTGCTCGCCTGCGGGCCCAACCGGATGCTGTCCGCGGTCGCGGACCGCTGGCCTGACGCGATGGTCGCGATCGAGACGTACATGGGCTGCGGGACGGGCGTGTGCCTCGGCTGCGCGGTGCCGCTGACGAAGGGCGGCTACGACCGAGCGTGCACGGAGGGCCCTGTATACCGCGCATCGGACGTCGACTGGAGCGCGCTGCCGTCGCACCTCGCGTACGCCGTCACGGCATGACCCCCAACCTGTCGGTCTCGATCGGGCGGCTCGACCTGCGCGGGCCCGTGATGGCTGCGTCGGGGACGTTCGGATACGGCACCGAGGTCCCGCTGCTCGAGCGCCGCGCGCTCGGCGGCATGGTTTCCAAGGGCATCTTCTTGAAGCCGCGCGTCGGCACTCCGCCGCCACGCATCGCCGAGACGCCGGGCGGGATGCTCAACGCCATCGGTCTGCAGGGACCTGGTGTCGAAGCGTTGATCCGCGATTACGCCCCGCGGTGGGCGCAATGGGATTTCCCGGTGCTGGTCAACATCAATGGGGAGTCGGCAGCGGAATACGGAGAGCTCGCGGCGAGGCTCGAGGGCGTGCCCGGCGTCGCCGGGTTCGAGATCAACATATCGTGCCCCAACGTCGAGCAGGGTGGGCTTTACTTCGGCAACGACCCCCGCGCCGCGGCGGCGGTGACTGAGGCGGTACGCAAACGGACCAGCCTGCCGGTATGGGTGAAGCTCACGCCGATGGTGAGCGACATCGGGACCATCGCCCGCGCCGTGGAGTCCGCCGGCGCTGACGCGCTTTGCGCCATCAACACCTTCGTCGGCATGTCGATGGACCTGAACGCATACCGGCCGCGACTCAGCTTCCGAACCGGCGGCCTGTCGGGTCCCGCGATCCGTCCCCTCGCGGTGCACCTGGCTCACCAGGCGGCGCGGGCGGTGAGCATCCCGGTGGTCGGCATCGGCGGCATTGCGCGGCCGGAAGATGCGCTGGAGTTCCTGGTCGCGGGCTGCGCCGCCGTGCAGGTCGGCACGGCGACCTTCGTGAATCCGCGAGCCATCTCCGAGGTCCACGACGGAATAGCCGCCTTCCTGGCGCTCCGAGGATTCGAGTCGCTGGCCGACCTGCCGCGATACCTGCCCCGGGACTGAGGAGAGAGGATGGCAACCGAGATTCCGCCACAGGGCATGACGCAAAGGTCACGAGCCGGCTCCTTCACCGGCGTGGCCGCGGGCGGCCGCTTGATGATGCTCAACCGCGACGCCTACACGTGGGTGCTGTTGCTGGGCGTCTGGGGTCGAAGGTCGGTGAGAGGACTCTAACCGACCCCTCGTAGCCCGGTTCCCTGCGCCGAAGTCCTGACTTCAGTTAATCGCAATCGGCAGAAGATCGGGTTCGACCCACCGGGTGCGGGCTTCTGGACCGAACATCAGCTCGCGGCTCCAGTGCCTGAACGGCAGGCTCTTGTCCATCAGCATCGGCACCTGCTCGATGGCCTGGTCGATGCTCTCCTGCGGTCCCTTCACATCGCGCACGTGCGCGACCAGGCGAACCCAGAAGCGGGTCATCGTCTCGTTGTACAGGACCGACTGGCCCTGAGCCGCCGCCATCCGGCGCAGCCCATCGCCGGCGATCTCGGCGGCGAGCTCGGGCCCATGGCGCTCAATGACCAGCCACGCCACTCGAAGATGCTCGTGATGGCCGAATCTCTCGCCGGACGGCCAACCCTGCAGGAACGCGCGGAGGAACTCGTCGTCGGTCATGGTCGTGCTCCTTCTGGGCGAAAGGCGCCCATGAAAAAGAAATGACCTCGACACGGGTCGAGGTCCAGGAAATAGCATAACCCGCGCGGAGGCGGTGGAGCGCTCGTGTCCTAGACACGGTGGCGGACTAGATACGGGCGCCGCGCTGGCTGGTGCCGGCACTCGCGCTGGCGGCCGTGCTCGAGGTCCGGCTCGGGTAGGAGAAGACGTCCGGTCTCAACATCCTGATGCCGACGATCACCGCGCCGGCAATCGCGGCGCCAATCGCCATCGCCCATGGGGCGCCGAACAGCGTGGCCAAGCCGCCTGCCTGAGTGCTCCCAATCGGCCCTACGCCGATCAGCGCTTGAGCGTAGATCGCCATCACGCGACCTCGCAAGTGATCGGGCGTGATGGTCTGGATGCGATTGTTGGCCGTCGCGACAAAAGAGATCTGACAGTAGCCGGCGACGAAGAGCGTCACCAGCGAGAGAGCAAACACTCTCGAGATGGCGAACGTGAGCAGCGCCGCCACCCAGATCATCGCCATCCAGAACTGGCGTGGCGGATCCGCGCCCAGGCCCGGGAAGAATGCGAGGGTAAGAGCTCCGACCAGGGCGCCGAGGCCCATCGACCCGATCAGGAAGCCGAACCCCTGAGCGCCGACGTGCAGCACCTGGTCGGCGAACAGCGGGATCAGGGTCAGGCGGTTCATGGCGAAAAGGGAGAACACGGCGACCGCGATCAGCAGCATCCCGACGACCGGCTCGTGACGCGCGTACCTGGCGCCCTGCGCCAGCCGCGCCACCCACGGCTCTCCGTGACGCTCCTCCACGACGACCGGGAGATTGCGCATCAGCAGCAACGCCGCGATCGCCGCGAGGTAGCTGAGAGAGTTGGCGAGAAAGCAGATGGGCAGGCCGACTGCGGCGATCAGCACGCCCGCCACGGCCGGCCCGACCACGGCCGCACCGTTGAACACCGATGAGTTGAGGGCGATGGCGTTCATCAAGTCCTGCTTTCCGACCATCTCGATGAGGAACGCCTGGCGTGAGGGGACGTCGAAGAGGTTGATCGTGCCGGTCGCGAACGCCGCGACAACGATCATCCAGTACTGGGTATGCCCGCTTGCGCTGAGGGCGAACAGCGTGAAGGAAGGCAGCATGAACAGCGATTGCGTGACCAGCAGCACGTTGCGCTTGCGATATCGATCCGCCACCACTCCGCCCAGCGGGCTGCCGATGAGCACGGGCATGAACTGCGACGCGAGGACCAGGCCGACCAGGAGTCCGTTGTGGGTGAGCTGCAGCGCCAGCCACGGCATGGCCACGCTCTGCATCCACGTCCCGACCGTCGAGATGATCTGGCCCGTCAGGAAGAGCCGGTAGTTCGTGTGGCGGAGGGCCCCCAACATGCGAGCCGGCGCCGGTTGTTGCACGACTGCCACTAATGGGATCATCGCAGGGTGACCAGAGTCCGCGAAGCGGTCGAGATCCAGGCGCCCGCGGCGCGTGTCTGGGCGGTGGTGCAGGAGGACGCGGAGAACGCGCCGAGGTGGTCGTCGAACCTCGCGAAGGTGAGGCAGCTCGACGATGGTCCGCCCGGGAAGGGCACACGGTATCGCTATCACCTCAACCTACCGGCCGGTTACAAGGCTGAGCTGGAGGTCGAGCAGACGTCGTACGTCAAGGCGAAACACTGCAACGGAAAGTTCGTGAAGGGACCGCTCAAGGGCACGTGGTCGTACACCTATTCCGAGCACAAGGACGGCACCACGAGGCTCGTTTACGAGATGGATTACGAGCTCGGCGGCCTTCTGCGCCTCGCCGGGGGAATGCTTGCCCGCCAGTACGCGGAAGGCATCCGCCGCAACATGGACGCGCTGAAGAAGTACGTGGAGTCGGGCAAGGGACCCAGGGCGACGCGCTGACTTGCTCGCTTACGTCTTCTTTCATCGCCCGGCGCCGCAGGCCGGCACGATCGCGTACGAAGCTGCGCTGCGCTCCTTCCATGCGGCGCTGACGGCGGATCCGCCCGCAGGCTTTCTCGGCTCCGGCTCGTATCGAATTGGAGGGGGTTACGCCGATTGGTACGTGGTCGCGGACTCCGCGGCCCTCGACCGGCTGAACGAGGCGGCGGTCGGCAACCGAGCCCGTTCGACCCACGACATGGTCGCGCATATGTCGTGGGACGGCACCGGCAAGCTGTTCACGCTGCTGTCCGGCGAGCCGCGCCGCGAATCGGGATTTGAGACCAGGTTCTCGAAGCCCGCGGGGATGCCCTACGGCGAGCTGTACGAGCGTCTCAAGAACTTCACCGTCAGGCCGGACGTCAGCCTGTGGCGCCGGATGTTGGTGCTCGGTCCGCCGCCGGAGTTCTGCATCACCAGCCGCTCAGAGCTCGACCTGCCGGCGGAGATGAGCCCGGAAACGCTGCCTCGCGAGGTGGTGTGAGCCTGGTGTCCTAGGGCCGCTTGAACGGCAGCAGCTCGAGCTGCTCGAAGCGGTCCTGCACCGCGACCCGGAGCTCGTTCGCGAGTGCCTTCAGTCGTTCCTGCTCACCTCGCTCCTCGACGTTGACCACGCGCAGCTTGCGGAGCGTGTTCTGCAAGGCGTAGAGGCCAGCCGGCTCGTTGCCGGCCATCCGCGCCGCGGCATTGCGCAGCTCGCGGCCCAGCTCTTCCTGTCCGTGGGCGCGCATCCAACCGGCAAGTCGCGCGACCGCGACGAGCACGCGCTGGGTCTTTGGGTTGAGGCCCGGGGGAACCGCCTCGCGCCGCTGGGACTGGAACACGGATGGCACCTTGGTGGGAATGGCCACCGATCGAAGCCTGCGGATCGCGACGCGCAGGTTGGGGCCGATCATCACCAGGATGCCGGCCACGACGAGGAGGCCGACTGCGACACCGACCAGGACTTCGAGCACTTTCTCTAGGGTACGCTTTGACGGCGTCGAAATCGTCATTTCAAGGGGGGGGTTGACAGGTTGGCCACGAGCAAGGGCGCGCCAGTCGCCGTCATCACCGGCGCGTCGTCCGGGATCGGGGCCGCCACTGCGGTCGCCCTGGGGCGACGCGGATATCAGATCGTCGTCGGGGCGCGGCGACTGGAACGGCTACAAAGGGTGGCCGGGGAGGAGGGCGTGGCGCTTGCGCTCGACGTCACCGAACCGAAGAGTGTCGCCTCGTTCGTCGGCGCAGTAGCGAAGCGATTCGGGCGCATCGATGTGCTCGTCAACAACGCTGGTGGGGCGCTCGGGCTCAATCCCATAGCGCAAGCCGTCGATGAAGAATGGATCGGCATGTGGAAGGTCAACGTGCTGGGCCTGATGTTCATGACGCGCGCATGCATGCCCCTGCTCCGCAAGTCGCGACACGGTCACATCGTGAACATCGGGTCGATCGCCGGATTCGAGACTTACGCAGGCGGTGCCGGCTATACAGCGGTCAAGCATGCGGTGCGCGCGATGTCTCGAACGCTGCGCCTCGAACTGAACGGCGAACCGATCCGGGTCACCGAGATCGCGCCCGGCCTGGTGGAGACCGAGTTCAGCCTGGTCCGGTTCCACGGCGACCACAAAGCCGCCAAGTCCGTGTATGAGGGTTTGAAGCCGCTCACCGCCGAGGACGTCGCGGACTGCGTGGTGTTTGCCGTCACGCGCCCGGCGCACGTTGACATCGATGAGATCGTCGTCCGCCCGGTCGCCCAGGCGACGGTCTGGAAGGTCGCCCGCAAAACGAAGAGAAAGCCCTAGGGCGCTGCTTCAGCACTCGCGTGGCTGGTGCGGCCAGGTCTGTCCCGGCCGCAGCTTTGTCCTTAGCCCACCCAGACGGCGCCGGGAGCGACTGCCAGGTCAATCATTCCCGGGGAAAGCGAGCAGCGCCGCGTAGCGGCTCCGCTGCGGTCCCCGCGGCGTGCCGCGGGAGAAACCCCGAGGTTTTCGCTTATCGAAGTCCGGCCGCACGGGCCTCGGCTTTCGTCATTCAACAACCCGGGTCGCCATAATGGCCGCAACAGCCCGCTTTCTTGGCGGGGTTTCGCCGGGCCAGGTTGCCGGTCACCATGCGAAGCCGCTCCAGGGGTCCATAGTCTCCTGCGGTCAGGTTGCGCAGGAATTGAAGTATCGGCATCCTTGGTCGCCAATCTACTCGTAGTAGTTGTTCGCGAACTCGATCCATCCCGGTTGGGGGCAGCCGCTCGAGGTCGCGGCGTGGGTGCAGTGCACGCCGACGTGGGGGCCGGGGTCGATGTAGAGCTGGCCGTGGATCACCACCTGGTCGCCGGAGTGCAGCGGCACTGATGGGGCGAGTGTCGTGTTGTGATCGACCTCCAGCGTGTCGCCCGTCGGCGCCTTGACCTCGAAACGCTCATGGCCGCCAGACTCCACCGGGTCGCTGATGACTGTGGCATCGAACGTCACCTCCGACCCGTTCGCGTCGTTGGTGATCGAATTGTGGAGACCCTGGTCGTCCGGCACGTCCCGCCCGCCGCAGGCGACCAGCAGCAGCGTCGCAGCGAAAAGAGCGGCCAGTCTCACAGCGCGAGGGCCTGCTCCAGCGTGAACCGGTTCTCGTAAAGCGCTTTGCCGAGGATCACAGCCTGCGCGCCTGCTTCTGCGATCTTGACGATGTCGTCAAGCGAAGAGACGCCGCCCGAATACTGCAGCTCCAGACCCGTCATCCTGCGCACCTTGGCCAGCGTGTCGAGATCTGGGCCGGCCATCGTGCCGTCGCGGTCGATGCACGTCAAGATGACGGCGCCGAGAGGCAGCCGATCCCACCGACCGAGCACTGAGCCGATCATCACCGGCTCGGTCTCCGTCCAGCCGCGCACAGCCGGCTGGTTGTAGATCACGTCGAGCGCCGCGAGGACTACGCCCGGATGCTCGCGAGCGCATCGTTCGAGCAGGCGCGGATCGCGCACCGCGGCGGTCCCCATCACCACGCCGTGGGCCCCTGCATCGACCAGCGAGCTGACCTTCTCCTCGCTGCGCACGCCACCAGCCACCTGGAGCTTGAGCTTGGAGCGCCTCAGCATGGTTGCGATCACGCTCGTGTTGTCGCCGGAGCCCCTGGCCGCGTCGAGGTCGACGACGTGCGCGCGCTGCGCGCCTCCAGCTGCGAAGATCTCTGCCACCTCGAGCGGATCTTCGGCATAGACCGTGACCTTCTCGTAGTCGCCGCGGACCAGCCGGACGCACCGGCCCTGGAGGATGTCGATGGCCGGGATGACCACTGCGCTGCTCATCGCGCGCCCAGGTTGCTTCTAGCGATAGTTGGTGAACTGCAGGGGCACCGGGATGTCCTCGGCTTCGCGGAGCGCCTTGATCACGAGCTGAAGCGTGTCCTTGTCCTTGCCCACGACACGCAGCTGGTCGCCCTGGATGCGGACCTGGACTTTGGGACTGACGTTCTGGATGCGCTTGCGAAGGTCACGCGCGATGTCGTCAGTGATTCCCGCATTCAGCTGGACCTCGATCTGCCCCCGGCCCTTGCCGATGGTTTTGGGGTCGCCCGCCTTGAAGAGCTTGGGCGACAGCTGGCGCCGCGCCGCTTTCTCGCGCAACACCTGGAGTGCGGCGCGGGCGCGCTCTTCGCTGGCCGATTCGATCACGATCGAATCGCCGCGGTGGTCGTAGGCGGTCTGCGTGTCCTTGAAGTCGTACCGTGTGGCCACCTCGCGTCTCGCCTGGTCCAGTGAGTTGGTCAGCTCGGCGGCGTCGAACTCCGAGACGACGTCGAAAGAGGACTCAGCCACTGGCCTGGTTGAGGATCGCGTTCAGCCCGACGACCACGGCCGCGATCGCCAGGGCAATGCCGATCACGGAAGACAGCGCCAGGAGGGCGCCGATGCCCGCTGTTCCCTCGTCCAGGGGCTCGACCGCCACCCTGTCATACGGGTCCGGGCCGTAGTCGACGTCGTACACCCCGTCCTTGCGCGCGCGCTCGACCAGCTCCTCGAGCGCCGCCTTGCCGCCGGACGGCAGCGTCTGCCCTTCGAGGTTGCCGGCAGCCTGTTTGAGGTTGTCCCGCGTTCGGCCGAGCTCGGCCACCACCATGTCCAGGGTCTGCATGGCGGCCGGCGTCGGGTGCTCTCGTCGCAGGTCGGCGATGATCCCGTAAACGCTCACCTCCGGATTCATAACAGAAGCCGGGCCCTTCCCGCTGGCATTACTCGCGCGGGCCGCGCGGTGAACGGTCGAGTGCGGTGAGGCCGGGCGGCACGCCAGGGCATAAACTAAGGTCGAGATGAGTGTGGATACAAAGCCGAAGATCGCCGCCAAGAAGCCTGTGGTGCATCCCAACACGTGGGTGTTCTACGAGGGCGAGTTCGCCCGTTACAACGATGCGAGGCTCGGTCTGATGACCCATGCCCTTCACTACGGAACCGGCGTGTTCGAGGGCATCCGCGCCTATTGGAACCCAAAGCAAGAGCAGCTCTTCCTCCTCGAGCCGGTCGCGCACTACGAGCGGATGAAGCGGTCGGCGAACGTGATGCGCATGAAACTGCCGTACTCGACCGAGGAGCTCGTCAGCTTCACGATCGACCTGCTGCGCCGCAACCAGTTCAAGTCAGACGTGTACGTGCGGCCGCTCCTGTACACCTCGAGCGAAGAGATCGGCGTGCGCCTGCACAACCTCGACCACAGCTTCTTCATCTACGCCATCCCGTTCGGCAACTACGTCGAGGTCGAGTCGGGTATCCGCTGCATGGTCAGCTCTTGGCGCCGCGTCCCCGATCAGGCGCTGCCGGCACGCGCCAAGATCACCGGCTCTTATGCGCAATCGGCGCTGGCCAAGTCCGAGGCGGTGGAAAACGGATTCGACGAGGCCATCGTCCTGACCGTCGACGGTTCCGTCTCGGAGGGCTCGGCCGAGAACATCTTCATGTACAAAGACGGCGCCTTCGTCACCCCTCCGGTGACGGACGACATCCTGGAAGGCGTGACGCGCACCCTGATGATGAAGATCATCAAGGACGAGCTGGGCCTCCCGATGATCGAGCGGAGCATCGACCGGACCGAGCTCTACACGTGCGAGGAGCTGTTCCTCTGCGGCACCGGCGCGCAAATCTCACCGGTGATCGAGGTCGACCGCAGGCCGATCGGAAACGGGAAGGTGGGCGAGTTCACCCACGAGCTCCAGAACATCTACTTCGGCGCCGTGCGGGGCGACCTGCAGAAGTACAAGGACTGGTCGATCCCGGTTTACTAGACCGAAGGTTGCAAGCAGGCCGGATTTACTCCGGCCGTCACCTGACATGCACCTTCCAAGCGCCGCCCTGCAAAGTGTTACCCGGTGGGGGCTCCACGGGGGAGGCCTGACTCCCCCGTGCTAAAGATTGTCGTTGCGCCCAACGCATTCAAGGGCACCCTCACGGCGCCGCAGGCCGCCGCCGCCATCTCGCGCGGCGTGCGCGAGGTCTTCCCGGATGCCGAGATCGTCGAGGTCCCGGTTGCGGACGGCGGTGACGGCACGGCGGAGGCCCTGGTCACCGCGCTTCATGGCGAGTTCCGCTCCTTGCGCGTCGACGGTCCGCTGGGCGATCCCGTCGAGGCGCGGTTCGGCCTCGTCGCCTCAGGCCGGACGGCAGTTGTCGAGCTTGCATCGGCCAGCGGGCTGGCGCTCATCCCACCTTCTCGCCACGACCCCATGCGTGCCAGCACGTACGGCTTCGGCCAGCTGCTTCAAGCGGCGCGAGAAGCGGGCGTCGCCTCGGTGATCGCCGGGATCGGCGGTTCGGCTACCAACGACGGCGGAGCGGGCATGGCCCAGGCGCTCGGGTACCGGCTGCTCGACGCGAGCGGTCACGACCTCGAGCGCGGCGGGGCGGCCCTGGCGTCGCTGCAAAGCATCGACTCATCCGGCTTTGACCGCGCGTGGCGCGCGATCGGCGTCAGGGTGGCGTGCGACGTGACCAATCCGCTGACCGGGCCGCTCGGTGCGAGCGCTGTGTACGGGCCCCAGAAGGGCGCCGACCCCGAGATGGTCCGCCATCTCGACGCGGCGCTGGCCAGGCTCTCCGAGGTGATCGAGCGTGACCTCGGGAGAAACGTGTCGGCCGTCCCAGGCGCCGGCGCGGCGGGCGGGACCGGGGCTGGCCTCATCGCGTTCCTGAACGCCGACCTCGTCCCCGGTGCGCCGCTGGTGGTCGAAGCGGCCGGGTTCGACGAGAAGCTGGAGGGCGCCTCGCTGGTGATCACCGGCGAGGGGCGCGCGGACGAGCAGACCGCCTACGGCAAAGCGCCGGGCGAGGTGGCGAGAAGGGCGCAGGCGGCCGGCGTCCCGGTGCTGCTCCTGGCGGGCAGCAAGGGCCCGGGCTGGGAGGCGTTGAACAAGCTGGGCGTCACCTCCGTCGTGACGCTGAGGGAGGAAGGTCAAGATCAAAACCAGGCCCCGCTCGAGGCAGATCGCATTCTGACCCGGGCCACCGTAGTAGCCTGCCGCACGCACCCATGGACGTAGAAAGCGGCGAGCCGGAGGTCAAGGTCGGCGTCGACCCGACTGACGTCGAGCTCGTCAGGGCGTACCGCAACGGCGATACGCATGCCTTCGAGGAACTGCACCGGCGCTACGTCGCGTCGATCTTCAGGCTCGTCCGGCGCAAGCTCGGGGACGCGCTGCTGGCCGAGGACATCGCGCAGGAGACCTTCATGAAAGCGCTGAAGATGATGGACCGGGTCGACGACTCGTTCAACTTCGGCGGCTGGGTGCACACGGTGGCTCGCAACCTCTGCTTCGACGAGCTGCGGCGCCGCCAGCGCGACCTGCGTGCGGACGGCGGCACAGACGAGGACGAGACCGAGCTGATGGCAAGCCTCCCTTCCACTGCGCGAGGATTTGACCCGGTGCAGGTGCAGGAGTCCAACGAGACGCGCCGGCAGGTCTGGCAGGTGGCGCAGCGGCTGCCCGAAAAGTACCGGCTCGTGCTGACCCTCCGGGAGCTCCAGGACATGAGCTACCGGCAGATCGCCCAGACGCTCAAAATGTCCGAGAGCGCCGTCGAGACCCTGCTCTACCGGGCCCGGCTGCGTTTCAAGGAGGAGTTCCTCGCCGCGGAATCCGAGGGCGAGATCACGCACGAGGAGGCGGTCCCGCTCCTGGCCCCGTACCTCGCCGGCAAGCTCAGGCGGCCGCAGGCCGAGGCCGTCCGGCACCACATCGCGGTTTGCGTCAAATGCGCCCGGAAGATCGGGCGGCGGCGGACTAAGGGTCCCGGCGAGATCAAGGCCAAGCCTCCGGATCCACCGGGCCCTCGCAGGAGAGTCGAGAAATGAGGGTTAGTACAGTAGGTGTGAAATGGCCAAGGTAGTCGTGCGCTTCTTCGACGACGAGACCCTCGAAGGGCTGGCGCGGGACCTCGACTTCGACGAGCCCGACTTCCTGGTCGACGTCGACGACGCCGGCGGCCTGGAGAACAACGAGACCGCCTGGATCCCGCTCACCGCGGTCAAGTGGGTCGAGCTTCCGCGCGACAAGGACCTGGCCGACACTCCGACCCGCAAGGTTGCGATCCGCTTTCTCGACGGTGAGGTTCTGCGTGGCCACCTGGATGGCACTCTGGAGCGCCACCGCTACGGTGTCGTCCTCCACCTGCACGCCGAGCAGACAGACAGCCCGATCCGCAAGCTCGGCATCCCGTTTTCCGCCGTCAAGGCGCTGTTCTTCATTCGCGAGTTCGATGCACGCGGCGAGGACGCCGGCACTGCGTCGCAGTCCTACCTCGCCCGCCGCACCATGGCTCCTCTGCTCGACGTGCTCGAGGAGATGGACATGCTCACCCGCCTACACCGGGATGGGCTCCTGTCCGACCAGGAGTACTCGTCCAAGCGCACCCTCGTACTCGAGCGGCTATAGCGCAGGCCAAACCCCGGCGTAGAATTTCGGACGTGGCCGAACGCAATGGTGCACGTAATGGGAACGGCGCCGCCAGGGGCGTGAAAGGTTCCTTCAAGGTCAAGGCCGGTCTCGCGCAGATGCTCAAGGGCGGCGTGATCATGGACGTCGTCACGCCCGAGCACGCCAAGATCGCCCAGGAGGCGGGCGCCTGCGCGGTGATGGCGCTCGAGCGCGTGCCCGCCGACATCCGCAAGGAAGGCGGAGTCGCGCGAATGTCCGACCCCGAGCTGATCCGCTCGATCATGGCGGTGGTCACGATCCCGGTCATGGCGAAGTGCCGAATCGGTCACTTCGTCGAGGCGCAGATCCTCCAGGCGCTGGGCGTCGACTACATCGACGAGTCCGAGGTGCTCACCCCGGCCGACGAGGAGAACCACATCGACAAGCACCCATTTCAGGTGCCGTTCGTGTGCGGCTGCCGCGACCTCGGCGAGGCGGCGCGCCGGATCGCCGAAGGCGCCGCGATGATCAGGACCAAGGGCGAAGCGGGCACGGGCAACATCGTCGAGGCCGTGCGCCATGCGCGCGCGGTCACGGCCGGTATCCGGAGGCTCCACGGAATGAACCATGCAGAGCTCGTGCGCGAGGCCAAGCTTATCGGCGCCCCCGTCGAGGTGCTGGTCGAGTGCCAGAAGCTCGGCCGGCTGCCCGTGGTCAACTTCGCGGCCGGGGGCATCGCGACGCCCGCGGACGCGGCGCTGATGATGCAGCTAGGCGTCGACGGCGTGTTCGTCGGCTCGGGCATTTTCAAGAGCGAGGACCCCTTGAAGCGAGCCAAGGCGATCGTGGCGGCCACCACGTACTTCGACAAGCCGGAGGTCCTCGCCGAGGTCTCCGCAGGTTTGGGGAAGGCGATGCAAGGGCTCGAGATCCCGGCCATCCCCAAGGACGAGCTGCTCGCTGCCAGAGGCTGGTAGCTCTCCCCGGACGAAGAGCCGGGAGTCCTCATTGAAACCTCTCATCGGAGTCCTCGCGATGCAAGGTGCTTTCGCCGAGCACGCGCGCGCGCTCGAAGGGTCCGGCGCCAGGACGAGGCTCGTGCGCACGATCGAGGACCTGGACGGCCTCGACGGCATTGTCATCCCTGGCGGCGAGAGCACGACGATGACGATGCTCATGGAGAGGGTTGGACTGTTGGGGCCGCTGCGAGATGCGATCGGTCACGGGCTCGCGACGATGGCGACCTGCGCAGGGATGATCGTGCTCGCGCGGGACGTCACGGATGGGATGGCCGGTCAGGCAGGCATGGGCCTGCTGGACGTGTCGGTGCGCCGCAACGGCTATGGCCGCCAGGTCGACAGCTTCGAGGCCGCGCTCGACATCGAAGGGCTCGACGGAAAGCCTTTTCCCGGCGTCTTCATCCGTGCGCCGCTGGTCGAGTCCACGGGAGTGGCGCAGGTGATCGCCACGCACCAGGGCCGTGCGGTCGCTGTGCGCCAGGGCCGCATCGTGGCGCTGTGCTTCCATCCCGAGCTCACCGGCGACCTGCGACTCCACCGCGAGTTCGTGCGCATGGCGGCATCCAGATGAAAGTTAGGGCCGCCGGGCTGCTCGACCTCGCGCGCATCGAGGAGATGCACCGGTCGTCGGACATCCGGCTGAGCGAGGCCGCGCCACCCGCGGCGCGCTTGTGGTCTCTGCTCAGCTCGACGCTCTCAGCCCTGCTGCCGCTGTCGCAGGAGACGCTGATGTACGTCGCCGAGGAAAACGGCAAGGTCGTCGGTTTCATCCAGGCCTCGGGACAGCCGCTCGGCCTCGACCTACGACGCGCGCGCGTGCTGCAGGTGCTGAACCTGCAGGTCGGCGACGGGTGCGACTCCGACGAGGTGGCGCCCGTGCTCGTCGAGCACCTGTGCAACCAGGCGTTGGAGCGCGGCGCGCTGCGGCTCTTCGTGCGCCTGCCCGAGCGTGACACGCTGCTGCCCGCCTTTCGGCTGCGGGGCTTTCGCCAGTACGCCACCGAGGTCGTCGTCTACGCGGACAAGCCCGTCATGCACTCGGACCAGTTCCCGGAGGGCCTGCGTGCCGTGAAGCGAGGCGACAACCGGATGCTCTACCAGCTCTACCGGAAAGTCACGCCGCAGGGTGTCTCGCAGCTCGAGGCCCCGACCTATCGCGAATGGAGGGCGATGCACGGCGGCGAGTGGACCGGCCGGCTCAGCGCCCGCGGGTCGGACAAGCAGGAGCTGGTGGTCGACCGCGTGGAGATGGTCGGATGGGTCAAGGTCGATCGCGGCTCAGGGACGCGGCCTGACACCCTCGAGTTCATGGCCCTTCCGGAGGATCCGCTGCCGGGCGAGCTCGCCGACTTCGGTCTGTCACTGCTCCGGGACTCGGAAGCGCCGGCCTGGTCGAGCCTCCGCCACTATGATTCGCACATGATCGACGCCCTTCGCGGGCGTGGGTTCAGCGTCCTGCTCACGCAGCTGCTGCTGGTCAAGGAACTGGCGGTCCGAGTGCCGGTGCGCGAAAAGGGACTGGTGCCCTCGTTCGGATGAGCGCGGAACCTCGCCAGACGCCCGGCGCGTCCAAATGGGACGAAGAGATCGAGCTTCTGGCTCGAGCGCTTCCTCCCGACCTGGCGCGTGCCCTGCACGATCGCATCGAGCCGACCGAGCTACTCGAGATCGTCCTCGACCTGGGCCGCGAACCGTCGGCCCGCGTGCCCGGCCACGAGATCCTGCTGGCCGATCACCCGGTCACCGGATCGGACCTAGAGCATGTCGCCAACAATGTCGGCCAGTTCGGCGACGACAACCGCGCGGGGATCGAACGCACGCTGCACCGAGTCTCAGCCATCCGCAACCGCTCGGGTCGCATCACCGGCTTGACGATGCGGGTCGGCCGCGCGGTGACCGGGACCGGAGAAATCATCAGGGACATCGTGGTCAGCGGCCAGAGCATCCTGCTGCTCGGCCGGCCCGGCATCGGCAAAACCACAATGCTCCGCGAGTGCGCCAGGCTGCTCGCGGACGAGCTGCGCAAGCGCGTGGTCATCGTCGACACCTCGAACGAGATCGGCGGCGACGGCGACATCCCGCATCCAGGCATCGGCCGCGCGCGGCGCATGCAGGTCCGCACGCCGCCGCTGCAACACGCGGTGATGATCGAGGCGGTCGAGAACCACATGCCCGAAGTGATCGTGATCGACGAGATCGGGACCGAGCTCGAGGCCGCCGCCGCGCGCACCATCGCGGAGCGCGGTGTGCAGCTGATCGCGACGGCACACGGCCAGACGCTGGAGAACCTGCTGGTCAACCCAACCCTCAACGACCTCCTGGGCGGCATCCAGAGCGTGACGCTGTCGGACGAGGAGGCTCGCCGCCGTGGGACGCAGAAGTCGGTGCTCGAGCGCAAAGCGCCGCCGACCTTCGACGTGCTGGTCGAGATCCAGGACCGCGACCGGGTTGCGATCCACATGCCGCTCGCGGAAGTCGTCGACACCGCGCTGCGTGGCCCGCTCCTCAGCCCGAAGATCCGCGTACGCACGCGCGAGGGACGCGTGATCTCCAACGTGGACGCGCCGGTGGTCGTTGCCTCCGAACCGCTCCCAGCCGCGACCACCTCCAGCAAGCCGCTCGGGATATTTCCCTACGGCGTGAGCCGCCACCACGTCGAGCAGACCATCCGCGAGCTGGAGCTCCCGGTCAAGGTGCTGGGCAACCTCGACGGCGCCGGCGCGGTGCTGACCTTGAAAAACCACTATCGCCGCAGACCGGACAGCTTGCGCCAGGCGGAGAGCCGCGGGCTGCCGATCCACATCTTGAAGAGCAACTCGGTGACCCAGGTGCGCGACGCGCTGACGCGGATCTACGGGGTCGACCGGCAGGACGACGCCACGACGCGCGCGCTGGCGGAGGCCGCGGCGGCGATCAAGACCGTGAAGACCACCCTGCGCCCCGTCGAGATCTCGCCGCAGAACGCGTATCTGCGCCGGCTCCAGCACCAACTGGTCGCCGAGAACGAGCTGTCGGCGCGCAGCACAGGCAAGGAGCCGCAGCGCAGGCTGCGAATCACACCTTCTCCGGAAGAACCCGCCTAGACTGTCGGCTCACCGATGCCGCGCGGCCTGTTCATCACGTTCGAAGGCACCGAGGGTTCTGGCAAGACGACCCAGGTCGAGCTGCTGGGCGAGTGGCTCGCGGGTCATGACCCGGTGGTCGTGCGCGAGCCGGGCGGCACCGAGCTTGGCGAGCGGATTCGCGAAGTGGTGCTCTTCGCTGGACTGGAGATCGACGCCGAGGCCGAGATGTACCTCTTCATGGCGGCGCGACGGCAGCTGATCGCAGAGGTGATCGGGCCCGCGCTCGCGGCGGGGCAGATCGTGGTCGCGGACCGCTACCACGACTCCACGCTCGCTTACCAGGGCGGCGCACGCGGCGTGCCCACGAGCTGGCCCACGACGTTCCCTCATCCAGATGTGACCTTCCTGCTCGCGGGCCCGGTCGAGACCGGGTTGGGGCGCCACGAGAGCGCGGGCAAGAGCAAGGACCGGATGGAGCAGGAATCGATCGAGTTTCACCGCAAGGTCGCGGCCGAGTACGACCGGCTCGCCGCCGCCGAGCCGGCTCGGTTCGTGCGCCTCGACGCGACGGGCTCGCGAGACAAGATCCACCTGGAGGTCCGCGAGCGCCTGGCGCCGCTGATCGGGGACCCTAGGTGAAGCTCATCATCGCGGTCGTGCAGGGCGAGGACGCCCAGCGTACGGTCGCCGCGCTCGCCGAGGCGGGCATGAGCTCCACGCGGATATCGTCCAGCGGCGGCTTCCTGCAGCAGGGCAACGCCACGCTTCTCATCGGCGTCGAGGATTCGCAGGTCCAGGGCGCGCTCAAGGTCATCCACGAGAACTGCCACGAACGCAGCCGCTACCTGACACCTGTCCCACCCATCGCCGAGCCCGGTGAGTTCTTCATGGCCTATCCGGTCGAGGTTCAGGTCGGCGGCGCCACCGTCTTCGTGGTCCCGGTGGATTCCTACGACAAGATCTGATCGCAGGGTAACGCCGTGATCCGGATCCAGGGCCTCCGCAAGAGGTTTGGCGACGTGCGCGCGGTCGACGGCGTCGACCTGCACGTAGAGCGCGGCGAGATCCTCGTGCTGCTAGGACAGAACGGCGCCGGCAAGTCCACGACGCTGCGCTGCCTCGGAGGCATCCTGCGGCCGGACTCGGGGTCGATAGAGCTCGATGAGCTGCGGCTCCCCGGTGGACTGGACGCCATGCGCCGGCGCCTCGGAGTCGTGCCCGACCAGGCGCGCCTCTACGGGCGCAACACCGCGCCCGAATACCTCGACCGCTTCGGTTACCTGTACGGGGTTCCCCAGAAGGTGCGGCGCGAGCGCATCGCCGCGCTCCTGGAGCGATTCGAGCTGGCCGACCGCGGCGACGCCATCCTGGCGACCTATTCGCGGGGCATGGCGCAAAAGGTCGCGCTGATACGGGCCACCCTGCACGACCCCGATTGGATCTTTTGCGACGAGCCCACCGCCGGCCTGGATCCGGTCGCGGCCGCGGACATGCGCCGTTACCTGGGTGAGCAGCGAGCCCGCGGAGCCGCGCTCATCGTGACGACGCATGTGCTCAGCGAGGCGGAGCTGATGGCTGACCGGATCGCCATCATGAGGCGCGGCGTCATCGTGACCCACGGCACGCTCGACCAGCTGCGCCGGCAGGTCGCCCAGGGACGCCAGTTCCTGGCCCATCTCGGGCGCACCCCCGCGAACCGGGATCCGGTCGTAGGTTGGCTGAGCGAGCACGCCATCTCGCACCATCTGGAGGGCGACGTCCTCGAGTACACGCTGGCGTGGGACGCCACGGTGGCCGACCGCGCCGACTTCGCCGCCCAGCTACAGAGCCGCCTGGCCGAGCAGGGAGCCGCGTTCCACGAGCTGGAAGAGGAGCAGACAACCCTCGAGTCGGTCTATCTCGAGGCGATGGCTGAGCCGCTGCCAGCGCAAGGGCCCGCTCCCGCGCAGCCGGCCCACGTCGTCTCGGGGATCCGCCCGCCGCGCATGTTCGGTTCGCTGCGAGAGCAGGGCGACATGGTGCGTCACTCCCTGCCCTTTTACGTCAGCTCATGGTGGCGCCGCGGCGACCTGAGCTGGGTGATGTACCTCAATGCGTTCGTGCTGCTGCTCGTGGCCGCCACGTCGCTCTTCGGCCAGCTGCCCGGCGTCGCGGGCCAGGTCGCGCAGCGATTCGCCGGCGGCTCGGCCCTGCAAGCCGGCCTGCTGCTGCCGCTCTTCTTCATGTCGTTCGCTCTGCTCGAGTCGATCAAGAGCTCGATCGGCATCTGGTGGGAGAAAGCCCAGGGCTCGCTGGAGGTCCTCCTCTACACACCGGTGGACGACCCATCTCTGATCTGGCTCGAGGTCCTGCCCGGCGCCGTGGTGAGCACGGTGTGGGTGACCCTCTGGATGGCCGCAGGGATGGCCCTCCTGGCGCTGTTCGGAGAATCGGCGCCGTGGGACCTGCTGCCCATCTTCGCGTTGGTGGCGATCGTGACGTCCTATTGGGCCGCGATGGGTCGGATGCTGGGCTTCATGCTGTTCCCGCGCGAGGGAGCCGCCGGCGGGGCCTGGTCCTTCCTCCTCTCGCCGGTGTCGGCCGCTGTGGCCGACCTGCCGCTGGCGCTCTTCGTTTTTCGCTCGCCTTTCGCCGCGGTATCTCTGCTCATCCCGATCACGGCGTGCATCGCGCTGACCATCCTGTGCGGCGCGACATTCGACCGCGAGAGGCTGATGGAGACCGGCATCGGACGGGCCCGTCGCCGCCGCAGCTGGGTGCCGGTCGCCATCCTGCGCCGCAACGCGGCGGCGATCGCTGCAGGCGTCCTTTTGGCCGCAGCTCCGGCGGGGATCGCCGCCCTGGCCACCTCGAGCGCCGGTCTCCATTCCTGGCAAGAGGTCGGGGGGTCGGCCGGCCTGGTGCAATCGGACCCGCCGCGGGTCGGATACGTGCCGGTAGGCAGCACTCAACACACGAATGGCAGCGGGATCACCGTCGCGGCCGCCGGCCTTGCGGGGATCGTCGCCACGCTGGCTTTGATGCTGGGCCTGGTGGTGGTCAGCTTCGTGGCATTCTTCCTGTTGGGGCTGCCCGCGGTGCTCGCTTTGGTCACCGCCGGGGCCCTGTGGGGCATCCAGGTCGGGTTCGGCAGCGCCGCCCCTCTGCAGCCATGGTTCGCCGTCGCGGGCGGGGTGGCGCTGCTCGCGCTCGCCCTCAACACCGGAGCCGCGCTCCCCATCTACTGGTCGCTGATCTTCGGGTCGGGTCGCAGGCTGGACCGGCTGCGCGACGCATGGGCGAACTATTGGGCGATGTTCCGCGGGCTCGTCATCCCCTCGTGCGTGTTGTTCGGCCTGGTCGTGTTCAGGCTGCTCGCAGCCGGCTGAGGTGGGATGCCCATGAAATCCGCTTCCAGCGGTACGCGGTCCTGGTGGATCGTGATGCTGATGGTTGTCGCGGCCTGTGGCTCGGCCCAGCCCCAACCCACCAGCGTTGCATCGTCGTCGCCGATGCCCTCGACCTCGTCCCCGCCCAGGCCGTTGTTGTTCGCCGCGTTGGAGACAAACGCCAGCGCTGCTCAGTTTCAATGGAACACCGTCGCAATCGCGGGCCTTGATGGGATCGCGCGCGCCAAGACGACTTTTGTTCCGATGCCAATCCCTTATGGCGGGTGCGAAGGACCGGTCCTGCCTCCCAGCGCGCACGTCGCGGCGGGCAAGGTCTACTTCGCGGACGGCATGGGCAAGATCAGGAGCCTCAGCCCGCAGGGAGATGTCGCGACTGTGGCGACAATTCCCTTCACCGGGAATCAGCAGATGCTTTCGTTCGCGGTGAGCCCCGACGGCATGGACCTGCTCGCCGCAGTCTTCACGCTTCCGGCCCAGGCGCAGTCAGGCAATCCATGCGCCGGGGGCGCGCCGTTTGAGCCCGGCCCTTTCACGCTCGACGTTTACTCGGTGCAGGCCGGTGGCGCAAGCCGGCGCCTGTACCACGAGGTGCTTCCGACCAGCAGCACCCAGCCGCTGCCCAACGTCATGGCATTCAGCGGTTGGGACAAGATCGGACCGGAGGCGACCTATCCCACGCAGTGGGCGACCCAGGGTGGCGGCCCGCACCCGGACGGAGTGACGGTCTGGGTCGATCCGTCGAGCGGCCAGGTTTCGCGTCAGCTCAGCGACCCTCAGTCGTGCCTGGTCTGGGACGTCGCCGCCAGCGGCGACTTCGTCTGCACGACGCCACAGGCGGGCGATATCAGCGTCCGCCGTCCGGACGGCACCGAGGTCTGGAGCTTCAAGGCACCCGCCAACAGCCCCTACGAGAACCCCCGGCTGTCGCCGCTCGAGGGACGGGTCGCCGCCGGCGGCAGGGACTCGGCGGTCGTGACCTCGACCGGCAACCACGTGGCGCTCGGGCTCTATCCGCTGGGTTGGCTCGACGACACCACCGTGATCGGCGGAGGCTATACGGCCGACTTCACGTACGTCAGCCTCAGCACCCCGAGCGCGGTCACCGACATCGGATTCAAGGGGTTGTTCGTCGGAGCGATCGAGGGCTAAGCGGTTTTAGTGGGCCGGCGCTCCTGATGCGCTGACCAGCACCACGCCGCCGACGATCATCACCATGCCGACCATCGCGAGCGGAGGCACGGGGTCCCCGAACATCACCTTCCCGACCACCGCCACGGCCGCGACCCCGACCGCGGACCAGATCGCGTAAACGATTCCCACCGGCAGCGTCTTCAGGACCACGGCGAGAAAGCCAAAGCTCGCGACGTAGCCGGCCACGACCACGATGGCCGGGACAAGTCGGCTCATCCCATCAGACGCTCGCAGCGCCAGCGTGCCGACGACCTCGCTCGCGATGGCAAGGCCGAGCAGGACCCACGCCATGGCCGGGTGCCTAGAGGTCTAGCGCTTGCGCGACCAGCTCTCGGTGATACGTCGCGTCGCCCAGGGTCACCTCGGATGCTTTGGCGCGCTTGAAGTAAAGGTGCATGTCGTGCTCCCAGGTGAAGCCGATTCCGCCATGCACCTGGATCCCGTCGCCCGCCACCTTTCGATAGGCGTCGGACACGTACGCCTTCGCCATGGAGGAGGCGAGCGAGCGGTCGGGCGCGTCCGCGTCGACCGTCCAGGCCGCGTAGTAGGTGGCCGAGCGCCCGCTTTCCGAGAGCACCAGCATGTCGGCGAGCTTGTGCGAGACGGCCTGGTAGATGCCGATCGGCTTGCCGAACTGCTGCCGGGTCTTCGCGTATTCAGTCGAGTCCTCGAGCACCTTCTGCGCCCCGCCCATCATCTCGGCGCACAGCGCTGCCGTCGCCCACTCCATGGCCCGCCTAAGCTGCGGCCACGCCTTGTGCGGCGGGCCCATCACGGAGTCGGCGCCAAGCTCGACGGCTTCGAAACGCACCTCGTCCCAACGCCTTGTCATGTCCAGCGTCTTGAGCGGCGTGACGGTCATGCCTTTCGGCCTGCCCTTGACGAGGAACAGCGTGATTCCGTCCTCGCCCTCGCCACGAGTGCGAGCCGCCACCACGATGTAGTCGGCGCTTTCGGCGTCCGGCACGAAGAGCTTGATCCCGTCGAGCCGCCATCCACCGCCCGTCGGCTTGGCCGCCAGGGTGACCCCGGCCGCATCCCAGCGTCCGGATGGTTCGGTGAAGGCGAGAGTCGCGCGTGCGGACCCTTCGGCGATCGCGCTTAGCGCTTCCTTCTTCTGCGTCTCGGTGCCGGCCTCGATGAGGGCGGGAACCGCAAGGCCCATCGTCGCGAAGAACGGGCCGGGCAGAAGCGCACGCCCGGCCTCTTCCAGCACGACGACCAGGTCGAGAAAGCCGCCCACCCCGCCGTACTGCTCGGGGATGCCGAGGGCCGTCCAGCCGAGGTCGGCGATCTTCTTCCACAGGGCCGGGTCGTACGCGCTCGGGCTGTCCATCAGCCTGCGCACGACCTTCGAGCTGCACTCTTTGGCCAGGAACTCGCGCGACGACCGCCGCAGCATCTCCTGCTCTTCCGAAAACGCGAAATCCATCCGCCGATGAGTCTAAGTGGCGCTGGGGTCTGGCGGGGTCGGGCCCTGTCGCCTTCTGGACGCCCGCTTCGTTCTCGGCTTCGCCACCGGTGCGGGCTCCGGCGCAGCCTGCACAGGCTGGGAGGCGTCGACGTGCGCCGGCAGCTCGAGCTCGAGAGCCGGGGCGGGCAGCTCGGGTGGCGCTTCGGGAGCGGCGAGCTCGGGCG